>CBFGSB010000024.1:0-24277 GCA_965651325.1 uncultured Chromatiales bacterium | reverse complement strand
CGCAAATCGTCCGAACCCGGCAACGCGAGCTACTACTATTCGCTGACGCGCCTCGCGACGGACGGCACGCTCTCGATCGGTAACGACGTGTACGACGTGACCGGCCTGTCATGGCTCGATCGGGAATGGGGCAGCAGTGCGCTGTCGGATGAGCAGGCGGGCTGGGACTGGTTCGCATTGCAGCTCGAAGACGGCAGCGAGCTCATGTATTACCAGCTCCGGCGGCACGACGGCGGCGTCGACCCGATGAGCGCCGGTACGTACGTGCCGGCGGAAGGCGACCCGGTGCATCTCGGCCATGGCGACCTGGTGCTCGCGGTGCGCAGCCACTGGAACAGCCCGCGGGGCGGCCGCTACCCGGCCGGCTGGAGCCTCACCGTGCCGAAGCTCGAGCTCGCGGTGCAGGCCGAGCCGATACTCGCGGAACAGGAGCTGGACGCGAGCGTGCGCTACTGGGAAGGCGCGGTGGACGTCGCCGGCCGCCGCGGAAACGAGCCGGTAAGCGGGCGCGGCTACGTCGAGCTGACGGGCTACGCCGACGCGGAACCCGGCAGCGGCGGATCGCGCTGAGGTGCCGGGCAATTCCGCTGACGCAGCAACCTGTCTGCTCGCGTCGGCTCCTACCCCAGCAGGTTCCGGAGCGCCGCGAAGGCGGCGGGATCGGTGACGGCGACAAAGGCGAGGCCGGTGAAAGCGCCGCACAGGTGGGCATCGTGGTTGATGCGGCCGCGTTCCTGCCGGGAAGCCCACCAGGACCAGGCGACGTAGCCGACCGCGAACAAGGCGGCCGGGATCGGGATGGGAATCGGGAAAATGATCAGCTTCGTCGCCGGGTCGTACACGATGTAGGCGAACAGCACGGCCGAGATGGCGCCGGAAGCGCCCAGCGACGCGTATTGCGGGTTGCCCCTCTGCTTCACCCAGGTGCAGAAGTGGCTGAGGACCAGCCCGGCCACGTAGAGCACCACGAAAGCGGCGGTTCCGAGGCGATACTCCAGCGGGAAGGCGAAGAACCAGAACGTGATCATGTTGAACAACAGGTGCGGCAGGTCGGCATGCACGAAGCCGCTGGTGATGATGGACGCGTAGTTGTTGGTGCGCGGCAGCCAGTACGGGCGGAACAGGCAGGCATCGATAACCCGCGGCGTCCCGTACATGCCGAGGAGGCTCAGCCCGACGGTGATCGCGAAGATCGTCGTGGCGCCGGGCAGTGCGAACAAGTCGTACATACGCTTCGTTCCGGCCGGCAACCCGGCACAAAGACGCATAGGATACCCGCGGGCGGGGCGCCGCTCACGGCGGCTGCGGAAAGAACAGCGGTTGGTTATAGTGGACAGCCCGCCAATCTCAGCAGGAGAAGCCGCATGACCAGTCGACGTGACGTGTTCCGCTATGCCGCGGCCGGTGCCGCGCTGGCCCTGCACCCGCGCCTGCTGCTCGCCCTCGAGCGGGGTGCGCTGATCGAGCGGGCGATACCGTCGTCGGGGGAGAAGCTCCCGATCATCGGCCTCGGCAGCTCCGCGACCTTCCGCCGGATGGCCGACGACGAGAACGTCGGCAGGTTGCGCGCCGTCCTGCAGGCGCTGGTGGATAACGGCGGCACGGTGTTCGATACCGCACCGAGCTACGGCGACTCCGAGGAGGTGGCGGGGGAGATCGTTAACGACCTCGGCATCGAGGAAAAGCTCTTCTGGGCCACCAAGGTCAATGCGGTACCGCGCGGCGGCGACTCGGCCGAACCGGACGCCGTGCGGCAGCAGATCGAGAAGTCGTTCGAGCGCGTTGGCACGTCAACGATTGACCTCGTCCAGGTGCATAACCTGCAGGACATTCCGACGCAGCTTGCTATCCTGAAAGAGCTCCGCGAAGAAGGGCGGGTGCGCTACATCGGCACGACCTCCACGAATGCCGGCGATTACGAATACCTCGCAAAGGTCATGCGCGAGGAGCCGCTGGATTTCATCGGCGTGGACTACGCGATCGACAACCGCGAGTCGGCGAAGACTATCCTGCCGCTGGCGCAGGAACGCGGAATCGCGGTGCTGGTCTACCTGCCGTTCGGCCGCAGCCGGCTGTGGGCGCGAACCGCAGATGTCGAGTTGCCGGATTGGGCAGGTGAGTTCGGCGCGAAGAGCTGGGCGCAGTTCTTCCTGAAGTTCATTGCGGCCCACCCGGCGGTTACCGCCATCACGCCCGCGACCAGCAACCCGGAGCACATGCTCGACAACCTTGGCGGCGGCACGGGACCGCTGCCCGACGAGGCCATGCAGCGGCGCATGATCGAGTTCATCGAGGGGCTGCCGTCGGCCTGACCAGTGAGTGGCGCTGTCGGTGCCGCTCGACCGCAGGAAGCTGTCGCCTAGCCAAGTGCCAACACGCAAGCGCGTGTTCAAAACCTCGGTTCATCGTTCAACTTCAACTTGAACCATTCCACTACTTCCCGGGTGACATCGTCCTGGTGCGTGCGGTGCAATCCATGCCCGCCGTTCGGGAACATGACCAGCCTGTATGGTCTCCCCAGTTCCTGCAGCTACGAGCCCATCTTCAAAGCGCTTTGCGCCGATACCTTTTGGTCTGCCGTGCCGTGGAGAATCAGAATAGCAGTAGACGGCGAAATTTCATCCGCCCACGAAATCGCCGATCGTTCCCGCAGGACGGCTTCCCGGTTCCGTTCAAAGCCCGGAATCCATTCCGACAGCACTCTCTCCATTTCAGGCCTGAACTCGAGCTCCATTTCGATATCAGTCGGGGCCGATTCTGCAATTAGTGCGATGAACCGATCGGTACGCCTCGCCGCAAGGTACGCCATCATCCCACCACGGCTGTTTCCCCAAACTCCGAGTCGGTCGCCGTCGGCAAACGGCATATCATCAATGATCGGCAGCAATGCCAGCACGTCATTCACATCCTGCCCGCCGAACTCGTCGGCAAGCCTGTCCGGGTGAGGCGCTCCATCCAGGCTGGCACCTCGATACATTGAACCCGCAACGACAAACCCCTCCTTCACTACCGGAAGAAGCTTGCCGATGATCCAGGCAACAGGAATGACGCCCATATCGGCATTCCCACCCCGATTGTAGATAATCACAGGAAGCGTGCCGCTACCCGCATTCTTCGGCTTTGCATAGAACCCACGTACTTTGTAGCCGTCCACAGGGTAGTCGAACCATCGGCATTCGTAGGTTTCCCGCAAATCGACGTAATACTGTTTTGCTCTCGCCCGTTCGCCCGCATCCCCGCCTTTCGCGGCGACAAAAGCTTCAGGACTTGCCCATGTCCCGGTAAAGCAGGTTGTCGCAGTTCGCATAGCCGTCTGGAATGCGTTCGCAGCATCGCGCGGTTGAGCTGTAGCCGAATTTGCTGCAAGGGCAATACAGCCAATCAGTAGAGAGGTCCCGGCTTGTTCGAGGGCCGCTCGCAAACGACCTGTTGACGACGCTGGTCCCATGCTGTCACCCAATAGGATTGCTGGTCGGCGGCATCGCGCGGGTATCATTCACCACGCACCTCGACAAGGTTTGTAATCGGCTTCACCTTGGTATAGTTGGCGACGATGCTGCTTCTCAGGAGCATCGCTATTCTTCCGGGACGCAATCCGTCTCCACGAGCTCGTAGCGCGCCTTGTCGGGCTCGTGCACCAGCACGCATTCCGTGCCGGTGGTCAGGAGCCGGAAGCGTTCGGGCTGCCCGAGGTCGCGGCCGGAGAGCGGCGGGTCCTCCAGGCTCCGGATGTGCCTGCGCTCGATCGTGAGAGTGCTGGAACCGGTGAGCGCGTCATCCGCCAGCCTGACTTCCGCGCCGAACAGCATGTCGCTCACGACGCGCTGCAGCTCGGCGCGGCTCTCGGGAGTTGGGTTGACGATGACGGCCGGCCGGTCGCCTTGCAGCGAACCCTCGTTCGGGGTGGGGCTCGCCTTGCACGCGGTGAGCACGATGCCAGCGCAGCAGATGCCGGCGAGCAACCGGAGCGTCATAGGGGCCGCCCGAGGATCCGGTTCTGGAGCCACGGCGATTTCGGCGTGATGCCGTCCGTGGCCGAGAGCGGCGCGCCGGGCTTCGATAGCCCCGGAGCCGCGATTCCGCTCGGCGTCGGGCAAGCCTGTCCTTCGATCAGGTTCAGCGCGGTTGCGAAGCGTGCCTCCAGCGGGTCGCCCAGTTCGTGCGTGTAATCGTCCGCGACCGAGCACCCGGCCACCGGCGTGCCGGCGCCACCGTTCTCCGGCGAGAAACCGTCCGTGTAATCGCCGAAGCCTTTCGCATTGACGCCCTGGAACTGGATGGTGAAATAGGTCGTGCCGCAATTGTCCGTCGGATAGAAGCCGTAGGGCTTGCCGCAGGTCGTGGAGCCGACCTGGATTACCTCGACGTCCACGCCGCGCAGGCTGTTCATGATCGATTCGCTGGCGGAGCAGGTACCCGGCCCCGTCAGCACGTAAACTCGCTGCAGGTCGAGCGTCGGGAGTGGCGTCCCTGCCGGCTCGGAGAAGCCGATAGTCTCGTTGATGAAGGGCATCGGCTCGAGCGGCTCGCCGGTTACGGGATCCGTGGTCGGGTGCTTGTCGTTGAAGCGGATCTCCTCGAAGGTCAGGCTGCCGCTCCCCGTCGGCACGTCGCCCGCGATCATGTAGGCGAACTGGCTGGCGATCGCGAGATAGCCGCCGCCGTTGTAGCGAAGGTCGATCACGAGTTCCTGGATACCGGCGGCGTCGAGTTGCTCCACGGCGTTGATGAGGTGGGTTTCAGCGGTCGCGATGTGATCGTTGAAGGCGAGATAGCCGACCAGCCCCATGTTGCTCGCCACCGTCTTCACATTATGCACGGGCACAGAAGTGACTTCTGCCGAGGTCATCGTGATGTCCCGCGTGGTGCCGTTCAGGTCCCGCACCGTAAACGTGTGCACTTCCCCGACGTCCGCCGGGAACAGGCCCGCGTTCAACGTGTCGACGCCGCTTTGCGTGTCGTCGTTCACGACGGAGACACCGTCGATGAACAGCACCTCCGCGCCACGAGCCAGCTCGACTCCGACAGCGTCCGCCGGAGAGCCCGGCTCGACGAAGGCAACGACGACCTCGCGCGGCGGCCGCGTTGCAATCAGGGTCCAGAGCACGCCGTAACCGGCCGAGACACCCGATTGCGACAACTGCTCCCATTCCTCCGTGGGGTACGTGAAATGGAACTGGTCCTTCGCCGTGCCGGAGGGGGTAAGTGCCGTCGTCACCAGCTCGTCGAAATATGCCAGCGGCGAGTTGAAGGTCGCTGGATCCTGGTCGACGATCTCGTCGTACCACAGGTAGGTCTCGTCGCTGTACGAGCGCAGGAAATTGTTCTCGTCCAGCACGCTACCCTGCATGTCGCTGGTACCGGCGCGCGGATTTTCGCACCAGGCCGCGAAGGAATCGGACGGGAGGAATTCGCCCGGAACCCAGTCGCCGCTCGGGCCGCCGCCGCCGCCACCATTACCGCCGCCGCTGCCGCCACCACCCCCGCCGCTGCTACCACCACCGCCTCCGCAAGCAGCAAGCGCCGCCAGCGCGCAGGCGCCGAGCAGGCGCACGATCCAGGAGCTCGCACGTATTGAGCCAGGCATAGGGTCCCCACCGGTGTCCAGGTGGGCCGATTTTACCGGTTCAGGCAGACGGCCGCACGTTGGTGTTCAGGCGGAAGAGGTTGGTCGGGTCGTACTTGTTCTTGAGCTCGACCAAACGAGCGTAATTGCCCTGGTAGTTCTCGTCGACCTGCTGCTGCGATTGCACGAACGCGTCATTCGTGTAGAAACCGCGCGTGTGCGGTTGCAGCGTTTCCCAGTAGCTTTTCAGCCACGCAATGTGGTCCTCGGGATCGATCTCGACCGGCCAGTCGATCAGCGCCAGCAGGTCGTGTTGCGCGTAGCGGTGCGGGAATGCGGTTGCGTCCGCCGGAACGCGCGTCACCGCGCCGCCAATGTGCGCAATGGCAACGCCGAGCGCCCGTTCGGGATGCGGTTCGAAGCCCGCCAAAACATCGTCGATCATGTCCTGCGTGATGCCAGTGATGAAACCGGACTTCACATAAGCACCACGTGCCCGTGGATCCGAGATGTCGGTGGATCTCTGCAGGGCGACGTAATCCATGACGCCGAGGCCGTCGAACACGGGAGTGCCCGCTTTGCGGATCGGCTCGATCCACTTGTCCGCCTGGTTCCTGGGTCCCGTGTAGCAGACGCTCATCCAGGCAGCCTCGCCTTCTCCGGGTCGGCTCGACAGTCCGCCGTCGATGTAGAGGTCGTCAGGTGCCTCCGCCACGTAGTCGGCGAAAAACTTCAGGACCTCGCGCGCTTCGTTCAGGGGGAAAGCGATAGCGCCGCCGACGACCTGGCGATCCATCGGGTGCAGGTTGAACTCGAACATCGTGGCAACACCGAAGTTGCCGCCGCCGCCGCGCACGCCCCAGAAGAGATCCGGATTCTCCTCCGCGCTCGCCCGCCGCAGCTTGCCGTCGGCACCGACGATCTCGACGGCGCGCAGGTTGTCGATCGCGAGACCGAATTTCCGTGCCACCCGGCCGAAGCCGCCACCGAGCGTCAAGCCGCCCACACCGGTGTGCGAGACAGTGCCGGCCGTGGTTACGAGCCCGTAGTGCATCGTCTCCTGGTCCATGTGACCGAGGAGGCTGCCGCCCGTGACGTACGCTACTCGCGCGTGCGGGTCGACACGCACGTGCCGCAAGGCCGAGAGATCGATCATCAGTCCCCGGTCGCAGGTGGACTTGCCGGAGAGGCTGTGGCCGCCGCACTTCACTGCCAGCAGCAGGTTCTCGGAGCGCGCGAAATCGATCGCGTTCGCCACGTCGGCCGCGCCCGCGCATTGCGCGATGAGGGCAGGGTGCTTGTCGATCTCGGCGTTCAGGACGCGCCGCGCATCGTCATAGCCGGCGTTCCCCGGCAGCAGGAGACGGCCGCGCAAACTGTCGGCGAGCTCCTGGATGGCGCTGCGCTTCAGCGTGGTCTCGGCGCCGTCGCCGGTGACCGCGGGAATATCGGCATCGATGCGGGTGAGGGCGGCGAGCAGGCCGCGAGGCGGGAAGACGGATGCCGCAACCGCTGCGGCAAGTGTGGACTGGACGAAGCGGCGGCGATCCATAACAGGCTCCCGGCGTGGTTTTGATTGTGGCGAGGTTCGGCGAATTTACTGCAAAGTTTGCAGGCGCGCCATTTCCCGCTCTTACGCCACCCGCGGCGGATCAGTAGAAGGATTAACTAGTCGTTATAATTAGCTGTATTTAAAATATAAATAAATCGAAAGCCCGCAGTTGCCGGGCGTCAGGCAGGCATACGACCGAATTGCCCGCTGCTGAAATCGCGGATCGCCTGGTGGATCTCCTCGCGCGTGTTCATGACGAACGGGCCGTGACCGGCAATCGGCTCGTCAATGGGTTCGCCGCTCAGCACCAGGATCGAAGCGTCGTTGTTGGCTTCGAGCGAGAACGTCGTGCCTTCCGGATCCAGCAACGCGAACTGCGCGTCGCGCACGATGTCGCTGTCGCTCACCTGCACCGTGCCGCGCAGGACCACTACGGCGGTCGTCCAGCCGACGGGTGCCGGAAGCTCGATGCGTTTGCCGGCCGCGAGTCGCAGGTCCCAGACATTCATGGGCGTGTAGGTGTGCGCGGGACCGCTCGTGCCCCGGTAGTCGCCGGCAATGACACGGACCGTGCCGGTATCGCCGTCGAGCTCGACGGCCGGGATGTCTGCCTGCACGATCGCCTGGTACGCGGGATCCACCATCTTGTGCTGCGCCGGCAGGTTGACCCAGAGCTGCACGACTTCGAACGTGCCGCCGCTCCGGGTGAATTCGGCGGAGTGGAACTCCTCGTGCAGCAGGCCGCCGCCAGCCGTCATCCATTGCACGTCGCCCGGGCCGATCTTGCCGCCGCCGCCCTTCGAATCGCGGTGCTCGACCTCTCCCTGGTAGACGATCGTGACGGTTTCGAAACCGCGATGCGGATGCTGGCCCACCCCGCGCGGCTTCGCCGCCGGGGGGAAATCGCGGGGGCCGGCGTAGTCGAGCAGCAGGAACGGGCTCATCTCCTGCCCGTGCGTCTGGTAGGAAAACAGCGACTGCACCGGAAAGCCGTCACCGACCCAGTGCCCGCCTGGTGCGCTGTGGATGCCGAGAACCTTTTTCACGCCGCCTCACCTCCGGGTAGACGTCCAATGTGGCCTCTCGGGCGGGATTTTCAAGCCATGCGGGCGCCGCGGGTGTTGGCTTACCGCTGCCAGTAGAACGGCTGTGTCACGCGATCGCCCGTGACGGTCTCGTTCAGGGTCGCCGCGTCGTAGAGCCGCCCGTTCAGCATCACCATCGACACGTGATCCGACCGGAAGATGTCCTCGAGGATGTCCGCGTCGATCACGACGAGGTCCGCGAGCTTGCCGGGCTCCAGCGAGCCGAGGTCGTTTGCGTACCCGAGTGCGTTCGCCGGCACGATAGTCGCCGCCTGCAAGGCCTCGATCGGTGACATGCCCCCCTGCACGAAGCTCCAGATTTCCCAGTGGCTGCCGAGTCCCTCGCGCTGACCGTGGGCGCCGATGCTGACGAGGACGCCGCGGTCGGCGAGCAGCTTGGCCGTCGCCGCGTTGCGGTCATGGTAGTACTCGCTTTCCGGCGCCAGGGTCCGGCGCACCGAGCGCGGGCGCAGGATCTGGGGCGGCACGAACTGCGACAGGATGGGGTGCTTCCAGACATCCGTCTCCTGGTACCAGTACGTCTCGCCGCTCAGGCCGCCGTAGGTGACGATGAGCGTGGGCGTGTAGGCGACCTCGGTCTGGCTCCAGAACTGCAGTACGTCGTCATAGAGCATCGACTGCGGCAGGTTGTGCTCGATGGTGCTGTTGCCATCGGCCACCATCGAAAGGTCCATGTGAAACAGGGACGCGCCCTCGGTCACTACCAGCATGTTCTCCGCGCGTGCGGCGGCGACCACCTGCTGGCGCTGCTCGCGCCGCGGCTGGTTGTAGTTCTTGATGCTGTGCGCGCCTTGCGCCTTCAGTCGGCGCACGTGCTCGCGTGCGTCCTCGAGCGAGTCGATTTTGGCGAAACCGGACGAGTGCGCGCCGTACACGACGTCCCCGGTGGAGAAGATGCGGGGGGCGAGGATTTGCCCGGTTCGCTGCATCTCGGACGCGGCGAACACCTCGGTGGCGTCGTTCGACGGGTCGTGCACCGTCGTGACGCCGAACGCGAGCGTCGCGTAGGCGGACCAGTTCTGCTCGGGGATGATGCCAACGCCTTGCGGCCCGTGTGCGTGCGCGTCGATCAGGCCGGGAATGATGGTCGCGCCGCCGACGTCGACCACCTCGGCGCCAGCCGGGATCTCGACGCTGCCGCGCGGCCCGACCGCCTGGATACGATTACCGTCCACAACGATGACGCCGTCCTCGATGACCCCGCCGTCCGGGCCATCCATGGTAACGAGGGTGGCTCCCGTCAGCGCCACCATGCCGTTCGGTGCGTCCGCTACGCGGCGCACGGAAACACTAACGCCTTCCTCCGGCGGGGTGTAGCCGCCTTCGCCGTCCTCGTCCCGCGGCGCAAACAGTGCTTCCGTGGTCGCGCTGTAGACGATGGGCCCGAGGCTCCAGTACAGCGTGTCGCCATCCGTGCTCCAGTTCGGGTAATTGCCGCCGTCGCCGCTGGCGCGGGTCATCGGCACGCTGCTGACTTCGGTGCCGACGGCCAGCGGCAGGCCGCCGGGCGGCAGCGGCACGACGTAGATGTGGTAGTTCTCGCGGAATGCGAGGTGCCGGCCGTCGGGCGCTACATCGAAACGCTCGACGTAATCGCCGCTGGCATGCGTGCGTGGCGCCTCGCCGTTCAGGTCGATGCTGACGAGGGAGGTGACGTCTCCGCTCTCGCGCGTGACGTACAGGCGATCACTGCGCGCGCCGAAGTGCGGGTTGGAACCGTCGTCGGTGACCTGCCGCGCTGCGCCGCCTTCGGCCGGGATCGTGAACACACCCGTCTCGATCGACCAGTCGGGGGAGGTGAGATAGCCCCCGTCGGTGACCTCGTACACGATGCGCTCGCCGTTCGGCGAGTAGCGCGGCGTGAGATAATGCCCCGGCGTCTCTGTGAGGCGCTTGCTCTTGCCGCCGCTCGCGGCAACGCTGTGGATGTTGCCGAGTGCCTGGTCGTCCCAGGCGACGAACACGATGCGCCTGCCGTCGCGTGACCAGGACGGGAAGTACTCGAAATGATCGCGGCTGTCGCGTGTCAGCAGGCGCGGCTCGCCGCCTTGCATGGACTGGATGTAGAGGCGGCCGGTGCTTTCGAACACGACCCGCGAACCGTCGGGCGAGACCGCGGCATTGCGCACCATTTTCGTATCGAACTCGGCCGGTGCGACCTCGACCTGCGGCCGGGACACTTCGTACACCGTGCGCGTGTCCTCGACATGGAACGGAATCTCGGTCACCTCGCGCGTGCCGACGTCGATACGGCGGATTTTGCCGCCCGCCCAGAAAACGATGCTCCGCGAATCCGGCGTCCAGTCCATGTTCGGGTAGACGCCGTGTACTGCCCAGACTTCCTGCATGTCCTGGTCCAGGTCGTCGTAGATGGAAAACTCCTCGCCGCTCACGAGATCCTTGAGGAACAGCGAAGGCGGGGCGCTTGCTCCGCGCATCCGACGGACGAAGGCAAGGTACTTGCCGTCCGGGGAGGGCGTCGGGCGCACCGCGCCGCCCGCGCCGGTAACGAAGCTTGCGTCGTCGCCCGTCTGCAGGTCGAAGCGGCGGACCTGGAAGATCTCGTCGTTGGAGTCCTGTGCGTAGATGAAGCGGTTGCCCGGCGTACTGTTGAAGCTGTAGTAGATATAGCGGCCGTCGGGCGAAAAGGCCGGCTCGCCGAGTTCCTTCTGGAAGTCCTCGCCGGGACGTTCGACGACCGCGACGCCGTCGCCGCCGTTGACGTGATAGAGCCAGATCTCGCCGGTCCCGAGCGAGCGCTCGGTGGTGAAATGCTTGCGCGCGGCAATGTACTTGCCGTCCGGCGACCACCACGCGTTGTTGAGTAGCCTGAAAGTCTCGTGCGTGAGTTGCCGCTTGTCGCTGCCGTCCGCCTGCATGATCCAGATGTTGTCGCCACCGCCGGCATCGCTGGTGTAAGCGATCTCGGAGCCGTCGGGGGAGAAGCGGGGCTGTATGGACCAGGCGAGCCCGCTGGCGATCGCTTGCGCTTCTCCGCCCTGCATGGGCACGACGTAGATGTCGCCCAGCAGGTCGAACGCGACAGTCTGGCCATCGGGGCTGACGTCGAGACTCATCCAGGTGCCGCTGCTGGTATCGATGGCGACCTCGAACGAGTCACCCGCCGGGTCGTTCACGTCCCAGGTGCTTTCCTCGCTTTCCGCGGCGATGCCGAAAGGGGCGAGGAACAGTACCGGGAGCGCAAGCAGCGTCGTCTTGTTCTTCATGGATGACTCCTGACGCAAAACGAGCCCGCAATACTAAACGAAGAAGAGCGGCAAGATCGACCCGCAAACATTGCCCCGTTTCATTCCGCTTCATGCTAAGGTCGGTGTCGTCATTGCTCGGTGGGGGGATCCAGCCATGAACAAGGTTGCAGTACGCCTGTTCCTGACCTGCGTGGCAGTCTTGTGCGTGTCCGGATGCACCTCCGGCGAAGCCGGGGCCGAGCCTGCTATCGACTATCCCGCAACGATGAAAGTGGAGCACACCGATCTTTACCACGGCGTCACGGTCGCCGATCCGTATCGCTGGCTCGAAGAGGACGTGCGCGAGAGCGAGCGCGTCCGGCGGTGGGTCGAGGCGCAGAACGAGGTCACGTTCGGCTACCTCGCCGCCATTCCCGAACGCGAGGCAATAGAAAAGCGCCTGACGGAACTCTGGGACTACGAGCGCTTCGGCCTCCCGGCGAAGGAGGGCGGTCGCTATTACTACGGTTACAACGACGGGCTCATGAACCAGTCCGTGGTGTATACGCAGGAGTCACTGGATGCTCCCGCAAAGCTTTTGATCGATCCGAACACCTGGTCCGAAGACGGCACGGTTGCGCTGGCGGGCTATTACCCGAGCCCGGACGGCCGGCACGTGGCGTACCTCGTGCAGGATGCCGGATCGGACTGGAACACGGCGCAGGTCCTGGACGTGGACTCCGGCGAGAAGCTCGGGGATCACCTGCGGTGGCTGAAGTTCACCGGCCTCGCTTGGGCAAAAGACGGCTCGGGCTTTTACTACAGCCGCTACCCGGCGCCCGCCGAAGGGGAGAAATACCAGACGCTCAACCTGAACCAGGCCGTGTACTTCCACGAGCTCGGCACGCCGCAAGCTGACGATGAGCTCGTTTACAGCAACCCCGAGCACCCGGAGTGGAATTACTCGGCAACCGTTACCGAGGATGGCCGTTTCCTCGTGATCACGGTATGGATCGGCACCGACGCCCGCTACCAGGTCCTGTACCAGGACCTCAAGACGGAGGATTCGCGACCGGCGATGCTGGTCGAAGGATTCGAATACGATTACAGCTTCGTGGGTAACATCGGCAACGAGCTCTATTTCCGTACCGACAGGGACGCGCCGTTGGGTAAGCTGGTGGCGATCGACGTGACCGCGACTGTCCCGGACAACGTGCGCCAGGTCGTTCCGGAAACGGTCGATGTGCTGACCTCCGCAAGCCTGGTGGGCAGCCGCATCATCGCGCATTACATGCAGGACGCCCAATCGGCGGTGAAGACCTTCGACACCCGCGGGAACCTGCTGGGAGAGATCGAGCTGCCGGGTCGCGGAACCGCGTACGGCTTCAGCGGCAAGCTCGACGACCCTGAAACTTTTTTCGGCTTCGAAAGCTTCAACGTGCCGGAACGAATATTCCGGCTCGACATTGAGACCGGCGAGATGGAGATATTCCGGCAGGCTGAGGTCGATTTCGTCCCGGAAGACTACGTTGTCGAACAGGTCTTCTACGAATCAAAAGACGGCACGCGCGTGCCCATGTTCATCACGCATCGCAGGGACGTGACACCCAACGGCAACCGGCCGACGCTCCTGTACGGTTACGGTGGCTTCAATATCTCCCTGACACCGTCGTTCTCGGTGACCCGGCTGGCATGGATGGAGATGGGCGGTGTCTATGCCGTCGCCAACCTGCGCGGCGGCGGCGAATACGGCGAGGCCTGGCACGAAGCGGGGACGAAGCTCGACAAGCAGAACGTGTTCGACGATTTCATCGCCGCCGCGGAGTACCTGGTGGACGAGGGCTACACCAGGCCCGAGCGGCTGGCCATCTTCGGCGGCAGCAACGGCGGGTTGCTGGTCGGCGCGGTCACCAACCAGCGGCCGGAGCTGTTTGCCGCGGTGATTGCGTCCGCGGGCGTGATGGACATGCTGCGTTTCCACGAATTCACCGCCGGCCGCTACTGGGTCGACGACTACGGGTCGGCCGAGGATCCGGAGGAATTCAGGGCGCTGTTGGCCTACTCGCCCTATCACAACGTGCGGCCGGGAACGGAATACCCGGCGATCCTGGTTACCACCGCCGACACCGACGACCGGGTCGTGCCGGGACACAGCTTCAAGTACGCAGCCGCGCTGCAGGCCGCCCAGGCAGGTCCCGCGCCGGTGCTCATACGTATCGAGACGCGCGCCGGGCACGGTGCCGGTACGCCGACAGCCAAGCTGATCGAGGACTATGCCGACCGCTGGGCCTTCCTGGTCGAGAATCTCGGTATGGAGCTTCCGGAGCGCTACGCCGCGAAATCCACGCTATAGGGAAACCGGTCCCGGGCCTGCCAGTTTTGCCATTCTTAAGAATGACAAAGAATGCAAGCCACGGGACCCGCGGCGCGGCATGCGCTCCTAGAGTGTCGGGCCTTCGACCAGCGCTTGCCGGGTCAGCTCCACCACGAGGTCCGCTTCCGCCTCGGTCATGAGGAACCACGGCGTGTAGCGCAGCGAATTCGTGCCGCCGTGGATGACGCCCAGGCCATGCCGGCGCAGGTACTCTTCCGTGCTGTTCGCCCCGAAGCACTTGTAGCGTGGATGCAGCTCGCAGCTCAGCAGGAGGCCGGTTCCCTGCACGCGCGTAATGGCGTCGCCCAGCTCCCCGGCGAGCTTTCGCAAGCCCTGGACCAGTTGCTCACCGCGCGCGCGGATGTTGTCGCGCACGGCGGGTGTGATGCTTTGCAACACCGTGACCGCCACATCCATGGCGCGCGGATTGCTGGTCATGGTGTTGCCGTAAACGCCGTGCTGGTACAGGGTGGCGGCGCGTCCCTGCAGTGCCAGCACCGATAGCGGGTACTGCCCGGCGTTGAGCGCCTTGGAGTAGGTTTCCATATCGGGCGGCGGCAGGTCGCGGAACCCGGGGTAATCGACGATCGAGAGCACTCCGTGCGCCCGCAGGCCCGCCTGGATGGAGTCGACCAGCAACAGCGTGCCATGCGCTTCCGTCAGCTCGCGCGCGCGTTGGTAGAACTCCGTGGTCACGGCTTCGCCGGGATTGCCTTCGCCCATCACCGGCTCCATGAAGAACGCTTCGATGAAGACGTTCTGCTTTTCGGCGTCCGCGAACACGGCGTCGAGATCCTCGATGTCGTTCTGCCGTACCGTCAACAGGTAGTCGTTCTCGCGGTAGGAGGCGAGATGCTTGCGATAGCTCTTCTGCGTCGAATGCGAAAAGCGGGCAGGCCGGTCGGTGCGCCCGTGAAAGCTGCCCTTCATCGTCAGGCCGCGGATCTCACGGCCCTCGTAGCGGCCGCCGGGATCGGTCATGGTCTTGGACGCGATATCGGCGATGCGCGACGCGACGGATACCGCCTCGGAGCCGCTGTTCAGGCACATGAAGTGAGTGAAAGGCGAGCCGTCGCGCGTATGCCCGAGCTCCTTGTGCAAGGCCTCGATGAAGCGCATCTGGCTCACGTTCGGGGTCATGACGTTCGCCATTACGTGCGGCCCGTTCATGCTGTCGAGCACCGCTTCCGGCGCGTGGCCGAGCCCCAGCATGCCGTAGCCGCCGCAGTCGTATACCACGGCTCCCTTCATCGTGACGATCCACGGTCCCTGCGCGGCGAGCGAAACGTATGGGTTGACGGCATCGGGCGCGTAGAAATTGATAAAACCGTCCTGTACCTGCCGCGCCTGCTCGGCCTCGTCCAGCTCGAGCAGCTCGGGACGCGTGCGCTGCAGCGCCTCGTGCTCTTTCGCCGCGCGCTCGATCGCGACGCCTAGTTGCGGGTCCGTCCCGAGAAAACGCAGGATCGCGGCGTCGGTGAGGCCGGTCGTGCGAACCGCACCGCCGCGCTCACGCATCGCATGCAGGCGCGCAAGGTGGGAGTCGGTCTCGATACGATTGACGGGCTGTGCCATGGAAATCTGTCCCTTGATTGGCGGCGGAAACCGTCCATTGTATCGGTTTTGATAGCGTTTTGACGAACGCTCCGCACGATCTGGAATGCAGAAACGCCTGCAAATCGTGTAAAACGCTGCCTTACCGCGCCAGTCGCTACACTACCGACCCATGCTCAAGTTCACCCACCTGTCGCTCCGCCGGGGGCCGAAGCTGCTGCTGGAGGACGTGCACCTCCAGGTGTATCCCGGCCAGAAAACCGGCATCACGGGCGCGAACGGCAGCGGCAAATCCAGCCTGTTCTCCCTGGTGCTGGGCGAACTCGGCCCCGATGCCGGCGATGTCGCGTTCCCGGCCGACTGGGTCGTGGCGCACGTGGCGCAGGAGACGCCCTCGGACCGCCGCGCGTCGATCGAGTACGTTCTGGACGGCGACGCGGAATTGCGGTCGGTCGAGCGCCAGATCGCTTCCGCGGAGGCGGAGGGGAACGGCGAACGGCTGGCGCGCCTGCATGGCCGATTCGAAACGATCGACGGTTATACAGCCAGGAGCCGGGCGGGGCGCCTGCTCCATGGCCTTGGCTTCACTACGGCGGACGAGTCGCGCGCCGTCGACGAGTTTTCCGGCGGCTGGCGCATGCGCCTGAATCTCGCGCGTGCGCTGATGAGCCGTTCGTCGCTGCTGCTGCTCGACGAGCCCACCAACCATCTCGACCTCGACGCCGTCATCTGGCTCGAAGGCTGGCTGCGCGCCTATCGCGGCACGCTGCTGCTGATCTCGCACGACCGTGATTTCCTGGATGCGGTTGTGGATCACGTCGTGCACCTGGAGCACCGTACGGCGACCCTGTACACCGGCAACTACTCCGCTTTCGAGCGCGTGCGCGCGGAACGCCTGGCTCATCAGCAGGCGCAGTACGAGAAGCAACAGCGGGAAGTGGCGCACATGCAGGCGTTCATCGACCGGTTCCGCGCCAAGGCGTCGAAGGCCCGGCAGGCCCAAAGCCGTATCAAGGCGCTGGAGCGAATGCAGATGATCCTGCCCGCGCACGTGGATTCCCCGTTTCATTTCAGCCTGCGGCCGCCGGCAAAAACGCCCAACCCGCTGCTGCGGCTCGACGAGGTCGCGGTGGGCTATGGCGACAGCACCGTGCTGTCCGGCGTGCGCCTGGCACTCTCGCCTGGCGATCGCATCGGCTTGCTCGGGCCGAACGGGGCCGGAAAATCGACGCTCGTCAAGCTGCTCGCCGGGCAGTTGCCGGCGCGGCAGGGTGAGTACACGCCGGCCAGCGACCTGGTCGTCGGCTACTTCGCCCAGCACCAGGTGGACCAGCTCGACCCTGCCCGGTCACCGTTCGAGCATCTCGCGGAGATCGACCCGGGCGCGCGCGAACTCGAGCTTCGCACCTGGCTCGGTGGCTTCGGGTTCTCCGGCGATACGGTGTTCCGGCCAACGGCGCCATTCTCCGGCGGCGAGAAGTCGCGCCTTGCCCTGGCGCTGCTCGTGTACCGGCGGCCGAACCTTCTGCTGCTCGACGAGCCGACGAATCACCTCGACATCGAGATGCGCCAGGCGCTGGCGAACGCGCTGCAGGAGTTTGCGGGTGCGATGGTCATCGTATCGCACGACCGTCACCTGCTGCGGGTCACGACGGACCGCCTGCTTCTCGTCAACGGCGGTGCCGTGGCCGATTTCGAGGGCAGCCTGGACGATTACCCGGCATGGCTCGCGGGCGTGCAGCGAACGGAGCAGCCGGGGCAGCCTCGACAGGCGCGGGAACCCGCTGCCGCGGAACGCGGTGCGGATGCCAGGGCGCGGCGGCGGAGGCAAGCCGAACAGCGCGACGCCCTGCGGCCGCTCAACCGGCGCATCGAGAAAGCGGAGAAAGCGCTTGCCCGGTTGCAGGCGGAACGGGCAGCGCTCGAGGAACGGTTGGCAGATACGACGCTGTACGAGGCGGCTAACCGGGGCGAGTTGCAGGCCGTGCTGGAACAACAGGCCGACAACCGGTGGGCGCTCGCGAAAGAGGAGGCCGGCTGGCTCGAAGCCTGCGAAGAACTGGAGCGCGCGGAAGCGGCATTGGAGCACGGCGTTTCCGAGGACTACACTACCGGCCGGCGATAGGGACCAACACAGGGAGACCCCGTGAGTATTTCCATATTCGACCAGACCGTGGCCGCGCTGTCGCGCATGCTGCTGAACCTCGATCGCATCGTAACGATGGCCGAGGAATACGCGAAGGAAAGGAAAATCGATCCCGCGGTGCTCATACAGGCCCGCCTGTACCCGGATATGCTGCCGTTCGTGGCGCAGGTACGCATCGCGACCGATACCGCGAAAGGCGCCGCTGCACGGTTGTCGGGAACGGAGATGCCGAAATGGCCGGACGACGAGGAGACGTTCGAGGACGTGCACGCCCGCATCCGCAAGGCGCTGGATTACCTCGCGACTTTCAAGCCGGACCAATTCGTGGGTTCGGAAGATAAGTCGATCGAAATGAAGCTGCCGAACCAGACCCTGAGCTTCAGTGGGCGGGAGTACATTCTCGGTTTCGTGCTGCCCAATTTCTATTTTCACGTGACCACGGCGTACAACATCCTGCGCCACAACGGGCTTGCGATCGGCAAGCGCGATTACCTGGGCAGCGCACCCTAGGAGCGCGCATTGCGCGCGATGCTGCGGCGAATGGTCCTGTCAGCGAGCGCGGGTGTGCCCGCCGCCATGGCATCGCGCACGATGCGCGTCCCTGGACGTGCAGTACGGATTCCGTGAACGAAGCTTCTGTTCCCGCATCGGCCGAACGGGACGAGGATCGTGCGCGCAACGGTTTTCTTGCCGCGCTGCTCGCTTATACGGTGTGGGGCTTCACGCCGGTCTATTTCGTGATCATCGCCGCGGTACCGGCGCTGGAGGTGCTGGCGCACCGGGTCCTGTGGGCGGTGCCGTTCGGCGCGCTGGTCGTGCACGCGCGCCGGCAGTGGCCGGACGTCCGCCAGGCGTTGCGCGAGCGGCGCACGCTGATGTTCCTCTCACTGGCAGCCGTATTCATCGGGATCAACTGGCTCGGTTACATCATTGCCGTGCAGACGGGCCACATTTTCCAGGCGGCTCTCGGCTACTACATCAATCCGCTGATGTACGTCGCGGTCGGAGTATGGTTCATGCACGAGCGGCTGCGGGGAATGCAAACCGCCGCCGTACTGCTGGCCGCGGCCGGCGTCGCGGTCCTGACGGTCAGTGGGGGAGAGTTCCCGTTCCTGGCGCTGGTGCTGGCCACGTCGTTCACGATCTATGGCGTCATTCGCAGCCGGGTCAAGGTCGGGGGGATGCCCGGCCTGTTCGTCGAAACGCTCGTGCTCCTGCCACCCTCGATCGCTTACGTGGCATGGATTACGGCAGCGGGCGGCGCGGTGTTCGGTCCGGGCGACCCCGGGATGTCCGCACTGCTCGTACTCGCGGGTCCCCTGACAGCGCTGCCGCTCTTGTTCTTCGCGCTCGCGGCGCGCCGCCTGCGCCTCTCGACGATCGGCATCATGCAATTTATCGCGCCGTCCCTGCAGTTCCTGATGGGGCTGCTGTTCGGCGAGCGTCTCACCGTCCCGCACGCGATCTGCTTCCTGCTGATCTGGGTGGCGGTGCTGGTGTTCTGCGCGGACGCCTGGCGCGCGAGCCGCAAACTGCCGCAATGACAGGCCGGAAAAGGCTCAGGCCTAGAAGGGCCTAAAAGGGGTCAGGTTTATTTTGTTGTGTTCTTAACGCGAAAATAAACCTGACACGTATCAGGCCGTATCAGTTCGCGAAAATAAACCTGACACGTATCAGGAAAATAAACCTGACACGTATTAGGTTGTATCAGGTTCCTGCAACAAGGGCGTTCTCCAGGCTTTGCTGCCAGCTTTCTCCCTGCAGGCGCCCCTGGATGGCGCCGGCGACAAGCCGGGCGCGGTCATTCCCGGACAGCGGCGCCACGTCTGCCCGGAGCTCGGCCGTGCCGGTGTCGGCACTTGCGAGCGACAGCGCCGCATCCGCCGTCACCACCGTGGTGTCGGCGCCCCGCTGGCACAGTGCCGAGGCCATCGAACCCGGAACCCCGGTGAGCTCGTCGCCGAGGATGGCGCGCGCCTGGTCGGAGCTGCACACCAGGAGCTCGAGCCCGTGCAAATTGAGCGGGAGCTTGCGCGCGCTTGCCGTGGACGTCGCGTCGATCACCAGGGGCAGCCCGTGCTCCCGGCAGCCCGCCAGCAGGTAGGCGAGGGAATCCGCCGGCAGGCTCGTGTCGGCAAACACGAGCGCGGCGTTGCCGATCTGGAGCCAGCGGTTCTGGATGAAACCCCGGTCCATCGTCTCGCAGATTGCCATATCGGCGAAGCCCACGAACAGCTTGCCGTCGAGGTCGACGACCGCGGTCGACGAACCGGTCGGCTTCGACAAGCTCTTCTGCACGAGGCCGATATCGATTCCCTGCCGGCCCGCTTCTGCCAGGACAACCCGGCCGTCATTATCGTCGCCGACAACCGCGATCAGCTTGCACCCGACTGACAGGTTCGCGAGCGCCGCCGCGACATTGAGCGCCATGCCGCCCGCGACCTTTTCGCCCGCTACCGGGTTCGTCGTGCCGAGCAGCCCGGGCGCCTGCAAGGTAAGGACCCGGTCCATCGTCATGCTGCCGAGGCAACAGACGGTGCGATCGTCGGGGGTGTCGGGCATCTTTGCCCCGGCTCATTCTCCGGAAACGGTCACCGTACCATAGCATTATGCAATTCGGCGGTGGTACCTTCGCCCGACTTTCAAGGGCCAGGGTGACGCATTGCGTATAAACGGACTCATGCTGCTGGCGTCGTGCGCGGTGCTCGCCGTTTCGTTCTGGAAACGCAACGACGTGCCGGCGGGCGTGGAGGTCGTCCCGCCCGTCCAGCACGAGCCGCGGCAGTTGCCGACCGAGCGGAAGGCGTTTACGGCCCGCTGGAGCGGCGTCGACTACCGGGTCGAGCCCCAGTTCGAGTACGACCTGTACGGCCTGGTCGTCTCGTATCGGCACCACAAGGATTCCAGCCGCATGCACCGGCGGGCGAACGATCACCTCAACATGGCTGACCTTTGCGTCCTCTGGGGTGATAATGCACAAAGCGAATATCTTCCCGAGCTCGAATTCTGGAACGGCGTGTTCACCTGCAACGTGAAGACGTCCAGCAGTGCAGCCTGGGCGAGTTTCCAGATGAACGGCATGTCGAACAACCACCTGATTTCGGATGATCCCCGGATTCGCGAAGCGGTGACCGACGTCCGCATCGGTGACCAGGTGCACGTGCGTGGGCTGCTCGCGAGCTACGGCAGTGGCGGCAGCAAGCGCGGTACCAGCACGACGCGTGAAGATACCGGCGACGGCGCCTGCGAAACGATATACGTCGAAACGTTCGAGATTGTGGCACAGGCGGTGAACTACTGGCGGCTGGCCATGCACGGCTCGCTCGCAGTGCTCGTCCTGTCGCTGGTGCTGCATTTCCGGCGGCCATACCGCCCGTACTGAACGACCCGGAGAAACCCGCATGGCGGAGAAGCAAGTTCCCACGACCGAAACCCTCGTTGCGCAGGGCATGCATTACGTCGACCCGCAAACAGGTGCAGTCGTGCCGCCGGTGCAGCCGTCATCCACGTTCGCGCGCAATGACCGCTACGAGCTTATTGCCGGGCTCAACTACGCGCGCGACCACAACCCGACGTTCCTGCCGGCGGAACGGATGCTCGCCGAGCTGGAAGGCGGTGCCGGTGCGCTGTTGTTCCCGTCCGGCATGGCGGCGGCCATGGCCGTGCTGCAGACGCTCACGCCCGGCGACCGGATTGTCGCGCCGCAGGTCATGTACTGGGGCTTGCGCAACTGGATGCTGCGTTTCGCCGACCAGTGGGGACTCGAGGTGGAGCTGTTCGATCCCACGTCACCGGATGCGCTCGCCGCCGCGGCGAAGGCCGGCACGCGCCTGATCTGGATCGAAACGCCCTGCAACCCGACCTGGGACGTCATCGACATCGCGCGGGCGGCGGAGATCGCCCGCGGCTGCGGCGCGCTGCTCGTGGTCGATTCGACGGTGCCAACGCCGGTGCTGACGCGGCCGATCGAGCTCGGCGCCGATCTCGTGATGCATTCCGCCACGAAGTACCTGAACGGTCACGGCGACGTGGTGGCCGGCGCGCTGGTCACGGCGCGCGATGACGAGCAGTGGAGCAGGATACGCGAGGTGCGTGCCGAGGGTGGATCGATACTCGGTTCTTTCGAGGCGTGGCTGCTGCAGCGCGGCATGCGCACGCTGTTCCTGCGAGTAGCGAGGGCGAGTGCCACGGCGCTGCGGCTCGCGCAGCATTTCGAAGGGCATCCGCAGCTCGAGCAGGTACTGTACCCGGGACTGGCATCGCACCCCGGCCACGCCGCCGCGCGCCGCCAGATGCACGGCGGTTTCGGCGGTATGCTGTCCCTGCGGGTAAAGGGCGGGGCGGACGGGGCGCTCGCGGTAGCGAAAGCCTGCCGCGTGTTCATCCGCGCGACCTCGCTCGGCGGCGTCGAGAGCCTGGTCGAGCATCGCTACACCATGGAAGGCCCGGCGAGCCCGATTCCCGCGGACCTGCTGCGCCTGTCCATCGGCCTCGAAACGCCGGGTGACCTCATCGCCGATCTCGAGCAGGCCCTGGAAAGCGTCACGAAACTGTGACGCATTCCCGTTGCTTGCCGCGTACCGCGCATATTTTGTGACACGCTCGCTCGTCTCCCGCAGCGCGCTTCTCCAGTATCGGCAAGCTGTTACGCGCCCTTACGGGAGCCGCAATGAAACAACTGCTGATCTGCGCCGTGGTGCTGGGTGCACTCGGGTACTTCGGTTCGAAGTACTACCTGCACGACAAGGTAAGCCGCAATCTCGACCTCGTGCTCGAAGCGGCCCGGCCGATGGTGGACGTCGAATACGAGGGTGTCAGTTCGACGTTCTCGGGTAACCTGAGCATCGACGGCATCAGCGCGCGCATCACCGGCTTCGCGGATCCGGTACATATCGCCAGCGTCGAGCTCGTGACGGGCGGCTACTTCCAGCTCCTGGACCTCGCCAGTATCGGCAGCAGCTCGGGGGGCGCCCCCGAGATTCCGGAGGAGCTGGGCGTCGTGTTCAAAGGCATCCGGGTGGCGACCGACGCCGATTTCATGCGCGTCGTCGAGACGGCGCGGCGCGCGCAGTATGGCGTGCAGGAAGACACGGATCCGGCATCGGCCTGCACCGGGAAATTCGGCTTCTCGGCTGCGACGCTTAAGGAACTCGGTTACCGCGAGCTCGTCATCGACGCGGCCGCCGGATACCGGCAGGTGAACGGGCAGTTCCAGGTCGACATGTCGACCGACATCGCCGATATGTACGACATGTCGGTCGTGCTGACCTTCGCCGGCACGCCGACGCCGCAAGCCATGATGATGGGTGCGTTCCAGCCGAGGCTGGTGAAGGGGCGGCTGGAATACGTGGATCGGTCGCTCGAAGAGCGCGTCATGAAGCTCTGCACCGAGGTGAAGGAGCTGCCGGCGGAAACCGTCATCGCGGCCCGCGTGGATGCCTTCCAGGCCGTCGCTGGAACGAACGGCATCGAGTTCGACGAGTATGTCATCGATCCCTACCTTGAGTTCCTGAAAGGCAAGGATCGCTTCGTCATCACGGCACAGCCGATCGAGCCGGTGAACCTGCTGCAGGTCGGGCTGTACAAGCCGAGCGACGTGCCGGCACTCTTGAACCTGACGGCCGAAGCGCTCTGAGCGCCGGCTAGATCGACTGCAAGTGCTCGACGATGCGCTTGCGGGCCGCGGCGTCGGGCAGGGGACCGAAGCCGGCTTGCGCGTTGTCGCGCATGTGCCCGGGATTGCTGGTCGCCGCGAGCACGCAGGTGACGTCCGGGTGGCCGAGGATGTACTTGAGCGAGAACTGCGCCCAGCTTTCGCAGCCGAAGTCCCCCGCCCAATCCGGTAGCGGCCGACCCCCGATGCGCGCGAAGTAGGCGCCGTTGCCGAAAGCGCGGTTGATCATGACGGCCGCGCCGCGCTCGGCCGCGGCGGGAATGACCCTTTCCGCCGCCTCGGTTTCCATGGGCGAATAGTTCACCTGGACGAAATCCAGATCGTGCGAGCGGATGAGCGACTCCATCTGCTCGTGACCGTCCTGGCGCGAGGTGGTGATGCCGATGTAGCGCACCCGGCCCTCATCTTTCCAGCGCCGCAGGTTGGCGAGCTGCGTTTCGGCGTCGACCAGGCTGTGTACCATCATGAGGTCGAGCGGCCGTTTGCCGAGCAGCGCCTGCGAACGCTCCATGGATGCGAGGCCGCGTTCGGCACCCCGTGAGCTCACCTTCGTCGACACGAACAGCGCATCGGTGAGATCGAGCCCGTCCATGAAGCGGCCGAGGATACGTTCGGCATTGCCGTATGCCGGCGCCGTGTCGACCAGCGTGCCGCCCTCGTCGACGAGCGCGCGCAGCACGGCTTTGAGCTGCTCGCCGCCGTCCGCGGGCACTTCGTCGAACTCGTGCGAGGTGCCGAGGCCTACGACGGGGATGGATTCGCCGGTGGCCGGGATAGCGCGCTTTGCCATGGACGGCGCGGGCCGCGCGGGCCGGGGAAGCGCTAGTGCGAGGGCGCTGAGCCCGGTGACCCGCAGGAAGTCGCGGCGGTGTAGGCCGGCTGTCATTTTCCCGTTCCTCCGGAAAGGTTCGCTGCTAGAATATCGCGGCGCTGGCGGGTGTAGTTCAATGGTAGAACATTAGCTTCCCAAGCTAAGAATGAGGGTTCGATTCCCTTCACCCGCTCCAGGTTCGCTTGGGTTGGCGCTTGTGCGGGGCAGCCGCAGTCGGCGTGGCCGGCGGGGGGCCTTTGGGGGAATGGCTCCCTTCGGTCCGCTTTATTTCCCCCAAAGGCCCCC
>CBFGSB010000023.1:0-25759 GCA_965651325.1 uncultured Chromatiales bacterium | reverse complement strand
CCGCTCCGGTGGTGGCGGCTCGAACTCGAACGGCAGGCGGGGTCAGATATCGGTGCGGTACATCTGCCGCTGGTATTTCGGCAGGATCGACGCATGGTCGATGTCGGGGGCGGGCCCTTGAGCGTCCGCTGTGCCGTCGACGTCGGCGAGCGGCGAGCGGCGCAGGGCTTCCGGCACGTCCTGCTTGCCGGCATCGTTCGTGGTGGCACCGGCATCCGCGCTTTCGGCGCTGGCATCCGCCTCGAAAACATCCTCGAGGATCGAGGTAACCCGCGGCGCCAGGAACAGCAGGGGTGCCAGGGACTCGCTGCCGGCGGCCTCGACCCCATCCTCCGCCTTGCCGGCATCGCCGAGGTCCACGCCGCGCAGCGCGAACCCGCCCAGCAGCGCGTTCGCGCTGTCACGCGTCGGGGAGTCGCAGTCGGTGTCGGAGCAGGGGGCCGCCGGGGCGGTCGCGGCGCAGGCCAGCGCCAGCAGCGCGAGGCTCCTGAGCAAGGCTTTGGTGGCGGATAGGCGACCGGCGGCTGTTGGCGTGTCCAAGGCGATCTCCCGGGCTGGTATTGGTGTTATACATCAGTATAACACCTCCCAGCCGGCTTTCAAGCATCGCCGGAATCCGGCGCCGACCGTGCGGCTACTCTACTGGTCCGCGCGGGCAGCCTTTTGCGCCGGCAACGTCTCGAGCTGTCTCAGCTCGGCCAAGTCTGTAACAATGGCCGCGGCCTGGTCAAGCTGGACATCGGGCTCCTCCAGGTCCTCCAGCGCCTCGGTGTCGACCACCGGCTCGAGACCGAGGGCCGCCCGCCTTTCGTTCTCGCGCGCCAGGCGGCGATTGAGTTCCGCCTCCTGCTCCGCACGCCGCGTCTCGAGGTTCAGGGATACCACCTTGCGCGAGCGTATCTCCTCGGCATCCTTGATTCCTTCCACCAGGAACTGGAAATCCGGGTCGGTCTTGCTGCGCGAGAGGTGGCTCGCGGTCAGCGTCGACACGATGCGGTCCAGCGGCCGTCCGGGTTCGAAGTTGGTCGTGTTGATTTCGTCCCAGGGCAGGGCAGTCTCGCGGGCACTCTCACCGACGACGCTGGCATCGATCACCGAGGGCAGCGGAATGTCCGGCGTAACGCCGCGGTTCTGGGTGCTGGCGCCGGTGACGCGGTAGTACTTGCCGATCGTGAGCGTGAGCTGGCCGAGCCCTTCGCCTTCCGGCGAGCGCACGTATTGGTCGAGTGAGTACAGGTTCTGCACGGTGCCCTTGCCGAAGGTACGCTGGCCGATGATGACCCCGCGGTTGTAGTCCTGTATCGCGGCGGCAAAGATCTCGGACGCCGATGCGCTGTAGCGGTTCACCAGTACGGCCAGCGGGCCGTTGTAATAGACGCGTGCCACGGGATCGGGATCGTCGAGGCGGCTGATGCGCCCGTTCGAGCTCTTGAGCTGGACCACGGGGCCGTTGTCGATGAACAAACCGGAGAGCGCGGTGGCTTCCGTGAGGTGGCCGCCGCCGTTGTCCCGCAGGTCCAGCACCAGGCCGTCGATGCCTTCTTCCTTCAGCTCTTCGATCAGCCGCTTCACGTCACGCGTGGTGCTCGTGTAGTTTTCGTCGCCGTTGCTGAGCGCGCGGTAATCGCGATAGAAGCTCGGGACAGAGATCACTCCGATCTTCCACTCCCGGCCGTCTTTCGGCACCGTGACGATGTCGCTCTGCGCCGCTTGTTCCTCCAGCTTCACCTGGTTGCGGGTCAGGCTGAGCGTCCTGGGCGCCGCCCCCGGCAGCGCGCCGCCCGGCAGGATCTGCAGCTTCACGACGGTTTCGGCCGGGCCACGGATCAGTTGCACGACGTCATCGAGGCGCCACCCGATCACGTCGACCATCTCGCCATCCTCGCCCTGCGCGACGGCGGTGATGCGATCGTCCGGCTGCAGCCGCCCGTCAATGGCGGCGGGGCCGCCGGGGATGACTTCCACGACCTTCACATAATCGTCTTCGAGCTGCAGGGATGCGCCGATGCCGAAATACGACAGGCTCATCGCGATCCGGTATTCCTCGGAGCTGCGCGGCGAGAGATAACTCGAATGCGGATCGAGTGTGTGAGCGAACGCATTCATGAACGTTTCGAACACGTCGTCGCTTTTGATCTGGTCCATGCGCTTCAGGAATCGGGAATAGCGCTTGTGCAGCGTTTCCTGCACCTTCGGCCATTCCTGCTCCGTGAGCGTGAGGCTCAAGGCGTCGTTCTTCACGCGCTGGCGCCACAGCTCGTCCAGCTCCGCGGTCGTCTCGGCCCAGCCGAGCTCTTCGCGGTCGAAGACGTATTCTTCGTCGACGGTGAAATCGGGCTCGTTCTCGAGTTCCTTAAGCGCGTAGTTCAGCCGTTCGCGCGCGCGCGTGCGATAGACCTCGAACATGTCGTACACGGGCGCCAGCGAATCCGAGCGCACCATGTCGTCGAGCTTGTGCCGGTACTTCTGGAAAGCCTCGACGTCGCTCTTCAGGAAGTACATGTGATTGCCGTCGAGCGCCTCGATGTACCGCTTCAGGACCTCCTCCGACAGCGCGTCGTCGACCGATGAATGCTGGTAGTGGGATTTCTCCACGAATTCGGTGACGAGCTCGCCGATGCGCTCGTGCTTCGCCAATGGGGCCAGCTCCGGCTCCACGGCCGGCGGTGCCGCCAGCGCGGGGACGGCAACGAGTCCCAGCAGGATCGTGAGGAATGCACGGCGTACACCGGGTTCAATCTTTTTCAAGATGGTCTCCATCGTTCGCGGCGCGGGGCTCCGCGGAACTTTTAGAGGCAGGGCCAAGTGGGTTAGTCTCCCGTCCGGCCAAAAAATGCACAACACCGCGGCCTTTCCGCGCCTGGCGGCGTTACGACTCCTCGCACTGGTGGTGCTCACGCGTCGTCGCGCCTTTGCCAGGCACGAAAATCCGTGCCCGGAGTTGCACATTTTTGGGTCGGACAGGACACTAGGCTAGAGTGCACCGGCCCGCCAATCAAGGGCACAATCAGCAAAAAAGTCATTTGACGGGCCGTCAGGAAGCGGCTCGTCCGAGGTACACGGACATGCGTCCTTTGACCGTCATAACCGGCATCGTTCTGGGTTCATGCCTGTCAATTACCATCAGCCTGGTCGCCGTTCTGATCATGTTCGTGCTGCTGCGCGGCGAGCACCCGCGGCTCGTCGCCGAATTCGAAGCCATGAGCACCAGCCTGGCGCTCTTCTCAGCTATGACCGCGATCTCGGCCCTGAGTTTCTACGGGCTCATTATTCGACATAAGTGGCGGATGGCGGCCCAGCTCCTGATGTGGGCCGGGCTGGTCGTGGTGGGCTTCTATTACTGGCCGTAGCTGCGCAGGCACCGTCAGAAGAGCCGCGGGCGATCCTTGCCGGCCGCGGCGCTGTTGCGCTTGCGGCGACGGCGCATGCGTGACTGGAGCTCTTTCCGCCGCTCCTCGAGCCAGGCTTCCCGGGTAGCATCCGGCGACCTCGGCTTCGCCGCGGGGTTGCGTTCGCGGAACGTGCAAAAATCCCGGTAAGCTTCCAGCTCGTGCTTCAGCTCGCGGGCGACCAACTCGATCATGATGGCATCGTCGAGGAAGCCCAGCCCCGGGATGTGGTCGGGGATCAGGTCGTTCGGCTCGCTGAAGTAGGCAAGCGCATTGAGGACGCGTGTGGCCTCCTGCTTCGGCAATCGCCATTCGTGATCGGCGAGCATACGTATCATGAGATCGAGGTTCGCCAGCCGTTCCTGGATGAAATGCGGGACCTGGTCCGTGCCGACCTGCGCGAGCCGGTTCTTGGCGCCGGCCACGATTTCCTCGGGGGAGGAGTGCGCGGCCGCGTTGCGCGCTTCACGCATGATCAGCCGGAAATGTTTGAGATCGCTCTCTTCGAGATCGAAGGAAACCCTGAGACTCATTGATTGTTTGCCCGGCGGCGGCCGTCGAGAGCCCGCGAGGTTACCCGCGGTGGAGGGCAAGCGTCAATTTCGTCCTGGCGCCGGGCTCGCGGGTTACTTGCGGAAACGAACGTCCCAGGATTTGGAACGATCGAATCGACCGGTATTGTACGGGTCGATACCGGCTTCCTCTTCCGCTTCCAGCAGGGAGTCGTCGAGGATCTTGAGCGTTTCGTGCGTGCCGGTGTCTTCGCGAACGAAGCGGTTGCGCACGAACACGTTCTTGCCGGGGCCGCCGTCGATTACCTTGCCACCGGTCTCGGTCGCATACGCAACCGGTTTCGGCTTCGGAGCTTGCGGGCGCGCCGCTGGCGGACGAACCCGCACGCCAACCGGACGCGGCGGCGGTTCCGGTGCCGCTTTCTGCGGGAAGAGCCGCAGGCCCAGCCATCTGAGAAACTGCTGCATCATCGGCGTACGGACTACTCTCGTGGCAACTGTAGGCTCCGCGCGGCCACTATAGCCGCGCGTGTTCGGAGCATGCACGAGCATTGACATAAGTTCTAGCTTATGTCGTCCAAATCGTTGTGCCGGAAAGAGAATTTGTGAACCGGGTCACATTTTCAAGGGGCGTCGCGGACGTCGGCGGCCGGCTCGCCGTGCGGCCTGCCAAGCCGCCGGAAGCCCCACAGGGTGAGCCGCAGGACCTGCCACAGGATGTAGGGGGAGAGCAGCAGAAACCACACGGCAGGTTCGCCTGCAAACAGCTCGCGCTGCAGCGCGCCGAAGAAGCTGATTACGCCGCCGCTGCCGTATTCGCCGAACACGGCCTGTCCGACGAACCAGATGCAGAGCGGCAGCACGGCCATGCCGATGAATCCGAGGATCGCGAGCAGCGCGACCTCTTTCACGAGCCTGGTTTTCAGTTCATGCGTTTCCACGATGTCCGGGCACCGTCCACGAGGTGAGCGCATCGTTCACGATGGGCGACGGCAGGTCAAGCCCCGCCGCTGCGGCGTTCAATCGGACGTCGACCCATGGTGTGCCGCACGGCGCGCGCGTCGGCGCTTGCGGAGCACGACAAAGGCGAGATGGAAGCAGGCGAGGGAGAACAGCAAATAGTGCGGCAGCACCCACAGCCAGGTGCTGACGTACAACGTCGCAAAAAGAGCCGCCAGACCGGCGGCGAGGTAAAACCAGGGCAGGGCGTCGTAGAGGAGTTTCGGCAGCCAGATCTTTCTCGTCGCCAGCTGCTCGGCGGTGCGCGTTATATCCTTGGTCGCGCTCAGATCCATCTGCTTGGGCGCCGTCCCGGCACTGTGATCGTCTGACTTCCGTGAGGGTTGTCGCGAGGCTAGCGCAACCGCTCGCGCTTTGCCGTGATTGCCCTCACAGAACGCCGCCGGGCCCGGCGTGCACCTGCCTCAGCGCTTCGGGCGTTCCTCGAACCGGAACTCGGCAGTACCGACCGTGACCTGGTCGCCGCTCTTCAGGACCGTTTCGGAGACACGAACACCGTTGACGGAGATCCCGTTCTTGCTGCCCCAATCGACGATGCGGGTATGGTCGTTGTCACAGATGACGACCGCGTGCCGCCGGCTGATGAACTGCTGCTTGAGCTGGATGTCGTTGTGCGCAGTGCGGCCGATGGTGAGCTTGTTCTTGAACAAGGGAAAACGGACTTCCTGCCCGTCGATAGTGCCGACGAGCAGCCGGGTCGTGCGTTCCTTCTCGGCGCCTTGTTTCTCGTCCGGAGCAGGCGAGCGGCGCTCGGCGGGCCGTTGCGGAGGAGCGTCCGCCTGGACTTCGGAGGGCCCTGCCTGGGGTTTGCCGGCAAGCTCCGCGAGCAGCACGCCGATTGCCGCGTCCTTGTTCGCGAGCTTGGCTTCGGACTCCGAGAGCTCCTGCTGCAGCTTCCGGGCCTGCTGCGCCAGCTTTTCGATCGCCTGCCCGTGGTCTTCTTCGGCCTGTCGCAGCCGAACTTCCAGTGCGTCTTTCGCCCCGGCGGCTGCGGCCAGCTCCGAGGCAAGCTGTTCGCGGGTTGCCTCGGTTTCGGCAACGGTGGCCTGGACGGCGGCGAGCTCCTCGCGCGCCTCCACGAGCGCTTGTTCCAGCCGCTCCCGTTCCGCGTGCTCCTGGTCCCGGGCCGCGGCGGCAGCCCGGTTACCGTCTTCCACCTGCTCCCTGAGCTTCGACAGTTCCGCCAGCGCGTCATCGAGCGCCGACCGCGTGCCGGCGTGGGCGTCGTTTATGGCCAGGAGTTCCGCCTCCTGGTCCTTCAGTTGCCTGCGCAAGCTATCGGCATACGCATCGCTGCGCAGCGCCTGCGCCTGGAGCCGGCGAATTTCGTCGGTATAGCCGAGGAGCGCGCCGGACAGGCGTTCGTTCTCCTGCTGCAACAGCGCGTTTCGCTCCGCGACCGGCTCGAGCGCCGCCAGGTCCGCCGCAAGCCCCGCGACGGTTTCCTCGAGCGCGTTGCACTGCGCCTCGAGCGACTCCCGGTCACCGCGCTCCTGCTCGTACTCGGCGGTGATTTCCGCGAGCTGCGTGGCAAGGCTGTCGATTTCGGCGGTCAGCAGCGCCATGCCTTCCTTCTGCGCCGCCGCGGATTGCGCGCCCTTGCCGCTGCTTGCGTATTCGGCGAGCCTGCGCGCCTGCTCGCCGATCAGTTCGTCCTTGCTGCGCAGCAGGATTTCCTGTTGTTCCCAGCGTTCCTTGCGGCCGTCGATGTACTGCCGGAGGGTCTCGACCAGCGAGCGCGATTCCGCGTGGCGTTCCTCGAGCTCGGTCAGCAGCCGGGTCCGCGAGTCCGCGGCATCCAGCGCCTCCTGGCGTTCGCTACGCGCCTGCTCCAGGTCGGCGGCGAGGACGTCGATGCGCCGCGCGTCCTCCACCGCGCGTGCTTCGGCAGCCGTGCTCGCGGCGCTCGCCGCCCCGGCTTCCTGCCGCGCATCTTTCAACGCGCTTTCCGAATCCTTCAGCCGGGCGTCCAACTCGGCGAAGGCCTGGTCGCGTTCATCCAGCCGCTCGCGCGCCCCGCGCAGCGCCTGCCGGGTCTCGCCGAGCTCGGCCGACACGCCCTCGGTGAGGGCCTCGCGGGCCTTGAGCTCGGTCTCGAGGCCGCTCAGGCGCGCGCGCAGTTGTTCCAGGTCGTATTCGAGCCGGCCGATCTGGTCGTCGCGCTCGCTGAGCGCCGCCTGCAGCGCCGCTACCGACTTCCGCTCGTGCGTGGAGTCGGGGCTCTCGAAGGAGTGCGTGGCGGCGTCCGATTCGGCTTCATAGTCGAGCCCCGCGTCCGCGTACGTGGCCGGCAACAGCTCGAGCTCGGAGGTGTCGTCGTCCAGGTCGGAGGCTAACTCGTGAGTATTTTTGTTGTCATTAGCCATCCTTGAATTCTACCACTTCGTTCAATCGCAAGGCACGGTACGCCCGTCCGCCCACTGGCGCAGGCGCCCCACGTGCTCGGCCATCACGACCGAGAGCGGCCTCGTGGCCCCCACGGCCTCCAGCAGGTGACGGGCGGTGAGGGCACTACCCTGCGCATGCGCGGCGTACAGCGCGGAGACGACGGCCTGCTCGATTTCGGCACCGGAGAAGCCCTCCGTCGCGGCTGCGACGCGGCCCAGGTCCAGCGGGTCCAGTACCTGGTCGCGGCTCGCGAGGTGGATCTTCGCGATCTCCGCGCGCACTTCCGGGTCGGGCAGGTCGACGAAGAAGATCTCGTCGAAACGGCCCTTGCGCACGAGCTCCGGCGGCAGGGCCGCGATGTCGTTCGCGGTGGCGACGACGAACACCTTGTTTTTCTTTTCCGCGAGCCAGGTGAGGAACCCGGCGAGCACCCGCTGCGTCGTACCCGTCTCGCCGCCGCGCCCGGCCAGGCCTTTCTCGATTTCGTCGATCCAGAGCACGCAGGGTGCCATGACGTCCGCCGTGCGCAGCGACTCGCGCAGGTTGCGCTCGGTTTCGCCGTGATACTTGTTGTAGAGCGTGCCGAAATCGAGGCGCAGCAGCGGTATGCCGAAGATGCCCGCGGTAGCTTTCGCGGCCAGGCTCTTGCCGCAGCCCTGCACCCCGATCAGCAGCACGCCGCGGGGCGGGTCGAGGTGCGCCGCGCCCTCTGCCGCGGTGAATGCCGGGCGCCTCTGTGTCAGCCAGTGTTTCAGGCGGCTCAAGCCCCCGACGTCGCTGAAGCGGCGTGTCTCGTATTCGAATTGCAGGACACCGCCGCTGTTCAGCAGCTCGTACTTTGCCTGCATCACGCCCGCCAGGTCACTGTGCGAGATCGCCCCGTCGTCGGCAATGGCGCCGCGGGCGAGGCGTTCGGTATCGGCATCCGTCAGGCCGGCGAGGTTGCGGATCAGCATGGCGTGCGCCTTCTTGTCGACGCGCACCGGGCGCTGGCTGGCGTCCGCCCATTCGCGCGCGACGCGCTTCACGATGGCTTCCCGCTCCCCGGCTGACGGCAGCGCCATCTCGAAGCGGACGCTGTAGGGCGCAAGCTCCGCGGGCAGTTCGAGACGATGGCTGACCAGCACGAGCTGCTTCGGGATCTCCGTGAAGCGCAGGCAGATGTCCTTCAGCAGCCGCACGTTCACGGGTTCCTGCAGGTACGGATGAAAATCGAGCAGGACATAGATGCCGGGCTTGCTCACGGCGCGGATGTGCTTCAGCACGTCCGCCGGCGCCGCGTTATGGAGTTGCGGCTCGAGAGCGATGTCCAGGCGCTGCAGCCCGTCCGTGACGCTCCAGCGGAACAGGGGGACGTACTCCTCGCTCTTGCGCGAGCGCCCGATCGCCGCCAGGAGGTCCAGCATGCGCGACTCGTCGCGCGTCTCGATGAGGATCAGGGGCGTATGCGTCCCGAGCAGCAGCTCGAGATCGCGCTGCCGGTTCACCCAGGGCACCCCGGAAGGTTTTCGAGGGCCTTCACGGGTTGGTCGGTTATCGCGGCGGCCATCTCGCGGAGACGCTCGACGGTGATCGGCCGGTCCAGGCCCGCGAGCTCGGCCGCCACGGTATCGAGGCTCGAGCGGCCGTCCGTTACCTTGCGGATCTCCGCGTCAAGCTCGCGCAGGACGCCGACGGCACGCGCCGTGCGGCTGCCGCTGGAGCTCTCGCTGCAGAGCTCCGACGTTTCGCTGCCCCATTCGGCGAGATCCCGGTGCGCGATCTCGAAGCGCCGCTCGCTGAGCGTACCGCTGCGCCGTAGCCCTTCGAGCGCGTAGTACTCGGCAAAGCCTTCGACGATCCAGTCGGCGTCGTCCTCCGCGGACAAGCCCATGCCGACGTGCACGACCTCGTGCAGCAGGGTGCTGGTCCCATTCTCGCTGATCAGCGGGCGGTCGGCGTGAATATAGAGGGACCCCGGCCCGGAGAGCCCGCCGCGCCACATGGGCGCCCCCGCGCTCACGATTGTCAGCCGATCGGGGAAATCGGGCAGCACCGCGAGAATCTCCGGAAGGGTCCAGCGGAGGAACGCGAGAATGTCCAGGCGGCGGACGCCGAAGCCGGTCGGCCCGGCAACCTTCGTGCGCACGCCGCCAATCGTCCCGAAGCGCACGCCCAGGTCGCCGAGGACCATCCATCCCTGCGGCGTGTCGAAGCGCCGGTCGGGATCGTCGATCTCGAACACGCCGTCGTCGCCGAAATACGGCGTGACGGACGACCAGCCGCGGGGCAAGTCGAACGTCAGGCGCGTGTCGCTGCGGGCACCTTTGCGCGTGCGCGTGCTCACCGACGGAACGATGTCTTCGCCGCGGAAGAGGGCCCAGTCGTGGCCGATCCAGGCGTCGTAGCTGTCGTCACCGCGCAGGTGCTCGATGCGCACGAACCAGCTCAGCCGGCCTCCCTTGTCCGGCGGCAGCCAGGTGACCCGGCCATCGCGAACCGAAACCTCGCCGTCGCCCCGGACATCGCCGATGCGGCCGTCGAGCAGCGGCATGTCGAGCTCGCGCAGGTAATCGCCGTCCTGCTCGAGGGTGAGCTCGACACGCGCGCCCCTGGCGGCCGGATCGACCTTTACCACGTAGTGGACGTTGTAGACGCGGTCGTCCTCGGCGGCGGCGGACCCGCAGCCGGCGGCGCCGGCGAAAAGCGCGACAAGCAGCAGCAACCGCGAGAACCGGGCTTTATCGTGCGCTATGGGACCGGACACTAGGTGGCTTGCTTTGCCTGCTCGCCGACGATGAAAAGCTTGAGCTGGTCGGCAAGGCCGCCGCAGGCATGCGACTGGGTGCGCGCGATCAACGGGATCGGGATGACGATCGCCGGCATGAAGGAGGTTCCGCTGACGTCGGCACTGATCGTCCCGGCGTCTTCGAGCCCTTCGAGGTCCCAGACCGAAGCCTCGTACTTCGCGTCGTTTTGCCACCACGCAAAACCGAAGCAGCCGCCGCCGCCGGGGCCGGCCGCGCATGACATGCTGCCGCCGCCGGCAACGCGATCCGTGCTGCCGTCGAGCCAGACCACGTAACGGACGCCCTTCTTCTCGATCATTTCGGCGACGCCGGGCCGTTGCATCAGCTCCGGGAGCCCTTTCGTTTCGGCGGGAGCGGTGCGCGGCTCGAACCAGGGAAACAGCGCGTCGACGAATTCATTGTGCGGGATGACGCGCAGCCCCGAGTTGCCCTGGCTGATTTCCTTGCCGACGCAGGAGATGAAGTCGGCTTCCGTTTCGTTGCCGAGGTGATAGCTCTTCGCCATGATGACGACGCCGTCCCCGGGCGCGTAGCCGGTCGCTTCCTGGCGCACATCTTCCACGCGGGACGTCACGCAACCGGACAGGGCCGCCCCGAGTGCCGCGAGCACGATCCCCCGCCCGCTGTAGAAAGCGATCCGATTCAGCCTAGCCGGAATCATCTTGCCTCTCCTCCGTAGCGGTCGTTAAAGCCTCGTTGACGGGCAGCGCTTCGATGATACCGCCGGTCTCATCGGCCGTACGCGCGCGCCGCGATGCCACGAGTGCACTGATGTTTGCCGACTTGTCCATCTGCAGGATGACCAGCGCGGCGGCATCGCGCATGGCAAGCACGGCCGCATGGCGCAGTGCCTCGTCACCGCCCATCATGCTGCTCATCGCCTTGCCGTAGGCGCTGAGCGGCCAGTTTGCGATCTCATTGCCTTCCGCGTCGAAGATCTTCAAACGGTAGCGAATCCAGACGGCGAAGGAATCGGTCTGGCTCTGCTCCGGGACGGAAAACTCGAACGCGTCGATGCTGGGCTCGATCAGGGCGTCGATCGGCAGGCTGCCGGGGTCGGTTCCGGGCGGCACGAAATGGCAGCCGCCCGTCCGCTGCGCGGGATCCTCGTCGCGGTCACCTGCCTGCGGCGGTTCCCCGATGATCGTGCAGTCCGCGAACATGGTCCCGAAGAGCTGCGTGAACAGCATGCTGTTGGCGCGGCCCATGTCGATCGTCCACTCTTTTTTGCCGATCACCTTTTCCTGGTGGACGTAGTGCTGGAAAACCTCGGGATAGCGTACCGCCACCGCAAGCGGCATGGTCTCGACCAGGGGCTCCGGGATGGTCGGGTTCTGGAGGGTGACGTGCGTGGAGCAGCCGGACAGCGCAATCAGCATTGCGACTGGGAACGGCTTGAGGGGCTTTGCGATCAATCTGAAATCCCGGACAGGGCCGGCGCGCGGCATTTATCCATCTATCAGAGCATTCCCGGGGCTCCGGAGTTCCTGTCGAGCCTCCGCGGCATCATACTTCGACTTTAGACCCGGCGCCCGGGCAGCGCAAATATCGCGGGCAGGGGATCGTCCCGGCTTATGTCAGCCATACCAGGGGCGGCTCCTGGGTCAGCGCCGCCTGCTCGCGCAGCGCCAGCACGTGCTCGTCCCAGTAGCGCGGCGTGTCGAACCAGGGAAAGGCGATGCGAAACGCAGGATCCTCCCAGCGGCGGGCGATCCAGGCCGCGTAGTGCATGATCCGCAGGCTTCGCAGGGCTTCGACGAGGTGCAGCTCACGGGCATCGAAGCGCCGGAATTCCTCGTAGCCTTCGAGCAGCAGGGCGAGCTGCGGCGCCTGTTCCTCGCGGCCGCCGGACAAGAACATCCAGAGATCCTGCACGGCCGGGCCGCTGCGCACGTCGTCGAAGTCGACGATGTAGAGCTCCTCGCCGTCGTCCAGCACGTTGCCGGGGTGCAGGTCGCCGTGCAGGCGGATTTCCCGCACCGGTCCGGCGCGCTCGAAGCAGCCGGCGACGTTGTCGAGCAGGTGCTCCGCGACCCCGTTGTAAGCGTCGACCAGGTCCGGCGGTATGAAGCCGTGCTCGACCAGGTAGCGCTGTGATTCCACCCCGTAGGATTCAATGTCGATCCGGGGCCGGTGCAGGAAGGGCTGCGTCGCGCCCTGCAGGTGGATGCGCGCGACCAGGCGCCCGAGCTGGCGCAGCATGTCCGCGGAATCGAGCTCCGGCGCCCGGCCGCCGCGGCAGGGGAAAACCGCGAGGCGGAACGGCCCGGAGTGGTGCAGGGTGCGTCCGTCCCGCTCCAGCGGCGGCACTGCCGGGATTTCCTGCCGCGCCAGTTCCGCCGTGAAGCGGTGCTCCTCTAAAATCGCGTCGTCGCTCCAGCGATCCGGCCGGTAGAACTTCGCGACCACCGGGTCACCCTGTTCGAGCCCCACGCGGTACACGCGGTTCTCGTAGCTGTTCAAGGCGAGCAGGCGGCCGTCACTCACGAAGCCGAGCTCGTCCAGCGGCCCCAGGATGTCGTCCGGGCGCAGCTCGGCGAACGCGTGGTCGGGATCGGCGTGGCGTTCCGGCATCGGCAGGGCGCGGTCAGGCGCGCAGCCGGAGTTCGCGCTTGCGCTCGTGCTCCGTCAGATGTTTCTTTCTTATTCGTATGCTTACCGGAGTTATCTCGAGTAGTTCATCATCATCGATGAACTCCAGCGCCTGTTCCAGCGAGAAGCGTACGGGCGGCGTGAGCAGGATGTTCTCGTCGCTGCCGGCGGCGCGGATGTTGGTGAGCTGCTTCGCCTTCGTCGGGTTCACGGAAAGGTCGTTCTGCCGCGAGTGGATGCCGATGATCATGCCTTCGTAGACCGCCTCCCCGTGGCCGATGAGCAGCCGCCCCCGGTCCTGGAGATTGTAGAGAGCATAGGCGAGGGCCTTGCCGGCGACCATGGACACGAGCACACCGTTCTGGCGCTGGCCGATCCCGAGCGGAATGTGCCGGTCGTACTTCTCGAACACGTGGTAGATCAGGCCCGTGCCGGAGGTCGCGGTCAGGAATTCCGTGCGGAAGCCGATGAGCCCGCGCGTCGGGATGCGGTAATCGAGCCGCACCCGGCCGCGCCCATCCGGGATCATGTTGAGCAGCTCGCCGCGGCGCTCCGCGAGCCGCGACATGACGGCACCCTGGTAGCTGTCCTCCAGGTCGACCGTGAGTTGCTCCCAGGGCTCGTGGGTCTCGCCGTCGATCTCCTGCAGGATGACCTCGGGGCGCGAGACGGCAATCTCGAAGCCCTCGCGCCGCATGGTCTCGATCAGCACGGACAGGTGCAGCTCGCCGCGCCCGGAGACGCGGAACTTGTCCGGGTCGTCGGTTGCGGCCACGCGCAGCGCGACGTTGTGCTTCAGCTCCTGGTCCAGCCGTTCGCGGATCTGCCGGCTCGTGAGGAACTTCCCTTCGCGGCCGGCAAAGGGCGACTTGTTCACGAGGAAATTCATGCTGATGGTCGGCTCGTCGACCGCGAGCGGCGGCAGCGGGTCCGGTTTGTCGCGCGGGCAGATCGTGTCGGAGATGTTGAGCTCGTCGATGCCGGAGAGCACCACGATGTCGCCGGCACCGGCCGATTCGATCTTGCGCCGCTCGAGGCCGTGGAAGCCGAACAGCTCCAGCACGCGCGCGCGGCGCACGCTGCCGTCGGCCGCGACCACGCTCACACCCTGGTTCGCCTCGATGCGCCCGCGGCGGATGCGGCCGATGCCGAGCACGCCGACGTACGGGTCGTAGGCGAGGCTCGAGATCTGGAGCTGCAGCGGCCCGACGACGTCCACGTCCGGCGGCGGCACCTGGCGGACGATGCATTCGAAGAGCGGCGTCATGTCGCCGGAGCGCACGTCCGGAACCGTGCCGGCGTACCCTTCGAGAGCCGAGGTGTAGATGACCGGGAAATCGAGCTGCTCGTCGGTGGCGCCGAGGCGATCGAACAGGTCGAAGGTCTGGTTCAGCACCCATTCGGGACGGGCGCCGTCCCGGTCCACCTTGTTGATGACGACCACCGGCTTGAGCCCGCGGGCAAAGGCCTTCTGCGTGACGAAGCGCGTCTGCGGCATCGGACCGTCGACCGCGTCGACCAGCAACAGCACGCTGTCGACCATCGAGAGCACGCGCTCGACCTCGCCGCCGAAGTCGGCATGGCCCGGCGTATCGACGATGTTGATGCGGTAGTCGCCCCAGCGGATGGCGGTGTTCTTCGCGAGGATGGTGATGCCGCGCTCGCGCTCGAGGTCGTTCGAGTCCAGCACGCGATCCGGCACGGCCGCCCGCGGCCCGAGGGTGCCGGACTGCTGCAACAGCCGGTCGACGAGCGTGGTCTTGCCGTGATCGACATGCGCGATGATGGCGATGTTGCGAAGGTCTTCGACGGTGGACATATACAAAGGGTATCCCGGCCCCGGCCGGAAAGGCGGCGCATTATACGGGGTCGGGCAATTCCTTCACCATCATCGCCACGATTTTGCCGTCCACCGGTTGCTCGCCCACCCGGGCGAAGCCGTGGCGCCGGTGAAACGCCATCGACACCTCGTTCGGCGGCTCCAGGTTCACCTCGCAGGCAAGGCGCGGCCGGCGGCCCCTGAAATACCGCTCGAAGTCCCCGTACAGCGCACTCCCGAGCCCGAGCCGCCGGGCGCCCTCCGCCACGGCCACCCGGTCGACGTAGGCGAAATCGTCGTAGCGCGCCTTGAACCACCGGAAGTTGAGGCTCGCGTAGTCGGCCTCCGGGGTGAGCCCGACGAGGTACGCCGCGACGGCGCCGTCGACCAGCGCAACCCGGAAGTAGGCCGCCTCGCGCCGGAATTTCTCGAACTGCGCCATCGGCACCGAATTCACATGCGGCACGGACGCCTCGTTCAAGGCCAGCACCGCTTCCAGGTCATCGCTCTGTACGTCCCGAATCATGGCCTCGATTCTACATCGCGTTTGGCTCCGATCGACCGCAGCCTCGGCGCAGGTATAATCCGCCGAACCGTCTGTGACACCGGTCCGCGACTGCACCGCCTGCTACCACTACAGTTTTCGGCCATTTCTTCCCGGGGGGAGCCCACACAATGCCGACCGTCATCCGAAAGAGCCTGCTTTGCCTCGCGCTCGCCGTGCCGCTGGCCCTCGTGGCCTGCTCCAGGGAAGCGCCCACGCTGACGTCGGGGGAGGGCATCCTCGGCTACGTACCGGCCGATACGCCTTACGTGTTTGCGGCGCTGGAGCCGCTCCCAGAGGAGATTCGCGCGAAGTTCGCTCCCAGCACCGAGGCCGCCGTCCGCATCTATCCCAGGATGCTGAAGGCGATGCTCGCCTCGACCCAGGTCGATGCCGGCAGTGCGAAGCTGACCGAGGAAGAACGCGAGCGCTATTCCGCGATGATCGATGAGCTGGCCGGCATGATTACGGCGGACGGCATTCCGGCGGCCGGCATCGACTCCCGCGAATCCGTGTCGGCGTTCTATGGCGTCGGCCTGCTGCCGGTGGTGCGCATCACCCTGACCGACGACGGTACGCTGTTCAACGACACGTTCGCAAAGCTCGAGGAGCGCGCGGGCCAGTCGATGGACGTGGCGACCATCGACGGTCATTCCTATCGGTATGCCGGGAATGACAAGGGCCGCCTGATTGTTGCGGTGATCGACAGCCAGCTCGTGATCAGCCTGGTGCCGGCGAACCTGCCCGACGACCTCCTGAAGTCGGTGCTGGGTCTCACGCCGCCCGCGAACAGCATCGCGGACTCGGGTGGTCTTGCGAAGCTGGCCGAGGACCACGGTTACCTGGCGCACGGCCTCGGCATGATCGACGTGCAAGGGCTCGCGGCGACGTTCCTGGACGAGCAAACGGGCGTGAACCAGTGGTTGCTCGAGACGGTGGAGCACGACACGACGGCGCTTACCGACGTCTGCAAGGCTGAAATCCGTTCCATGACGGGCATCGTGCCGCGGGTATCCGCGGGCTACACCGGGATGTCGCCGGAAAGCGTGGCGATGAACGTCGTGTTCGAGCTGCGGAGCGACCTCGCTGCCGGCCTGCAGGCCGTCACGGCGCCGGTGCCGGGGCTCGGTCACGACCAGGGCGGCCTGTTCTCGTTCGGCATGGGCTTCGACCTCGGGAAGGTACGCGAATTCTACGGGGCGCGGCTCGATGCGATGGAAGCCGACCCGTACGAGTGCGATCTCTTCGCCGACCTGCAGGCAGGCGTGGCGCAAGGCCGGGCGGCACTGCAGCAGCCGCTGCCCCCGGTCGCTTACGGCATCCGCGGATTCCTCGCAGTGGTCGAGGACCTCCAGGGTTTCGACCTCGAGAAAAAGCAGCCGCCGACCAAGATCGACATGCGGTTTCTGCTGGCCAGCGAGAACCCGCAGGGGCTGCTCGCGATGGGCGCGATGTTCAGCCCGCAGGTCGCCTCGCTCAACCTGCAGCCCGATGCGAAGCCGATGAAGCTCGAGCTGCCGATGGTGAGCTCGAGCGTCGGAGCGGCGTACATCGCGATGTCGGAAGACGCGCTCGCCTTATCGGTCGGCGAAGGCGTCGAGACGAAGCTGACCGACATGCTGCAGGCGACGTCGGCGCAACCGGCGCCGTTCATGAGCATGGGCGTGGATGCCGGTCGCTACTACGGGCTGCTGGGCGACGCGATCGCGAATGCCGCGGAGACGGAGAACGTGACGGCAGAGCCCACCGGGATGCAATCCGCCGAAATGCTGGAGGCGTCGAGTGATGCGATGAAGGCGATGGCCGAGCTCCTGGATCGGCTGTCCTTCGACATCCGGTTCACCGAGCGCGGCATCGAGATTCCTTCCCGCATGTCGCTCGCGGAGTAGGGCACCGCCACGCATGACGCTCGACGAACTGCGCCGTCGGCTGGACGGCATTGACCGGCAAATACTCGAGCTGGTTGCCGCGCGCCAGGCCACGATACGGGACATTGCCGGCGTAAAGCGCTCGACCGGCTTCCCCCTGCGCGACTACAAGCGCGAGCGGGAAGTGTTCCAGAACGCGCGCGCGAAGGCGGAGGCGGTGGACGTCTCCCCGGACGTCGCCGAGGAGCTGATGCGCCTGCTCATCCGGTATTCGCTGACGCAGCAGGAGCAGACGAGCATCGTCGCGCACGGCAGCGGCAGCGGCCAGCGCGCGCTCGTCATCGGCGGCGCCGGCCGGATGGGCGGGTGGTTCGCCCATTTCCTGTTCTCGCAGGGGTTCGAGGTCGAAGTGGCGGACCCGAACGCCGCGGCCGGAGAGACCGTGATCGCGGACTGGCGTGAATCGGACCTAGCGCACGATTACATCGTCGTCGCGGCGCCGCTCGGCGCCACCAATGTCATTCTCCGGGAACTGGCGCAACGCCGGCCGCGCGGAACCGTCATGGACATCGGATCGTTGAAGTCGCCGCTGCGCACCGGGCTCGGCGCCCTGCGCGAGGCGGGCGTCAGCGTGGCATCGATCCACCCGATGTTCGGGCCTGACGTGGTGCTGCTGTCCGGCCGGCACGTGCTGTTCATCGACCTCGGCGACGCCGACGCCCTGGCGCGCGCACGCGCGCTGTTCGCGCCGACAATGGCCGAGCAGTTCGTAACCACGCTCGACGAACACGACCAGCTCATCGCCTACGTATTGGGCCTGTCGCATGCCGTGAACATCGCCTTTTTCACGGCGCTCGCGGGAAGCGGGGAGGCCGCGCAGCAGTTGCTCCGAATGTCCAGCTCGACCTTCGATGCGCAGTTCGAAATCGCGCGGGGAGTGGCGCAGGAGAGCCCGGCGCTCTACTTCGAGATCCAGCACCTGAACGAATTTGGCGAGGCTTCGCTGGACGCGCTCGAGCGCGCCGTAGCGACCCTGCGTGCGACCGTGGCACAGGGCGACCAGGAGCGGTTCACCCAGCTCATGCGCGAGGGTCAGGCATACACCGGGAACCGCAGGCGGGTGGAGCGAGATGAGTGACCGCTATGCTGCCTCCTTTGTTACGCGATTAGCAGCGCCGCGACAAAAACACCCAGCATCGTAAACGACAGCGCGATCTTCGCCAGTGTCCCGAACAGCAGCCCGACCCAGGTGGCAACGCCCACGTGAGTGGAGCGATGGATGCCGCCCCCCGACCGCAGCTCGCCGATGACGGCACCGGCAAACGGTCCGAGCAGCAGGCCCGGCAATCCGAAGAACAGGCCCACGATGGTGCCGATCGCCGCGCCCCACAAGGCGGACGTGCTCGCTTGCACCCGTCTTGCCCCGAGCAGGCCGGCGACGAAGTCGAGCAGCACCGCGATGACGGCGAGTATCCCGAGGGTCACCACGGTCCAGCCGCCGATCTCCGTATAGCTCCCGGTCCAGGCGGTAAGCCACATGCCGGCGAACACCAGCGGGACCCCCGGCAGCGCGGGCAGGATGGTCCCTGCCAGGCCGACGAGGATCAGCAGGCCGGCAGCGAAATACCAAAGCAGGGCCGCATCCATGCTTCAATCATATAGAGACAGGCGGTCGGCGGCAGGAGAGATCGATTCATGAGACAGAAGATCGTCGGCTATCACCGCGACGAGGAGCGGCACTGGGTGGCGCAACTCGCCTGCGGTCACAACCAGCACGTGCGCCACAACCCGCCGTGGTCCAATCGCCCGTGGGTCGTGACGCCGGAGGGCCGTGCCGGGAAGCTGGGCGCCCAGCTCAACTGCGTGAAGTGCGACACTGGTGCCCCGGCCGACCCGCGGCCCTGAGCTTGCGCAAAAGCGCTGCGGAGTTCAGGATTAACGGTTCCCGATACTGCGCAACCGACCACTTCCGATTACGGGCAAAGCCATGAAAAAGCATCTGTTCGCCTTGTTGTGCTCCACCGCCCTTGCACTGCCGGCCGCTGCCGCGCTCCAGCCGGGCGACAACGCACCCCAGTTCGAAACCAGGGCTTCCCTTGCCGGCGAGGAATTCGACTTCTCACTGGGCGAAGCGCTCGAGAACGGCCCGGTGGTGGTTTATTTCTATCCGTCGGCGTTCACGAAGGGCTGCAATATCCAGGCGCACGAGTTCGCCAAAAACATGGAGAAGTTCGAGGCGGCCGGTGCCAGCGTCATTGGCGTTTCACTGGACAGCATCGAACGCCTCAACGACTTTTCCGCGGATCCCGAGTACTGCGCCGGCAAGCTGCCGGTAGCCACGGACGCGAGCGGCGAGATCGCACGCTCTTACGAGCTCGAGGTCCACGAGAAGGTGGAGGGTGCCAGGGACACGCGCGGCATCGAGATCGGTCACGGCTTCGCCGAGCGGACCACCTTCATCGTGACCCCGGACGGCAAGATCGCCGAGACGATCGGCGGCATGTCGCCGATGGAGAACGTGCAGCAGTCGCTCGAAGCGGTGCAGCGCCTGCAACAGCAGACCGCCAGCCTCTGACCTCGCCGGGCCAGCCTGGCCCGGACGATTTTTGAAAAGTCCGGGCTAAGTCGTCGCCTCGGCGGCCTCGCGGTCCGCCGCGGGGTCGGGCAGGGCTTCCTCGTCGCGGAACGGCACGCCGATGACATCGTGGATGAAGTAGCGAGTCACCGGCACGCCCAGCAGCATGCCCCACAGGCCGAACGCGTGGTAGCCGACGTACACGATGATCAGCGTGAACACCGGGTTCAGCTTGAGATGGCGGCTGTAGATGATCGGGTTCAGCAGGTAGGCCTCGATCACGTGGATGACGACGACCATGGCAACCGCCGTTAGCGAGAGCATCGGGCCACCCGCATTCAGGGCCACCAGCACGATCGGCGTCGTCGAGATGAAGACGCCGAGCACCGGGATGAAGCTGCAGAAGAACACGATGACCGAGAGCATTGCGATCAGCGGAATCCCGAGCACCAGCAGCCCGACCAGGGTCAGGATGGTATTCACGACAGCGATCGTGGCCTGAGCCTTGATGGCACGGCCGAGCAGGTCGCCGAAGCGGACGACCGGCTCGGCGGCCTCGGAGTAGAAGTCGCCGACGCGGGAGTCCTTCAGGCGGCTGATGCCGTTCCGCAAGCGGCCGCGGTCATTGAGGATCAAGAAGCTGAACAACAGCGCCAGCAGGATCGTGGCCGTGCCGCGATAGAGCATGTTGATAACGGTGGGGGCATAGTCCCGCACCTGCTGGAACAGCTTGTTCACCAGGGCGTTGAGATAGAGCTGGTCGCGGCGCGCAAAATACTCGGCGAGCGCGCCGTCCGGCTGCACGTCGGCTTCGGCGGCGCGCGCGACCTCCGCCTGGGTGAGGGACAGCCGCGCCCGCTCGTCGGCGAGCTCCCGCATGACGACGGTCGCGGTGTGCTCGTCCAGCGCGCTTGCGAGGAAACCGCCGAGCGGCTGGCGCAGCGTCGGATAACGGTCGACGAGACGGTCCTTGGCTTCCAGCAGGCGCATTTCCGTGGCCGGCAGGTTCTCGATCATGCGATTCAGTTCGCTCGCGACGCTCGGCGCCACGAAGCGCACGAACGAGGCGAGCACCAGCACGAACACCAGGTACACGAGAATCAAGGCGGCCCGATGCGGCAGCCGCATGCGGACGCGCCCGAACGCCACGAGCGGCGCCGCCAGGGTCGCCAGGACGAAGGTGAGGAAGACGAGCGCGAAGAAGTCCCGCAGGAGCCACAGGAGTCCGAACAGGATGACCCAGATGACGAGGCGACGGTTGCGCTGGTAGAACTCGTTGACGCTGAAGGCGGTCATCGGCGACGCGGATCACTGTAGGTACGGTGCTGGCCGCAGTATACGGGAGCAGCCGCCGCGCCGCGATTGCGAATGTTTCTCATTCGAGCCCCTTCCAGCGGAGGTGCCGCAGGCCGTCATCCGGTACCATTTCCCGCACCTACCGTTGGGGAGCGGGGAATGAACGCAATCAACACGGCCATCGTCGGCACGTTCCTGGCCTACATGGCCGTCGTGCTGCTGCTCGGATTCATCGCCTGGCGCCGCACCACGACGCTCAAGGATTACATCCTCGGCGGGCGCAGCCTGAATGCCTGGGTGACGGCGTTGTCCGCGCAGGCCTCCGACATGAGCGGGTGGCTGCTGATGGGCCTGCCGGGCCTCGCCTATGCGGCGGGGCTGGAGGCCGGCTGGATGGTGCTGGGCCTGCTCGTCGGCACCTGGCTGAACTGGAAGCTGGTTGCGGGCCGGCTGCGGGAACACACCGAGGCGCTGGACGATTCGCTGACACTGCCGGATTACTTCGAGCGCCGCTTCGGCGATCGCACGCGCACGCTGCGCCTGCTGGCCGGCGCCTTCATCCTCATCTTCTTCGTGCTGTACACGAGCTCGGGCTTTGTCGCGGCGGGCAAGCTGTTCGAAGCGCTGTTCGGTATTGCGTACGGCTGGGCGGTGTTCTGGGGTGCCATGTCGGTGCTGGTGTACACGTTCTTCGGCGGCTTCCTTGCGGTGAGCTGGGCGGACGTACTGCAGGGCAGTCTCATGTTCTTCGCCCTGGTACTCGTGGCAGCGCTCGGCTGGTTTGCACTGGGCGGTGCGGGCGGTATCTCCGAGTCGTTGAACGCGTTGAACCCTGACTTGCTGGATCCCTTCGTCGACGCCGGCACCGGCGAGGCGCTCGGGTTCATCGGGATCGCCTCGCTGGTCGGCTGGGGGCTGGGCTATTTCGGCCAGCCGCATATCCTCGCGCGCTTCATGGCGGCGAACGCCGCCGGCAGCATCCCGGCGGCGCGCCGGATCGCCATGACGTGGCAGACGGTCGTGCTGGTTGCGGCGGTGATCGTGGGGCTCACGGGCATTGCCGTACTCGAGCAGCCCTTGCAGGGCGCGGACGTCGAGAAGGTGTTCATCTTCATGGCGGTCGACCGCTTCCCCGGTGTCATCGCGGGGATCTGCCTCTCCGGGATTCTCGCGGCCGTGATGAGCACCGCGGCGGCGCAGCTGCTGGTGGCTTCCAGCGCTTTCGCCCAGGATTTCTACAAAGGCGTACTGCGCAAAGACGCGGGCCGGGGCGAATTGCTATGGGCGGGGCGGCTCGCCGTGCTCGCGGTCGCGGCGCTGGCGTTCCTGCTCGGGCTCGATCCGGACAGCCGCGTGCTCGCGCTGGTCGCCTGGGCGTGGGCCGGCTTCGGCGCGACCTTCGGTCCCGCGGTGCTGCTGTCGCTGTACTGGAAAGGCATGACACGCAACGGTGCGCTGGCCGGCATGGCGGCCGGCGGCATTACCGTCATCGTCTGGCCGCTGCTGCGTGACCTGGGCCAGGTCTTCGAGCTGTACGAGCTGGTGCCCGGGTTCCTGCTGTCGTCGGCCGCAACCGTTGTCGTCAGCCGGCTCGGCGGTGGGCGCAACCCGAGCGCCGGCTAGCAACCACCAGGAGGACCGCGCTACATCGCCTTTTCCTGGATGCGTGCGTGGATATCGTTCACCTGCATCAGGGCAGCCGAGCCGTACCAGGGCAGGTAGTCCACGACGAACACGCCGGCTTTCACCGCGGGATCGGTTTGCGTGAGCGCGTGCGCTTCCTCCATCGTTTGCACGGCAAGCAGGAAGAGGCCGCGGAAGGCCCGGTCGTTTTCGCCGAAGGGACCGGCCAGCGCGAGTTTTCCTTCCTCGGCCAGGCGGTTCATGTTGGCGAAATGGCCTTTGAAAATTTCCTGCCTTTCCTCGCCCGTGATCGTTGTGTCGTTGGGGCCTGTTTTGAGGATGGCGAGCACGAAGCTTCGCATGCCGTAGGCGTCGGCCCCGAGACGCTGCGCCAGCTCGGCATCGAATTGCGACACTGCCGGTTCACTGCTGTCTTCAAGCGATTGCGCGAGTCCCATATTCGCGATGGCGAGCAGAAGAATGGCGCCGGGAATTCGCAAGGACATGGACGTTCTCCGCGTAAGTTGAAGGTCTACTCTCGAGCGTCCCCGAGGAACTGTTCCCGGAAAAATTCCACCGTCGCGGTATTGGCTTTCACCCAGGACGAGTAGCGCAGGAAGCTGTGGATCTCGTTCGGCAGCACCAACAGCTCGAACGGCACGTCATGTTCCTGCAGGCGCCGCGCGAGATCAACTGTCTGGTTGAAGCGCACGTTGCGATCGTCGTCACCATGGATCAACAGCACCGGGCCACGCCAGTTGGCGATGTCGGCGTTCGGCGAAGACTGCCACGCGACCTCGAGCGCTTCCTCGAAGTCGCCCTGCTCGTAACGCGAGCCCGGATCGCCGAACCAGGGGCCAAGGAGCACCGACCAGTCGTGCACGCCGTGCAGGTCGACGCCGGCCTTGAACAGCTCCGGGTCGCGCGCGAGCCCGAGCGCCGTGAGGTAGCCGCCGTAGGAGCCGCCCCAGAGGCCGATGCGCTCCGGATCGACGCCGTCGACCGTCTGCAGGAAGCGCCCGGCCGCGGCGACGTCGAGGTACTCGGACGCGCCGGTCGGTCCCCAGTCGGGTGGGTTGTTGAAGTCGTGCCCGTAGCCGATCCCCAGGCGGTAATTCACAGACAGCACCACGAAGCCGTGGTTCGCGAGGTACTGGTTCACCGCGTAGCTGTTGCTGTAGTAGTCGGAGTAGTGCCAGCCGAGCAGCATCTGCCGCGGCGGCCCGCCGTGCAGGAAGAGGATGCCGGGCTTTGCGGCCGCGCCGTCATCGCTTCGGAAGAGCTGGCCGTGCACGGTTACCCCGTCGCTGGCTTCGAAGGTGACGTCGACCGGCACCACCAGCTCCTCGGCGGGGAAGTCGCCGGGCAGCCGGTCGGCGGTGAGCGCCTGCACCGCTTCGCCGTCGGACTCGGCGACGTAGACGAACGGCGGCTGCTGCGCCGTGGCGCCGATGTAAGCGATATGGCCGCCGTCGCCGCCGACCGCCGGCTCCCACTGCAGCGATTCGCCCGAAGTGACGGCAATCGGTTTCGCCGCATCGACCGGGACGCTGAACACGTGGCGGCGCTCGCCGTCGTCGCGGGTCGTGCCCGCGTTGGCACTGTAGACGAGGTGACGGCGGTCGGGGCCGAGCTCGACGTGCTCGACCATGAAGTCGCCCGGCGTCAGTAACAGCGGCTCGTCGCCGCCGCCGGCGTCCACGGAATAGAGGTGCGGCCAGCCGTCGAGGTTGGCGAGGAACACGAGGCGGTCGCCCGCGGCCCAGTGGAGGTTGGCATCGTCCGGGAAGGACCCGCGGAGCGTCTCCGGGCTCTGCCAGGCCGCGTGGGCATGGCCGCTCTCGACGTCGGCCACCTGGATGGACCAGGGGTTTGGCGTCCGTTCGAGGATCGGCTCCGGCGGTCCGCCGCGGCCGCGTAAACGCACGAAGGCGATGTGCTCGCCGTCAGGCGACCAGCGCGGCGACCGGTCGCGATGCGTCGAAGGCGCCAGGTAGGCGAGCGGCTCGTCCTGCGACGTGTACACGCCAATGAAAGAGTGATCGCCGCGATCGGAGACGAACGCCAGGCGGCTGCCGTCGGGACTCCATTGCAGCTCGCCTGCCTGGCCGCGGTCGAAGAACAGCCGCTGCTGCTCGCCCTCGCCGCCGATCGGCGCGACCCAGACCTGGTGGTCGCGGATGAACGCGACCACGTTGTCCCCGGATACCGCCGGCTCGGACCCCACGGCGACCTCGACCGGCTCGCCGCCGTCGAGCTCTACGGCCCAGATCGTGACCTTGGGCTCGATCGTGCCGGAAGCCGGGTTCGGTGCAAGATTGCCTTCGGCCGGCCAGTTCGCATGATCGTCGCCGCCGCGGACGTAAACGAGATAACTGCCGTCCGGGGAGAAGGCCAGGTGGGTGAGTGCCTGGCCGTCGTCCGACTCGTAGCTCGTGACGCGGCGTGGTTCGAACTCGGGCCCCGTCGCGACCCAGATATTGCGCACGCCGCGCTCGTTCAGGACCCACGCGAACGCCGGATCGTGTTCCGCCGCGACGAGCTCCGACGGAAAGGGATAGCTCATGACTTCTTCGAGGGTGAAGGTGTTTTCGGCGGCGTGGGCGCCGCTCGCGCCGAGGATGGCGCAGAGCGCGAGGGCGGGTAAGCGGTGGATCATGCTGTGCTCCCGGTTTATGGTTTGCGCGGGAGTATACGGGACTGGACGATACGGCCGACACGGCTTCGCACGACGTGAAACTGGCAAAGAGGTGAGGATGCCAAGGAAGAAAATGTTGCCGCGGAAACGCGGAGCGGGGGTGCGACGACCAGGCGCACATTGGGTCCCGGTCCTGTGCTCGAGCATCCTGCTGTCGGTCGGGACTGGTTGTACGCCTCCCGATTCGCCAACGACGGCAGTTGACGATGAGCCAGCGCCTGCCGTCGAGGACAATCAGGCGCCCGCCGTCGAGGAGGAGTGGGAGCGATTCTCCGATCCGAAGCGCGGTATCGCCTTCCGCTATCCCCGTGATCTCGGAACCGAGTACATCCACACCGTCGATTGGCCGCCACAGGTCCGCCTCGAGGAGGGACCGTTCACTTGCGAGCGGTCAGGCACGGAGACGGAGCGGGCCGGGCTGACGGAGCCGAAAAGGATCAACGGCCGGACATACTGCGTCAGCCGGGTGACCGAGGGGGCGGCCGGCAGTGTGTACACGATGTACGCGTATGCGACACCGGCAGGGAACGCGGTGCTCGTCCTGACGTTCAGCTTGCGGGCCGTGCAGTGTGGAAACTACGACGAAGGGCGGCGTGCCGAGTGCGAAAGCGAGCGGGCCGCGTTCTCCGTCGATCCCACCATCGAC
>CBFGSB010000022.1:0-26049 GCA_965651325.1 uncultured Chromatiales bacterium | reverse complement strand
GCGAGTAAGCGAGGTTGCAGCCGATGATGGGCGACAGCGGGTCGGCCTCGTACGCCCGCTCGAACTCCGCGCGCGCCTCGCGCAACCGCCCGAGGTCCGTCAGGGTGATGCCCAGCCACGAACGCGCCGTCGAGTAGTCCGGGTTCAGCTCGAGCGCCCGGCGCAATGCCCGTTCCGCGGCCACCGGGTCCTGGCGCAGCCGATAAAGGTACCCCAACGAGGCGTGGGCCTCGGCCAGGCGCGGATCGATCTCCAGCGCGCGGTCGATCAGCGGAGCGGCGCGCGCGATCGCTTCCTCCACCGGTATCTGCCCGTAGCTCTCGCCGCTCGCGCTCAGGAGCGAGTACGAATCCGCGAGCCCGGTATACGCCAGCGCGAACTGCGGATCGCGCTCGCTCGCCTGCTCGAAATAGCGCAAGGCGTTGCGCAACGATTCCTCTGTGCGCCTGTGGAAGTGGTGACGGCCGATGAGGTAGAGGTTGTAGGCTTGGGTATCGCGCGTGCCCGGCACGAAGCGCGGGCGCTTGCCGCCGTACACCTCGATGTCGAGCGCGTCGAACACCGCACGCGAGATTTCGTCCTGGATCCGGAAGATATCGCCGGGTTCCCGGTCGAAGACCTCCGTCCAGCGCTGGAAACCATCGGCAGTGTCGAGCAGACGCACGGCAATGCGCAGGCGCCCGCCGTTCCGGCGCACGCTGCCTTCCAGCACGTTCGCCACGTTCAGCTTCTCGCCGATCGTGCGTACGTCGCTCGTGCCATCCCGGAACGCGAATGCGGAGCTGCGGGCGGCGACCCGCAATCCCTCCACCTTCGAGAGGACGTTCAGCAGGTCCTCGGCCAGCCCTTCGCAAAAATAGTCGTCTTCCTTGTCGCCGCCGATGTTGCGGAACGGCAGCACGGCGAGGGAGCGCTGCGGGCGCGCCACGGGCGCCGCCAGCGCGGCCGGCGCCGCATTGTCGAGTGCAAGCTCGGGCGTCCGCTGCACGCCGGAGGGCGTCAGGTCGAAGATCCACGCGAGTGCGACGACGAACGGGAACGCGATGAGCGCGAGCAGGATGACGAGGCGCACGCTCCAGGCGGGCAGCAGGAGCTCCGGGAAGATGACGGAGGCGACCTCGATCGCAACCCACGCGCACACGATGTAAAAGGCCGCGACACGTATGACCTTGCGCCGGCGGAGCTCCCGGTAGAAGCGATCGATCCTTGCGAGGGCCAATGGGCGAGCCATGCCCGGATTTTCGCACGTTTCTTCGCGTGCGGGTGGCTTACCAGTATGTATCCCAGCGCAGCTTGACGATCACCGCATTGCCGGTCGGCGGCGTCCGGTTCAGGTCGCCGAGCTGTGGCTCGATGCCATGGTTGAACACCACGAACAGCTCCCGCCCCGGCTGGATGATCCACTGCAGCCGCGCGTTGATGCCGATCTCGTCGGTCAGGGAGTCGTGCTGCGCGAAAGCCGACACCGCGAGGTCGGGCGTGAACGACCAGGCGGCCTCGAGCTGCGTGAGGCGGATGATGAAGTCGCCTTGCGGCAGGTAGCCGAAGTTGTTCTCGTTGTCGATGCCAAGCTGCAGCCGCCCGTCGGGCGACGTCCACCTGACCTCGGCGGACGCCGTCTTGATGGTGCCCGTGTAGAAGTCGCCGGCGCTCACGTTCGCGTAGAACACCAGCGGCCGGGATTCGGGCGTGTTGCCGCGCAGGATGTAGCGGTTGAAATGGTACTCGCCCGCGGGGATGGTCACGCCGGGCGCAATGGTGAACGGCTCCTCCAGGGCCTCGTAGTCCGCCAGGAAAACCGGGTCGAAGTAGTAGCCGGATTCCGTGGTCATCCGGAACGGCAGGAGCGCGAGCTCCTTGCTCTCGGGAATGCCCTCCAGGTCGTCCACCTGGATGTACTCGCCCCCGAACTCGAACTGCCGTACGAAGTCGAACACGCCGCCCTGCGGCCGCGGCCGGAACAGCGCAATCCCCAGGTACTGGCGGCTGCCGGGTCGCGGCAGGAAGCCGAGCGCCGGGTCCAGCGCGTCCCCGAACTCGTTCACCTTGAGGAAGGCGTACCACAGGTCGTTCGGGTACTCGATGGCGGCGCCGTAGCCGTCCGCGTCGCCCGGCGCGAGATCGCCGTAGGAACGGCCGTACCAGCCGGAAATCGTGAGGTTCTTGTCGCCCCGGAACTCCGAGGTGCGCCACACGCCGTCGAGGCCGGCGTAGCTGTTGTCGGCGAGCCCGGTAGGATCGCCGTGCGTCAGGAGCGTGCCGAGGCGGAACTCGTCGTTCACGTCGTAGGCGGCGCGCGCGACCGCGAGGTTGGTCGACGGCGCGGCGGCGGCATCGCCGGTTTCGACGTCCAGGAGCCCGATCGAGAGGTCACCCACGCGCCCGATCATCTTCGCGCCGGCATCGATCGGCACCACCTGCCCGTCGACCAGCCCGATGCGGCGCGAGAAATATGGGATGAACTGCGTGCTGAGATTGCCGTCGTCGCCGATGTTCAGGCCGTAGCCGAACTCGAACAGGTTGGAGCCTTCCAGGAAGAAGGGGCGCTTCTCCGGAAAGAACAGCGAGAAGCGGCTGAGGTTCACCCGCCCCTGCTCCGCCTCGGCTTCGGCGAAATCCGGGTTGATCGCGACCATCCCTTCGAGCTGTGGCGTGAAGCTGTACTTGATACCGACACCGACGTCGCCCGACGAATCGCTGCCGCCTGCACTGTTGTAGCGCGCGAGCGCGTACGGGCGCACCGCGAAGCCGACGCCCTGCTGGAGCCCGTCGAGGCCGCGCAGCTCCCCCGCGCGCCGCAGATCGGAAATATCCGAATCGAGCGTGATACCCGCCCAGCGCAGCGACACCTGCTCGCGCGGCACGTAGCGGCCGACGTTCAGGCCCCAGGCCTCGAGCTCCGCGTCGAACTGCAGGCTCTGCGCCGAGATCGCGATCTCCGCCGTCCAGCCTGTCGGCAGGCGCGCCACGGCCGCATCCCAGAGACCGTTCCAGTTGTCCTCGGTCGTCCCGTTGACGTTCAAGCCGTCGCTGCGCGCGCCGCCGGCATTGACTTCGAACCAGTAGCCCAGGCGGCGCGCACCGGACGTATCCAGCACGATGGTGACCTTGTCGTCGCCCTCGTCGCTGGCATCGCGCTGCAGTGTGTGGACCGCAATGTTTTCCGGCCGCGGGTCGTGGTTCACGAACCCGAAATAGAGGTGCTGCCCGTCATGCAGGACGCGCACTTCGGTCCTGAACGGCGTCGGCGCACCGGGATGCGGTTCCTGCTGTGTGAGCTCGAACACTACCGCGCGCTCCCAGGCGGCTTCATCCAACCGCCCGTCGAGCGCGATCGCGCCAGGTTCAACCTGCGCGGCTGTCGCCCGGCCTGGAGGCGCTCCGCGTGATTCCGCGGCCGCCATCGTCAGCTGCGTGATAGCGGCAAATGCCCACAGGGTGTGCTTGCTTCCCGGCAACGCCAGCCTCCTTGTCGGTGACAGCGGGGCAAAACAGCGCCCGCCTCGTCAGTGAGATGCGTCGGGAGTGGCAATTGGTTTAGCGGCGCGTCGAGTCTCTCCCTCAGGTGCCCTCACGCAGTCGCGCCGAGACCTCTGAATCAAGGTCACGTGGCTGCGCAGGCCGGCCGCCAGCGGCGAAACGGGAATTGTCATCCGCTGGCCGGGCGTCTAGACTTGGCGCCCTTCCGGAGGGGCGGTTAGCTCAGCGGTAGAGCACTGCTTTCACACGGCAGGGGTCAGTGGTTCGATCCCACTACCGCCCACCAAAAACGGCCTTATCTTTCAACTACTTGTGGACTACCCACAACGACCGCTGCTGGTCCTAGCCTGCGACTGTGTGAGATTCGTGTGAGGGGTGATCCTCAGCACGGTATTGGGCCGTCGCGTACACACAGTTTCGGCAGCTTCGACCAGCCGGGCGATGTCCGGCGCCGAGTAATGCGTCGTGATCCGTCCGGACTTGTGTCCGAGGAGATCCTGACGATCCTCATAGCTCACGCCGGCGGCTCGCAGACGGTGACCGAAGGTATGCCGGAGATCGTGAACCCTCACCGTTGTCAAGCCTGTGCGACGTCTGGCCCGCTTCCAGGCTGAATTGAAGATACCCTTGATCGGCCTGCCCTTGCAGGTGAACACGACGTCGGGATGCTTGCCCCTCTGCTCGTCGACGATGCGCCGGGCAATAGAGTTGAGCACCACGATCCGCTCTTGGCTGTTCTTGGTCTGGAACTGGTCGTTGTCGGGCAGGATGAAGAGACTCGTTGCGAGCTCCGGCACCCGAACCTCCCACTCCCAGCGGAGCTGGCAGACTTCCTGTTCCCGGCAGCCGGTGTTCACCTTGTAAAGCGCCATCCGTTGCAGGTGGGCCGGTAGCTCCCGGAACAAGCGATCCTGCTCCTCCCAGCTCAGCGGATAAGGTTTCCGTGCCGGACCCTGCTCCATCTCGATCAGCGGCGGTGAGCTCAGCCACGACATACCGTTCTCGTGCCGCCAGACCCGGGCGGCCAGATTCAGTATCCGCCGGATGCAGGAGAGTTCCTTGTTGATGGTTCCGGCCGCGACCCCGTCCGCGCGACGGGCTTGCCGGTATTTCGCCAACGTATCGTTGTGAATGCGATCCAGAGTCAGATCGCCGATGTGTGGCATGATGCGATTGAAGGCATACACATCGCGGTCCAGACTTTTCTTATGCTGATAGTCATTCAGGTATTTGATCGCGGCCTGCTGAAACGTCCGTGTCGGTCGAATGCCGTAAACCGTGGCGCGGCGAATCTCGTTTAAGCGATGCGCTAGATAGCGTTCCGCTTCCTCGAGATTATCCGTGCCGCAGCTTTCTGCCACTCTGCCGTATCCCTTGATTCTCTTGTCGATCCACCAGATGCGGCCCCGCTTCTGGAGGCCTGGTGATTTTCTGCGTCCCATGATGTTCTCCTTTCGGCGGGACGCCCGTTGCGGGACTTATAGTCCTCGACCCAGGCGTCCAATTCAAGGCGGTCGAAGGCAATGCCCTGACGGCCGACCGGAATGTTGGTCAGGTAAGGCCGGACCTCCGCGTTGAAGCGGTTGCGGTCCATGCCGAGGTAACGGGGCGCGTCGCGGAAGCGCAGCAGGCGCGGTAGGAGAGTCGGTGTGCTGGTCGCTTTCATCGACCCAGATAGATCGCACTGATCGATTCTCGGGAATGGCCGAGTTCGTGGCTGATCGTGAGCCGGGCGTCACGATCGATCACGCGCTGCTCGGGCGACAGATCCTTCGAGACCGGTCCGCCGCTCGCCGGACAACGCCACCCGGTCAGTTGCCGGTACCGCCTCTGCGCGTAGTCGTGACGCAGGCCGTGGAGTTTCCGCATGCCGGCCTTGCGGGTCTGGCGGTCGTAGCGGTGCTGTTGCTGGACGTACTTCAGATGCGCCGGAATCAGCGAGCCGCCTTTGGCGAGGGCTTTCGCCTCGCGGAGCAGGACGTGCTGATAGCCGTTCGTAATCGGGATCGTTCTCGCCCGGCCGCCCTTCGTCCAGCTCGCCTTGAGGGCGATGTGATTGCCGTGGATGGCATAGCTCGGGTTGAACTTGATGGATTCTTCACGGCGCAGCCCGAAAGCGGCCTGCAGCCGCACGCTCATTCGGACGTAGGCATCCTCGATTCGCGCGAGCTTCGCTTGATCCAGGGTCTGGGCTTTCGATTCTCTGGCGACGAACGTGCGCGCGCCGATGCCGTAGGCTCCGTTGTCCGGGGCCACGACGTTCGCTTTGTTCACCTTGCCGGCCCACCAGCGAATTGCCGACAGCCGGTTCTTGAGCGTGCCGGTGGTGATGCCCTGCTCCCGCCAGTGGGTCACCAGGGCGTCCACGTGCTTCGGCTTCAGGGAATCCGGCCGCATGTTCTTGTAACCCAGCTCACGGAGCTGGGTTGCGATCAGGTCCAACATGCGCGAGCGGCCGGCCTGGGTGGAATAGCCGCCGTCGCGATTCCGCTGACAGAGCTCCCTTAGCTGGTGGTTCAGGCATTTCACGGTGCAGTCACTTGAGGTGAGTTTTGATGACCACTGCGCCCCCTTGGGGAATACGCAGTCCGATCCCGGATCAGTTGATCCGGTCTCGGGAAACGGTCGCGGGACACCAATCCCATAGGCCTGAAGCCTCCATACAGGCTCACCGGAGGACATCTGTGGATGTCGGGCCGGTGGCCACCAGCTGGCCTTGCCAGGGCCGGGAAACGAGCGGGCAGTTACCTCCTTTAAAGGCAATTAGTTGAAGAAGCGCCGGAGGCGCATAACGGAAGAAGACGACCCTCGGTCCGTCTCAATAGGACGATGCCGAACCGGTGTGGGCTTGGGCTAAGTTGAAGACGCCGAACTACGGGTTCAGTTCGGCTTGGTCGGGCGACGCATTTGCGTCATGGGTTCGACGGTCTGTAATTAACCCGTCGTTTCTGTGGCGAGGATTTCCTGCCGGGGTGCCACTTTTCCGCAGTGGCCGCGATTAATGCCGCAAAGATAGACCGAATACGCAGCCCTATCCAGAGAAAACGGATGCAGATTGTTGCCCCCTTTTCCATGCCGAGTTGGCGCATCACTCGTCGGAAATCTGCCGAAATTGCCCGGAAGGCGCGCCATTGCTGGCTCAGGACGCCGCGTCACTACAGCGCTGCGCCCGTAGTGACGCGGCTTGGGAGCAGCGCCAACAGCGCAACCGGGCTTGCGCCGGTTGCGCTGTGAGCCATGGCCGAGTTGCGCCATCGCCGGTCACCTGCGCCAGTCGCCCCTTCGCCGACGAGCCATTTGGCGTCCGGCGCGACGGTCCCTGGTTCATTGCCGCTGCCGGCACGGCAGGTCGAGGACGAAGGAGCACCCCGTTCCGGGGCGGTTATCGACGCGCACCGTGCCGCCGTGCGCTTCCGCCGCCTGCTTGACGATCACGAGACCCAGGCCCGAGCCGCCCTTTCGGGGCTCGGCCTGCACGAACGGCTCGAACAGGCGCGGCAGCACGTCGTCCGGGATGCCGCCGCACTGATCGCCGACTTCGAAAACCGCGCGACCGTCCACCTGTCGCGCCTCGAGGGCGATTCGGCCGCCTTCCCGCGTGAACTTCACGGCGTTCTTCAGCAGGTTCGTCAGGGCCGAGAGGATGAGTGCGCGATCAACGTCGAGCGAGAAGGCCTCTACTTCCGTTGTGATCGATAGACCCCGCTCCTCCACCTGGCCCGCGAGGTCGTCGCGCACGGTTCGGACCAGCTCGCGCGCATCGACGCGCTCGATGTGCAGCCGCGGCTCGCCGTACAGACGCGCCTCGATGAGCGAATCGTCGACGAGCGCCGTGAGCTGCGAGAGCGAGCGATCGAGACGCTCCAGGTGCTTGGCGCGCTCCGACTCCGGAGCCACCGCGAGCACCTGCGCCGCCAGGCGGGCGCTGTGCAAGGATTGCGGATTTCGTGCGCGATGAACGAGAAGTGCTGCGCGGCCTGGTCGGCGAGCTCCTTGTCGCGCAAACCTGCATACGCGCTGACCGAGGCGGCCGCGCCCCGGCCGATGATGCTCATCATGCGGAGCAGGTCGTCGCCCGGGAAGTCCTCGTCGTCCTCGAACGCAAGTTCCGCGACGGTCTCGCCGACCAGCGTCATCTCTTCGGTGAGGCTGCCGATCTTCACCCCGACCCGCATGCGCTGTCGGCCGTGCGATTTGGCGCCCCCGGTGTGAGGCCAGCGGCCGGCCGGGTCGCGCAGCGCCTGAATGACGTCGTCGATAAAATGCGGAAGGTCGTTCCGAAGCTGCGATTTGCTGAGGTCGAGAGACATGCGGTCCTCGGCGTTCCGCTGCCAGCGCTCGATGAGGCGTTCCCGGTTGGAGTCGATGAAGTCAGCCAGGGTCATCTTCGTCCCTCTCGCAAACACGGATTCCAGTTGGACCCATGAGAAAATAAGGCCGCCCCTTCCTTACCCGGCGAGCAGGGCCGACAACCGGTCCATGTCGATGGGTTTGATGAGGTAGTGATCGAAGCCCGCGGCGTCGAGCTGGCTTGCGTCCCGCTGATAGCCCGTGACCGCGATCAGCACCGCGCCGGGAAACGCTTCGCGCAGGCCGCGCGCGAGCGCATAGCCGTCCATGCCGGGCAGCCCCAGGTCGAGCAGGAGAACTTCAGGCTTGAATTCCTTCGCGGTTTCCAGCGCGGCGCGCCCGTCCAGCGCGATGCGGGTCTTGTGGCCGGCTTGCTCGAGTAACATCTCGAGCGACTCCGCAACGTCGCGCACGTCGTCCACGATCAGGATGCGCCGTTTTGGCGCCGGCCCGTTCACCTCGGCCCCCGGTGCTTCGGCACTGCTCGCATGACGATGGCGGGGGAGCGTGACCGTGAACTCACTGCCTTTCCCGTCGCCGTCGCTATGCACCGCGACCTCGCCGCCGTGCAGTTCGACGAGGGTCCGGACGAGCGGCAGACCGAGGCCAAGCCCCCGGTCCGAGCGGGCGAGCGTGCGGGGCCCCTGCGTGAAGATCTCGAACATGCGCTCCTTGAATTCGCTCGGAATGCCGATGCCGTTGTCGCGCACGCTGATCGTGGCGGAGTCCGCGTCGGCGGTGACCTCGAGGGTAATGCGCCCGCCCGGCTCGGTGTATTTGGCCGCGTTGCCCAGCAGATTCGTGATGACTTCGGTCAGGCGCAAGCGGTCGCCCTGCACCCAGACCGATCCCGCGGGCGGCAGCGTGACGGTGAGCTCGTGTCCCCTGGCAGTGATCAGCGGCCTCACGGTGTCGACCGACCACTCGCCGATCAAGGTCAGGTCCACGGGCTTCTTCTCGATCTCGAGCTTGCCCGAGATGATGCGCGCCGCGTCGAGCAGCTCGTCGAGCAGGCCGGACACGTGGCCGAGCTGGCGCTTCATCATGCCAATGACCTGCGTTTGCCGCTCGGCGGAGAGCGCCGCCGACTTCAAGAGCTCGATGCCGTTGCCGATCGCGCCGACCGGGTTGCGCAGCTCGTGGCCGAGCATCGCGATCCACTCGTCCTTGCGGCGCGCATCGCTCCGGAGCTCGTCCGCGCGCCGGTCGGCGTGACTGCGGGCTTCGCGCTGCTCGGTGACGTCCTCGAACGACAGCACGAGGCGGTCCGGGTCATCCCCGCCGTCGACACGGCGCGCATTGACCAGGATCATCCGGCCCTGGCTCGCCACCTCGAAGTCATCGACATTCGTGCCCTCGGACAGCAGGGTTTCGAGAAGCGGGTCCAGGCTCGGCACGTTCCACTGCCGGTCGCGCGCGTCCTCCAGCACTGAGCCCACCAGCTCTCCGGGCGTGTCGAACGCCGTCCGGAACGCCGTGTTGATCGACTGCACGCGCAGGGTTTCGTCGAGGATCATGAGCGGCGTGCGGACCGTCTCGATGACTGCCTCCGCATAGGCGCGCGCCTTTTCGCTTTCGTGCGTGGCGCGTTTCTGGTCGGTCACGTCGGAAAAGGTGATGCAGATGCCGTCGACGGTCTGGTCGTCGAGGCGATAAGGCACGATGTTGCGCACGTAGTAGCGGCCGTCGTCAGCGGCGACCCCGGTCGAGTCGACGTCGAGCGTCGTGAGCACGTGGCGGCTCCTCTCGAGCGTCCGGCCATCGTCGAAGCGCTCCTTGATGTCCCCGATCGACCGGCCGATATCCGAGGGCACGAGGCGCATGACGTCGGTCGCCGCTTCCGTGAAGCGCCGGACGCGGAGATCCCGGTCGAGAAACACGGTCGGGATCCCGGTGCTGAGGAACAGGCTGTTGAGATCGGCATTGGCTCCGCGCAGATCGGTGTTCTTCTCCTCGAGCTCGCGGTTGATCGTGTTCATCTCCTCGTTGAGCGCCTCGAGCTCCTCCTTCGAGGCCTCGAGCTCTTCGTTGCTCGACTGCAGCTCCTCGTTCAGCGACTGCAGCTCCTCGTTGCTCGCGTGGTGCTCCTCGCCGGCCGATTCGAGCTGCTCGACCGTGCTTTGCAGCTCACGGCGCGTGTCGGCGAGCTCCTGCTCCAGCTCGCGCACCAGCGGCTCGTGCTCTTGCGACGGGTCGATTTTCGTGAGCGCGGATTCGCCGAGGTCGTGGAAGGTCACGAGAAAGAGGCGGTCGGCGCCGACGGCTGCCGGTATGGGCTCGACCGTGCACCGTACGCGGCGGGACTCCCCGTCGCGGTCGATCTGGCCTTCGGTGGCGAGGGACTCTCCGCTCTCGACGGCCTGCTTGAGCGCCGAGCGCAGGCGGATGTAGAAGCCCGGCCGGATCCAGGCGAGCAGGTCCTGGCGCGACTCGCCCGTCGGCGGCACGAGGTAACGCTGGGTCCGGCCGTAGAAGTGGCGAATCTCGAGACCGGCGTCGATCGCGACGCAGGCCGGCGTGTGCTCGCGCAGCACGAAGCGCTCGATCCGCCGCTCGGCTCCGGTCTCGCGGTCGCGCCGCGCCGGCTTCGCGACTTGCGACGCGGCCTCGCGGCGGTCGCCGCGCGGGCGTTCGATGGTGCGCGGCACGACGTGAAAGCGCTCCTGGGGCGACACGGGCCGCGCGCGATAAAGGCTCTGATGGCTCGAGATCTCCTCGAAGAGCCCCGCCTGCCGGCCGGGCGTCTCGGCGCGTCCGAGGAGCAGCAGACCGCCCGGACGCAGCGCGAAGTGCAGGCGCTGCAGGAGCCGCTCGTGCGCCGGCCGCTCGAGATAGATGAGCAGGTTGCGGCAGGTGACGATGTCCATTTTCGAGAACGGCGCGTCAACCAGTACGTTGTGCGGCGCGAAGGTCACGCAGTCGCGAACGCTCCGCTCGATCTGCAGGTACCCGTTGTTCTGGTGGAAGTGCTGCTCCCGCCGCTCGGGGGCAATGTGCTCGATCGCCTCCGGCGGATAGAGCCCGCGGCGCGCGGTGACGAGCGCGCGCTCGTTCAGGTCGGTCGCGTAGACCTGGATCCTGTTGTGCCTGCCCGCCGGGATCCGTTCGCGCAACAGCATCGCGAGGGTGTAGGCTTCCTCGCCCGTGCCGCAGCCCGGGACCCAGGCGCGCGCGCCGGCCGGGTCGCGCCCATCGAGCAGCGCCGGCAGCTCCTCGGCGAGCTGCTCCCAGGCTTCGGGGTCGCGGAAGAAATCGGTGACGCCGATCAGCACGTCGTAATACAGGGCATCGAGCTCGTCGCCGTCGTCGGCCAGTCGCTCCGCGTACTCGTCCCAGTCGTCGATGCCCTTGAGGCCCATGCGGCGTCTCGTGCGGCGCTCGAGCGTGCCGGTCTTGTAGTCGTCGAAATTGACGTCGGCGAGCGCGCCGAGCTGCTCCAGGATGCGCTCGAAGCCGCTCTTCCGCACGCCGCCCTCGCGCCGGCCGCCTTTGTCTTCCGGCGATGCCCGCGGGTTGGCTTTGGAGGGCCGCTTGCCGCCCTCGGCGAACTCGACCAGCGCCGCCGGTATCGCCTCGGGCGCCAGCACCGCATCGACGACGCGCGCGTCGATCGCGGAGCGCGGCATGCTGTCGGTTCCCGCGGTGGCCGGGTCCTGCGCGAGACCCAGGCCCCCGGCGGACTGTATGCGCCTCAAGCCCGCCGTCCCGTCGCGCCCCGCGCCCGACAGCACGACACCGGCGGCGCGCGCGCCTTCGGCTTTGGCGAGCGACTCGAAAAGAAAATCCACCAGGCGCCCGCGCGCCTCGTTCTCGGCGAGCGCGTCGGCCTCGAGGACGCTGTCCGTGAAGTGCAGCTTCGACTTCGGCGCAATGACGTAGGCGTGGTTCGGCTCCAGCCGCGTGGTCTCCCCGGTCTGCGTCACGGTCAGGTGCCTGACGCGCCCCTGCAGGATCTCGGCGATGTGGCTCGCGCGCGTCGGATCGAGATGCAGGACGAGGATGAAGGCCAGGCCCGAGTTCTCCGGCACGGCTTCGAGGAGCGCCGCGCACGCCTCGATGCCGCCCGCCGAGGCGCCGATGCCGACGACGAGCTTCGGCCCGCCGGCGGTGGTTTTTCGTTTTTTCGGCATGGGTGTTGCTCGCGATCCGAATGCGGGGCCGCGGATCGCTTTGCGCTCCTGTTGCGGGCGTGACGATCCGCGCACCGCGCGATTGTAGAGTGTTACATGCAGGGGGGGGGGGGGGCCGCGAGCGGACGGCCCCCTTCGGCCGCGGTTGGAGCGCGGAATTCTAGCAAGGGCATGCAGTTAAAGACAACTCGCGGCAGGGTTCCGTGTTCGTGTCCCGGTCGCCGCCGCGGTGGGCGGCATCGACGTCTTCTCTGGTTGCAAAAGCCTGCAAACCGACCGGATCGGTGCCTTGTAGCCGACTTAACTTCCGCGCGCGCGGGGAGGATAATCGTCCGCGTGGTACGCTGTCGGGGCGAGGAGAAGAACCGATGGGCAACCGCAAAGCAGCGCGCAACATTGTCGTGATCGGCGGTTCGGCCGGCGCGCTGGGTCCTCTCATCCAGATCGCGGGAGCGCTGCCGGACGATTTTCCCGCGGCGCTCTTCGCCGTCCTCCATACATCGCCCGATTCGCCGGGGATGTTACCCATGATCGTCGGCCGGTCCTCCGCGCTAGCCGTGCGGCACGCCGCCGACGGCGAGCGATTCGAGCCAGGCTGCCTGTACGTCGCCCCGCCGGATCGCCACCTCCTGCTGTCGGAGGACCGCATGGAGGTCATGCGCGGACCGCGCGAAAACCGGGCGCGTCCGGCAATCGATCCCCTGTTCCGCACGGCGGCCCGCGTTTTCGGTTCGCGGGTCGTCGGCGTGTTGCTCTCCGGAGTTCTGAACGACGGCGTCTACGGCCTGATGGCGATCAAGCGGCGCGGCGGACTCGCGATCGTGCAGGACCCGGAGCACGCCGACTTTCCGGACATGCCGAAACACGCGATCGAGGACGTCGACGTCGATCACGTCGCGCCGCCGATCGAGATTGCGAACCTGATTCAGGAACTGGTGACCGAATCTGAAACAGCGGAGGTTCCCGCGATGCAGGATGGGAAATCTCGCGGCGCCGACCGGCAGGAGGGGCCGCGCACCGAAACCATTGAGGATCCCCCGGCGGGGTCCCTGGCGCCGTTCGCCTGTCCCGACTGCGGTGGCGCGCTGTGGGAAACGCAGGCGGGCAAGCTGACGCGATTCCGCTGTCACGTCGGGCACGCGCTTACCGCGGAGGTCCTGCTCGGCGGCCAGGAGGACGAGGTGGAAGCGGCGCTGTGGGTGGCACTGCGGTCTTTGGAAGAGAACGTCGAGCTGTCGCGGCGGCTGGCGAAGCGCGCCAGCGACGCGGGTCATACCCGCGCCGCGCAGCAGCACCAGGAACACTCGAACGAGATGGAGCAGCGCACGGAGCTGGTGCGGCGGTTGCTACGGGGTGATCCGGACGCCAGCGAGCGATACCGAAAGTCGTCCTGACGATCCGGAAGGGATTTCGGCGACTGCCCTCATCCTTGCCCGGGTGTTCGGCAATAGTCCGGATTTCTGGCTCAATGTGCAAAAGCGCAGCGAGCTGTGGGAAGCGATGCACTCGCCCCGCGAACGCGAACGAATTAAGCGCGCCCGGCCCCTGACCCCTGCGGCCTGAGTTCATCCGCTGCGGCCGTCGAACCTGGCAGTTCGGTCCAGAAGCGATTGTGTGAGAATCGTGTGAGACGATCCTGCACGGTCGTGACAGGTACTGCATTTGCAACGGGCGCCTTGCGCCGGACTATTAATTAAAACATTTACTTACGTTCGAAAATCCGTTTTCACACGGCAGGGGTCAGTGGTTCAATCCCACTACCGCCCACCACTCCGGCCTCCCTTTAGTGGCGCGCCGTCCCCCTTCGGACGCGATTCTTTTGCCACCGGCTTGCGACCATCGCATAGTGTCGTTCATCCAAGTGAACGGCACCGCTCCCGGATCGAACATGCAAGCAGCTCTTGCCCCCGACCCGCCTGCCTGGGACGACGCGCACCGCCGGCTCGCGGTTTGCATGGCGATTTCGACGGCCGCCGTGCTGCTCCTTATGAGCATGCTCGAGTGGCCGCTGACCTTCGATTGGCCGCGAATGGCGCCGGGGCCGCTGGAAATCTCGATCCGCCGGCCGGCCGCCGAACCGGCGGCAGTCCCGCGGGAGCTGCCGCCGCCCCGGACAGAAGAAGTGGCACCGGCCACGCCAGCACCGGCCGCGGTGCCCACGCCGGCCGTCGCGCATCCCGTTGAGGCATCAAAGCGGGCTGAACCGTCGCCGGTTGAACCGGCACTGCCTGGCACCGCACGGGCTGAACCGCCCCCGGTTGCGGCAGCAAGCCCCGATACACCCTCCGTAAGGGTGGACTGGCACGCCGAGCTCGAGCGGGTCGCGGCGGAGGTCAGTGCCCGCGCAGCAGCGGAGCCGCAATCCATGCACCCGGAATTCGACGAGCTGCGCCGGATCGCCGCGCTGCGCTACGGCCCGCCGCAAGCGACCGCGGGGCACCCGCTGCCCGAAGAATTCCCGGACGGCCGCTTCCCCCTCTCCAGGAACCTCGTCAACGAGTACGCGTTCGGCAGCTTCGATTCCAACATGCTCGTCTTCACCTTCCCGATGGGGCGCCCGAAACCGAAAAACCTGCCGTGGGTCGCGACCATACGCGCGCGCTACGAGTATCTCCGGGAACCGGACGAGCTGCCGCCGATCGGCACAACGAGCGTCATCCCGGGCATCAGTGCAACGACAGGAACGGCTGTCCCAGCAATGCCTGGAGGAAAGCACCCCCCGCAATAGCGAACCAAGCTGCCGTTGCAGCGGCCACGTAGAGCGAGGCTCGCGTCCCGCGCTTGCGCAGTGCGAAACCGAGCAGCGGCAGCACCTGCATGCCATGCGTTGCAAAAAAGTGCGCCACGCGCAGGTCGCCAACGCGCTGTGACCACCCCACCAGCGGCAGCCCGCCGGCATCACTCGTCACGTTACCGACCCAGTGCGCACCGGATGCCGACATGTAGCCGGCAACGATGAGGGTGGCCGCGGCCGACAGTACCAGCCCGAGCGCCGCGGCCAGGCGCAGCGGATCGGACCGCAGGGTTCCCCGATGGTCGCGCCACAACCAGAGGCCCATGACGAGCGGCGCCACCACGAGGATCACGGCGCCGACGCCCATGAGGCTGTACATGACGGACTCGAGCACCGTGTCGTTGTTGAAATGCGAGGCTCTCCCGCGCGCGGCCTGCAGCATGATGTAACCGATCTCGAACAGGCCGGCGGCGGTACTCGCGGCGACGATGCGCCGGAAAGCCGGCGAGCGCCGCCGCGCTCCGGTCAGGAGCTTCGCCAGCAGCACGAGAGTTGCGAAATGCAACGCGAGCGAGGCCTGGAACTTGAGCGGCTTGATCCAGACGGAAATGCCGTTGAGCAGGCGTTCGTCGAGCATGAGCGCGCCGAGCGTCACCGCGAACAATGCGAGGAACACCCAGGACACGTCGCGCCAGGCACGCGTCTCCGGCGCCGGCTCGCGAACCGGAACGGTACGGGGAAAGACATCGAATATCGCGACACTCATTGGGCACCTCCCACCGGCACAGGTCGCGCGCCGGTTCCAAGCTGATAGAACATGAAGACGAGCAACCCGACCGGGCCGAACAGGAACGTGACGGCGAGGAGCGGTGCCTGGATCACGCGGGACAGTCCGCGCTCATCGGCGCGGCGGGCAATCCACGCTCCGATGAACAGGTCGAACGCCAGGTAATGCAGCCAGCCGGCGAGCCGTATCGGCTCGCTCTCGAACAACCGGCCGACCGTGGCCAACGTGGAGTAGCCGCCCTCCGCGCCCGCGAAGTACACGGCCACGAGCATGAAGTAGGCGGCGCCCAGGATCGCGGGCAGGACGTACGCCGGCAGGAGCTGGGCCGCCTTCCAGCGGCGCGGCGCGAAGATGAGGATCGCCCACCCGGCGATCGCGAGCAGGTTGGCAACCTGGAAGACGGTTTCCCAGTTCATAGGCCCTCCGTGGACGTCGATAAGTTGACAGTGGAAACATTCACGGCCGCAGTCTAGGGCCGGATGTGGACATTGTCAACATCGATATGCGATGATCGCCGACATGGCAAAAACCTCTTATCACCACGGGAACTTGCGGGCAGCGCTGCTCGAGGCGGGCGAACGCCTGCTGCGCCAGGAAGGCGTCGGCCAGGTCAGCCTGCGCTCGGTCGCCAAAGCGGCCGGCGTGAGTCACACCGCGCCGTATCGCCATTTCCCCGACAAGCAATCGTTGCTGGCGGCGCTCGCGGAGATCGGCTTCACCCGGCTGCGCGATGCGATGGCGAGCGCGGTGGCGAAACACCCCGACGATCCCCGGCGGCAGCTCATTGCGGCCGGGGTGGCTTACGTGGAGTTGGCGACCGAGCACCCGGAAATGAACCACCTGATGTTCGGCGGCGTACTACCCGACGAGGCGGCGAACGAGAATCAGCAGAAAACCGCCCAGGAAGCATTCCAGGGGCTGGTACGGATCATCGAAAATGGGATAGACGCCGGGCAGTTCCGCGATCGCCCGCCCGCCGAGCTCGCCATGACAGCCTGGTCGTTGGTGCACGGCCTGGCCATGCTCGCCAGCACCGGGAAGCTGGACAAAACCGGCGTCGCGACGCTGAAACCGGAAACCCTGGCGAAACGGCTGGGCGAATACCTGGTCGACGGCATCAAGGCCGGTTAGGTCGGCCGCCGGGCAGGAGCGTCGCGAACAAGCCGGCAGAACCGGCGCACTTCATTGCGCGCTCTCCAAGGTCGAGTCGATGATCTCCCACGCGGCATCGCTATCCATGTTGACTAGCGTTTGCAGCAGCTCGCGTTTCTCGGCGCTGTCCCGGCTCTCGCGGTAGAGCTGCATCACGGCCTCGTCGTGATCGCCGATCAGCAGGGCTTCGCGAACGGCAACCTTGATCTCCGGGGTATCGGTGTCGCGATAGATGCCGACCAGGATGTCCGGGTCGCCGCCGGTGATGCCGAGCCCTTGTATGGCCTTCGCCTGGATCCCGGGGTTTTTGGAGTCCAGCGCGAGCTCCCGCAGCGACTCTGTATCGTCCGCGACGGCATAGGCTTGGATGAGGACCTCGGCCATGTCGGTGCGGTCGCGCAGCGCGCGCAGTTCGTCCACCGCGCCCATCGCCCCGAGGATCTCCACCGCTTCCTCGAACTCTTCGGCATTCTGTGCATTGGCGGCTACCCGGTAGACGGCTTTGCTATCGTCGGCGATGAGCCAGGCTTGGAGCACCGCCTCCTTCGTCCGGGCATCACCGTTCGCGTACAAATCCGCGAGTCCCGCCAGCGCCTCGGGGCCGCCGCCGATACCGATCATCCGGATGGCCTCGTGGCGCAGCGGACTGTTCGCGGAAGCCGCCGTTTGCATCAGAAGATCCTGCGCCTCCGGCAGCTCGACCTGGCTCAGCACGAACAGCGCACGCTCCTTCAGCTCGTTGCTACCCTCGCCTTGCAGGACCTTCTCCAGGATTGCGAAGGCTCTCTCGGGCGGCGCCGACATGAGCGCCTCGACCGCCTCGATCTTCAGTGCCTCCGCCTCTTCGGCAGTTGCGCGCTGCTCCGGCGCTTCTACCTGCTGCGCAACGGCCGCCGCGCCAAGGCTCACGAGCAGGCAAGCCAGTAGGGTTTGGTACATCATGAATAATCCTTTCGACTAGATGGACTCTGTGTCATCAGATTCGCGTTGCTGCAGTTTGGTTAGCACCACGTTCAATTCGAATGCGAGCTGCGCCCGCAACGCGGCAGCATCCTCGTCGCTCACGTCTTCACTCGCGAGGCGCAACAGCACCGGCTCGAATGCGCGCAGGACGCGCGCCACGTCCTCTGCGCCGTTGTTGCGCGCCGCCTGCTCGAACAGCCGGTTCTGGCGCAGGATATCCATGAGCAGCAGCGTCCGGTCCGCGCCTGCATCGTTCGCCAGGCGGACAATGTCCCGCCGGCTGTCCCGCAGATACACCTGCACACCGCGCGCAAACGACGTCGGTACCACGGCCGGCATCGACGAACCCTCGTCGAAAACCGGGTCGCCCCTCTCGGCAACCGGTGTGGGCGGCACATTGCGCTCCCCGTAATAGGCGAGGCCGATAGCGGCCACGCAGGCCGCGGCCAGCGCGCCCCAGGCGAACGAGTTAAGGTGCCAGGACCGGTCGCGGCGTCGCGCATAGACACGCGCCACCGAGGCGGCCCGTTCGATGCTGCGATGCCAACGCGCGACCGCATCGGCGGGCGCGCGTACCGTCGGCTCCTCCTGCAAGCGGTCCAGCGACAGGCGCAGCTCCCCGTAGCGCTCACGCAGCGAGGCATCGTTACGTAGGGCGGCGTCAATGACAGCACGCTCGGCATCATCGAGGCCGTCGCCGTAGTAATAAAGGATCAGGTCGTCGTCGTTCATGGTTCACAGGCCTGGAGTTCGGGCATTCTCGCGCGCAACTTTTTCACGGCGCGGAAAATTGCCTGTTTGACGGAGCCGACGTCGGTGTCCAGTTCGTCGGCGATCTCCCTCAGCCGCCACTGCTCCATGTGCTTCAGCACGAAACAGACGCGCTCGATGTCGCTCAGGTACTTGAAGGCGGCGGCCAGCACCAGCCCCGCGTCGCGATCGCGGGCCTCCTGCTCGGGCGAGGTGATCTCGTCAACCATCTCCGTCGCGAGCGGCTGGAAGCGGTTGGGGCGTTCTTTCCGGATGAGCTGCAGCGCTGCATTCACGGCAATGCGGTGAATCCAGGTCTCGAGGGTAGAGGATCGCCGGAACTGGTCGCGCTTGTCCCACGCGCAGAGCAGCGCCTCCTGCACGGCCTCCTCGGCGAGGCCGGGATTCCGCGTAATGCGCAGGCAGGCTGCGTACCAGCCGTCCGACCGCCGCACGATCGCAGCGTGGAACTCCGCCTGCGACGGGCTACCCCGCGCTTCCAATGCTGCCACCATGGTCCTTGGATGCCCCGGCCGTGCTCCCGGTTAGCAATTGTCCCTCAAGGTTTTGCCGCGCCAGCCGATAAACACCCCGTCGGCTCACAACGAAGGAATAAATCGTGGCAACGACCCCTCACAAAGTCGCGTACGGATTCGTGGAGCGCCTGGCGCAGGACCTCAAGGATGGGCGGCTCGAGCTGCCGGCGTTCCCGGACGCCGTGCTGCGCGTCCAGCGCGCCTTGCAGTCGGCCGATACCAGTGCCGGGGACATCGTCTCCATCCTGAGCTCGGATCCCGGGCTCGCCGCCACCGTGCTGCGGATCGCGAACTCCGCCGCGTTCCGGCCGGCGGCCGGCGAAGTGACCGACCTGCGCAACGCCGTCAGCCGCCTCGGCTTCAACATGGTGCGCACGGTGGCCGTGGAGTTTGCCATGCGCCACCTCCAGCGCGGTGCCGCCCGCTCGCCGGCCGCGCGCGAAGAGATCGAGTCGGTCTGGCGCGACAGCCTGGCCGTGGCCGCGAACTGCTACGTGATCGCCCGGCATTACACGCCGGTGAACGCCGACCAGGCCCTGCTGACCGGGCTCCTGCACGGGATCGGGCGGCTGTACGTGGTGATGCGCGCCGAGGACCGGACGGACGTCACGGCGGAGGAGATCCGCGAGATCGCCAACGGCTGGCAGGCAGTCATCGGTAAGGCCATCCTCGAAAGCTGGGGATTGCCGGATACGCTGCAGCACGCGGTCGAGCTTCAGGACGACCTCGAGCACGAGCCCGTCGCCCCGGCCTCGCTGACCGAGATCCTGATCGCGGCGAAAATACTGTACTTCGACGAGAGCCGCGCGGCGACCGCCGCCCTGCCGGCGCTTGCCTGGTTGGGCGCGGACAAGGAACTGGACCCCGCGGCGACCCTGGCGGAGCACGAGGAGGAGATCGAGTCGGTCAGGAGCTCGCTCGGCGGCTGAGGCCGGGCGCTCAGCCGATCGCGGCGTCCAGCCACATCATCACCACGAATCCCACCATCAAGCCCGCGGTGCTCCGGTTCTCGGCCCCGTGACGGTGGGTTTCCGGGATGACTTCGCTGCTGATCACGAAGATCATCGCCCCGGCCGCGAAAGCCAGCGCCCAGGGCAAAAGGAAATGGACGAAGCTCACGGCGGCGATCCCGACGATGCCCGCCAGCGGTTCGACCAGCCCGGTCGCGGATGCCGCGAGGAACGCGGTGACCCTCGAATAGCCCAGCGCAAGCAGCGCCAGCGCCGTAGCCGTGCCCTCCGGGACGTTCTGGAGGCCGATCCCGATGGCGAGGGCCACGCCCTTGCCGATGTCCTCACCCCCGAAGCCGACGCCGACGGCAAGGCCCTCCGGCACGTTGTGCAGCGTGATCGCGATGATGAACAGCCAGATCCGCCGCACTCTTTCCGTCGCGGGCCCTTCCCTGCCGAGGATGAAATGCTCATGCGGCACCGCGGTGTGGATCCACCACAGTGAACCCGCGCCCAGCAGGAAGCCGAGGCTGACGATAGCGAGTGCCCCGGAGGTGCTCCGCTGCGCCCCGGCCACCTCGAGCGCCGGCAGGATAAGCGAGAAGAACGAAGCCGCCAGCATAACGCCCGCGGCGAACCCCAGGATCAGGTCGCTCGTCCGCCGCTCCAGGCGGCGGATCGCGAGGGCGGGCAGCGCACCGACGGTTGTGCCGAGACCGGCAAGCAGGCTCCCAATCGCCCCGGCCGCAATCGGGGACCACTCAGTCGGTGCAAGCATGGCGCGATTGTACTTGGCTGGCCGAAGCGGCGCGGGACCAATCGCAAGGAGCCCGCCCGCGTATAATTCCCTGCTATGCAGACAATCAGCAATTTCATTGCCGGCGAGCTTCGCCCCGCGCGTTCCGGCCGCGAGTTCAACGTGTGGGAGCCCGCGGTGGGACGCATCCATGCCCGCGCCGCGGATTCGGATGCCGCGGACGTCGACGCGGCCGTTCGCGCCGGCCAGGCCGCCTTCGCCGAGTGGCAGGACATGCCCGCGGCCGAACGGGCCCGGCGCCTGAACCGCCTGGCGGACCTCATCGAACGCGATCTCGATGCATTTGCCGAGGCCGAGTCGCGCGATTCCGGCAAACCGCTCGCCCTCGCCCGGTCGCTCGATATCCCGCGTGCCGTAAGCAACCTGCGATTCTTCGCCGCGGCGGCCACGCAGTTCGCCAGCGAATCGCATCCGATGGAAGGCGGGGTGAACTACACGCTGCGCCAGCCCCTCGGTGTGGTGGGCTGCATCTCGCCCTGGAACCTGCCTCTTTATTTATTCACATGGAAGATTGCTCCCACCCTCGCGGCCGGCAATACCGTGGTGGCAAAACCCTCCGAGGTCACGCCGCTGACGGCGGCGATGTTCGCGGAACGCTGCGGCCAGGCGGAGCTGCCGCCGGGAGTGCTGAACATCGTACACGGCGGCGGTACCGTCGGAGCCGCGCTCGTCGAGCATCCCGAGGTAAAGGCCATCACGTTTACCGGCGGGACGGAGACCGGGCGCCGTATCGCGGCCGCCGCGGCGCCGTCGTTCAAGAAGCTGACGCTGGAGCTCGGCGGCAAGAACCCGACGATCGTTTTTGCCGACTGCGACTTCGAGCTGGCGGTCGACGGCGCGGTACGCGCGGCGTTCGCGAACCAGGGCGAGATCTGCCTGTGCGGGTCGCGCGTGCTGGTCGAGCAAAGTCTCTACCCGCGATTCCGGGATGCCTTCGTCGCGCGGGTGCGCGCCCTTCGGGTCGGCGACCCGCTGGACGCGGCGACGGACCAGGGCGCGCTGGTCAGCCGGGAGCACCTCGAGAACGTGCTCGCCGCGGTCGAGCGGGCGCGGGCGGACGGCGGCACGCTGCTTTGCGGCGGCGCCAGGGTGAACGTCGAGAGCGAACGCTGCCGCGACGGCTGGTTCATGCAGCCGACCGTGATCGAAGGGCTGCCGCGCGACTCGGCCGCCAACCAGGACGAGATATTCGGGCCCGTGGCGACGCTTTTACCCTTCTCGAGCGAAGAGGACGCGCTCGCGATCGCGAACGGCACGGCGTTTGGACTGGCGGCGTCGGTCTGGAGCAGCGACGTGCAGCGGTGCCATCGCGTAGCGGCGAAGCTGGAATCGGGGCTGGTATGGATCAACACCTGGATGCTGCGCGACCTGCGCGTGCCGATGGGCGGCATGAAGAGCTCGGGTCTCGGCCGCGAGGGTGGCTGGGAGGCAATGCGCTTCTTCACGGAACCGAAGAACGTATGCCTCAAATACTGACATGACGATGGACACTCGCGTGCGCCGCGACCGGGCTCGATGAGGATGGTCACCGTCACGCTTTCCGGCGGTGACGCCGAGGTTAGCGCCGACCTGGACCGCGCATTCGATCTTGCCATTCCGCTGCGCTTCGGTGGTGTTCAGCCGTCCGCCTTCGGCGCGCCGCCCGCGACCGGGACGCCGCTTCGCGTCGGCGATTTCGTCGGCGACGTGGCGCACGGCGGAAGCTGCAATTGCGCGGAGTACCGCCTGGTCCCGCACTGCAACGGCACCCACACGGAATGCGTCGGGCACGTGACCCGCCAGCCCGTGCACATCTCCGATGTCGTGCAAGGCGGGCTGGAACCGGCGCTGTTGCTGTCCATCGAGACGCCGGTGGCTGGCGACTGCGCGGAAAGCTCCGACCCGGCCGCGCGGCCATCGGACCGGCTCATCACAGCAGGTGCGATTGAAGCCACGTGGCAGCAATGGCCGTGGCCGAATGTGCGCGTGCGCGCGCTCGTGCTGCGCACCTTGCCGAACGACCCGGGCAAGCCCGCGCGCGCCTACCGAGCGGATGCGCCGCCGCCGTACCTCACGCGCGAAGCCGCCGAATGGCTCGTGCAACACGGCATCGAGCACGTACTGCTCGACGTTCCGTCCATGGACCGGCTCGACGACGGCGGGCGGCTGACCGCTCACCGCGTGTTCTGGGGCTTACCGCCCGCGAGCACCGATGCCGGTGCGGCAACGAGGCCGAAAGCCACGATCACCGAGCTCGTGTTTGCCGCGGATTCCGTCCCCGACGGAGCTTACCTGCTCGACCTGCAGGTTCCGGCGTTTGCGGCCGATGCCGCCCCGAGCCGGCCGATTCTCTACCCGGTCGTGACGGACCTTCCCGCCCAGGGAACGTAGAGCGGCGGCTCGCCGCCTACTCCGAGTGACGCGGCTCAGGTTTCCAGGAGGAACCGCATCATCGTCTGCACGCCTTTTTTCTCCACCGCGGTGCCGTTGACGACCTGGGGCAGGTAACGCCATTGCGACAACGACTGTACAGCGGCGTCATTGAAGCCTCTGTCAGTCGAGTGGACCACGGCGATATCGGCCGTGCGGCCCTCGGCAGTGATCGTGAACTCGAGCTGCACTTCCGCCTCCCTGCCGTGCCGCAGTGCCTCCGGCGGATACACCGGCGCTCGCCGGTACACGGGCACCACCTCTTCGGTATACGCAAAGCTCCCGTTCGGTGTCATCAGGCGCTGCGTGATGTCGTCGCGCTGGCCCAGCTTGTAATCGAGTTGCCGGATCCAGGCCTGCACTTCGGGCGACTGGTAAAGGCTCGATGCCTGGTCGGCGTAGAGCCGGTCCGCCAGCGCCTTCGCCTGCGGGTACCAGCCCAGGTCGTCCAGGAACCGGATCGCCTCGAGCTTCGAGGCATCCTCCAGGTTTCCCAGGCGGAAGCCTTCGACGAGGTAGAACGTGCCCCTGCCCGCCGCGCCCCCGGCGTCTCCGCTCGCGGCGGAAATCGTGGCAAGCCGAATCAGCAGGTCGCCGTCCCCGGCATCACGTGCCCGCCTTTCCACTTCATCGAATGCCGCCAGCACGGCAGCCGAGAGATCGCCCGGTGCCTGCGCGCCTTCCTTCTTCAGCACCGACTGGCAGAACCCGCAGTGCGGATCGCTTGTTTCACCGGCGGCACCGGCCGGGTCGCGCGAGAGGTAGTCCGCGAGCGTGGCGACGGCCTCGGCTTGCCGGCCGTGCTCGACGTAAGTCCTCACGAGAAGGCCGAGCTCGTCGCTGTTCGCGGGACCTTGCTCGACAAGGGCCTCGAACCCTGCATCGGCAGGATCACCGGCGGGCGGTGCCTCCTGCGATTTCAGTGCCGCGAGCGGCGCCACCAGCATTGCCGCCAGGACAAACGCGGAGCACACCTTTGTCTTGTTCATGGTTCTTCTCCTCGTAGTGCGGTCGAGAATCGACGTAATACGCCCCGGGATGGACGAGGATCCCGCCATAGCCGTCGCGAGAATCGGCTGCCGGCGCCGGTGGACGGCGCTGGCGAGCTCGAGCAATTGCGATGCGTAGGTCGTGCGGTTGCCGCCGGCGAGCAGCACGCGATCGTCGCAGGCATGCTCGCTTTCCCGCGCCATGCGGCGCAGCGCCAGCCAGGCCAGCGGTTGAAACCAGTACAGCGCGCAACTGGCACAACCGAGCAGCGTGCTCACGAAGTCGAACCGCACGACATGCGAGAGCTCGTGCAGGAGTGCGTCGCGCTGCGATTCGACGGGAAGCTGCGCAAAATTCTCCGGCAGGACGACGACCGGACGAAAAACACCCCACGCCCACGGCGTGGCATCGGTCCGTGACACCGCGAGCCGCACGGGCCGGCGCAGGTGCAAGCTTGCCCTTACCTGCCCACAAAGGGCGATCACCGACGGTTCCGTCATGGCGTCGAGGCGGCGCAGTGAGCGTGCAACGGCCACCACCGCGGCGGCGTAGCGTGCGAGCAGCAGGAGTGCGATCGCCAGGTAAACGCTCGTCGCGAGCGCCGCGGCGGAGCCGGGCCGGCCGATCCAGGTTTCGCGCAACGGCTCCAGCAGTGCGGCAAACCCGCCATTGACCGCGGCCGACGCGTTGTCATCCGGATCCTGTGCGGCGGGGAGCGGGAGTTGCGGGCTGGTCGGCGCCGCGCTCCCGGAGTTCGGCGCGATTTCCGCGGCCTTCTGGGCCGTACCCGCCGTAGCGGCGTTCGCCTCCACCGGCGCGGCCCACCCCGGCACCGGTAACTCGACGGCTGGTCCGAGGATCGACAACAGTGGCAAGGCAAGGAGCCCGGCCAGGGCAACGGCAAACACGACGTGCCGCTCTTCCGACGAGAACCGGCGCAGCATCGCGGCGACGGCAAACGCAACCCCGAGCACCACGGTGCTCTTCAGCGCCAGTTCGGGCAGGAGGGCCGCAACCTCGGACGTCACGAGCTTTTGTCCCCCGCTTCGCCCGCTTCGGCAATGGCCTTCGCGAGCTCGTCGATCTGTTCCTGCGACAGGTCGTTCGCCGAAATGCCGAGCAGTGCGTTCATGGTGCGCAGCGGCGAGCCGCCGAAAAACGTGTCGACGACCTTCCGCAGTGCCGCCTGCCGCACGCGATTCTTGCCGGCGGCCGCCGAATAGACGTAACGGGGTCCCACCTCGCGGTACTTGAGCAGCCCGCGTTCGACCAGCCTGGTCAGGACCGCGCGCACGGCCGAGTAACTCGGCGGGTCCGGGAGCCGCTCCTGCACGGCCCTCGCCGTGGCTTCCTCGAGCTCGTGCACCGCGTCCATGACCTGGCGTTCCCGGCGCGTGAGGGAATCCGCTTTCCACACCATGCTCGGCTCCTCTGGGTGCTATTTTTATAGCAGGTTGCTAGAAAAATAGCAGGATGGCCCCGGATGTCAACCCCGGTCCCCGGGATCCTGGGCAGCCGCCCGCCGTTGCTATAATCCGCGCCCCATGACCCTCCTCGTGCTCGACGACATATCCCTCGATATCGGGGATCTGCCCCTGTTGCGGCATACCTCGCTGGCGCTGGAAGCGAACGAGCGCGTTTGCCTGATCGGCCGCAACGGCGCGGGCAAATCGACGCTGCTCCGCATCATCACCGGCGAGCAACAGCCCGACGCTGGCGAGATCCGCCGCAAGCAGGGCTTGCGCGCCAGCCAGCTCGAGCAGGCACTGCCGGAGACCCTCGACCGGCCGGTACACGAATACGTGTCGGGTGGTCTCGCGCACCTGCAGGCGCTCATCGACGAGTACGAGCGTCGCTCCGCCGCCGAGCTGGACCGCGCCGGCCTCAGGGAGCTCGAAGACCTGCAACGGCGCATCGAGGCCGAGGGCGGTTGGAGTCTCGACACACAGGTGGAGCGCATCCTCTCCGAGCTCGACCTGCCGGCGGAGAAGCCGCTGGCCG
>CBFGSB010000021.1:0-26285 GCA_965651325.1 uncultured Chromatiales bacterium | reverse complement strand
TAGAAAGGTGTCAGGTTTATTTTTCCGGGAAAAATAAACCTGACACCTTTTAGCCCGGCGGACACCTTTTAGCCCGGCGGCCAGCTCATGCGCCGGCCGCCCAGCACGTGCAGGTGAATGTGGAACACCGACTGGCCGGCACCTTCCATGCAGTTCATCACGGTGCGGTAGCCGCTCTGGTCGATACCTTCGTCGACTGCCACCTGCCGGGCCGCCAGGTACAGGCGCCCGACGTCGCTGGCGTCGCCCTCCTCGACGTCGTTGATGGTCGCGATATGTTTCCTCGGAATCACGAGGACGTGCGTCGGCGCCTGCGGGTTGGTGTCGCGAAACGCGATGACCCGCTCGTCCTGGTAAACGACGTTCGCGTCAATCTCCCCCGCGGCGATCTTGCAGAAGATGCAGTTCTTGTCCGGCATGGTTCGTCCTCGCTTTTCAGTCCACCATTCGCCTGCCAAAGAAGGCGTGCGACAGCGTGCCGCCGTCGACGTATTCCAGCTCGCCGCCGAGCGGCACGCCGTGCGCGATGCGGCTGGCCGGCACCCTGTAGCGCGCCGCCATTTCGGCGACGAAGTGCGCGGTGGCGTCGCCTTCCACGGTCGGGTTGGTTGCGACGATGACTTCCTCGAACTGCTCGTTCGCCAGCCGCGCTTCCAGCTCGTGCAACCCGAGCTCGCGCGGGCCGATTCCGTCCAGCGGCGACAGGTGGCCCATCAGCACGAAATAATGACCCTTGTAGCCGGTAGCATCCTCGATGGCCATGACGTCCGCCGGCGACTCCACGATGCACAGCAGCGACCCGTCGCGTCCGGCCGCCTCGCAGATGCTGCAGAGGTCTGCTTCCGACAGCATCCGGCAGCGGCGGCAATGACCGATGCCGGCCACCGCCTCGGCCAGCGCCTTCGACAGCAGCAAAGCACCCTCGCGGTCGCGCTCGAGCAGGTGAAAGGCGATGCGCTGCGCCGACTTCCGGCCGACGCCCGGCATGCACCGCAGCGCGTCGATCAGCCGGACCAGTAGGGGAGAAAACGCCAACGTAGAAAGATCTAGAAGGGAAGCTTCATACCGGGCGGCAGGTTCAGGCCGGCGGTCATGCCCGAGAGCTTCTCCTGCACGGTCTTCTCCACGCGGCGCACGGCGTCGTTGAAAGCGGCGACCAGCAGGTCCTCGAGCATCTCCTTGTCATCGCCGACGAGCGTGTCGTCGATCTCGATCGAGCGAACGTCGTGCTTGCAAGTCATCGTGATGCGCACCATACCGGCGCCCGACTCGCCCGTCACTGTCATCTTCGCGATCTCTTCCTGCGCCTTCTGCATCTCGGCCTGCATCTGCTGCGCCTGTTTCATAAGCTGGCCAATGCCACCTTTCATCTGCTACTCCCGTTGTGCCGCTGGGTTTTGACCAACTCGATCGAATCCGGGTTCAGCTCGGCGCCGAACATGTCGCGCAATGCCTTGACGTTTGGATCCGCTTCCAGCGACTCGCGCGCGGCCGCGAGCGTCTCCTGGTCGAGTCTCGCCTGCTCCTGCAGCGGCGTCTCGGCCGCAGGACTGCCGACTTCGATGTCGACGGTGAGGTTTTCGCCGAAATGCCTGGACAGCGCGGCGGCCAGCTCATGCTGCCGCGCGCGGGTCAGCAACGACTCGGAGCGGGCGTCGAGCGCGAGGTGGATCACGCCGCCCTTGCGCCGCAGGTACGCGCAGTTGCTCGCGAGCAGCTTGCTTGCGCCGTTCAACTCCAGCTCCGGGATCAACCGGGCCCAGTCCGGTACCTGCCAGGCGCTCCGGACCGGCACACTCGCGGTTTCCCGGCCGTCCGATGGCGCCGCGGCGGGCGCAGCGGCCGGTGGTGCAGCGGCCGGTGCCGCAACCGCGCTTACAGCGGCTGGGGCCGCGGTCGACGCCGCCGGCTTGCGCTGCGGTGCCGCCGCAGCCTGGCGGCCCCCCGCCGCCTTGTCCGTTCCGCCCGCCCCGCGCACCGGCTGGAACGCCAGCATCCGCAGCAGCGTCATTTCCGCGCCGCTGCGCGGGTCCGGCGCCAGGTGCAGGTCACGCCGCCCGATCAACGCCGTTTGGTAGAAGAGCTGCACGTCCTCGCGCGACAAAGCCTGCGCAAGCTCCGCGATCTCCTGCCCGGCGAAATCGTCCTCGCTGTCGCTGGTACCGACGACCTGGTACACCGCAACGCGCTGCAGCAGGCGCGCCAGGTCCTCGAGCAGGCGCGCATAATCCGGTGCCTGCTCGTCGATCGCCGCAACCGTGCCGAGCAGCCCGGCGGCATCGCCCGCCGCGAGCAGGCCCAGGAGTTTCCCGACATGCTCGCGGTCGATGGTCCCGAGCATCGACGCGACCGCGTCGCCGGTGAGCGCACCGCCGCAATGCGCGACCGCCTGGTCGAGCAGGCTCAGCGCGTCCCGCAGGCTGCCGTCGGCCGCTTGCGCGATCATCGAGAGCGAAACGGTATCTGCCTCGATCGGCTCTTCCCGGCAGATGAACTCGAGCCGTTCCCGGATCAGCTTGGGCGTGAGGCGCTTCAGGTTGAACTGCAGGCAGCGCGATAGCACCGTTACGGGCAGCTTTTGCGGGTCCGTGGTCGCGAGCAGGAACTTGACGTGCGGGGGCGGCTCCTCGAGCGTCTTCAGAAGCGCGTTGAAGGAGCTCTTCGACAGCATGTGCACTTCGTCGATGAGGTAGATCTTGAAGCGGCCGCGCGCGGGCGTGTACTGCACGTTGTCGAGCAGGTCACGGGTGTCGTCGACCTTGGTCTTGGACGCGGCGTCCACTTCGATCAGGTCGACGAAGCGGCCTTCGTCGATCTCGCGACAGGCGCTGCACACGCCGCACGGCGCCGACGTGATCCCCGTATCGCAGTTCAGCGACTTGGCAAGGATGCGGGCGATTGTCGTCTTGCCGACTCCCCGGGTGCCGGTGAAGAGATAAGCGTGGTGCAGGCGTTCGCTGTCCAGCGCGTTGGTCAGCGCCTTGAGAACGTGCTCCTGGCCCGTGGTTTCAGCGAAATTCCGGGGACGCCATTTCCTTGCGAGTACGAGGTAGCTCATTTGTACGCGCCCGCCGCACGGGCAATCGTCTCCGTCCCCATTGCAAGTTCATCCACGGGTGTTTGAAAAAAATGGCCCGCGCCAGCACGTCCCCGGCACCCGGTTTCACCGCTGCCGCTGCTCCCTTCCGGGCCTGACGGGGTTCACGGCTGACCGTCGCGGGGAAACCGACGCGGACCGCTTCCAATTATCCCCGAGTCCGGACGCACCGGCAAATGACCTGAATTGGGCGCCTCCGGGTTGCTATGCTTGGCTACCCAACCGAACTTTGACCGCGCCGGCAACGCCCGGTTCGCGGAATTGCAGGAGTAAGACATGGCGGAGCCACGCGCATTTGCGACCATCGATCCCTTCGGCGGCATGACGGCCGCAAAGCCCGGCCCGGTGCGAAACCTGGTCGCCGGCGAATGGATCGCAGACCAGGGAGCGCGCGATGATATCGTAGATCCCCTGAACGGCGAGCCGTTCCTCGACGTACCGGACACGACGGACCACCAGCCGTTCCTCGACAGCATCCGGCGCTGCCCCACCACCGGCCTGCACAACCCGCTGCGGAATCCGGAGCGCTACAGGATGCTCGGCAACGTCTGCGCGCGCGCCGCCGCGCTGCTGGCGGAGCAGGACGTCCAGGACTACTTCACGAAGCTGATCCAGCGGGTGATGCCGAAGAGCTGGCACCAGTGCCAGGGCGAGGTCCTGGTCACGCGCATTTTCCTCGAGAACTTCGCGGGCGACGGCGTGCGCTTCCTCGCGCGCGGGTTCTCCAATCCCGGCGATCACCGCGGCCAGGAATCGCGCGGCTACCGCTGGCCGTTCGGCCCGGTTGCCGTGGTCGCACCGTTCAACTTCCCGCTGGAGATTCCGGCGCTGCAGGCCATGGGCGCGCTGTTCATGGGCAACAAGCCCCTGGTGAAAGTCGACTCGAAGGTGAGCGCGGTGTTCGAGCAGTTCGTGCGCCTGCTGATCCATGCCGGCCTGCCGGCGGAAGACCTCGATCTCATCCATTGCAGCGGCCGGGAGATGGGGCGTCTGCTGGAGGCGGCGAGAGACGATTTGCGGCTGGTGCAGTTCACGGGTTCCGCCGCGGTCGCGGAAAAGATCGCGGCGCAGTTCTCAGGCAGGGTGCGGCTGGAGGATGCCGGTTTCGACTGGAAAATCATCGGCCCGGACTACGCGCCGGAATGGCTCGACTACGTCGCCTGGCAGTGCGACCAGGACGCCTACAACGCGAGCGGCCAGAAGTGCTCCGCGCAGAGCATCCTGTTCGTGCACGAGAACTGGAGCCGCCCCCTGCTCCCGAAGCTCGCGGACCTCGCGGCGCGCCGCAGGCTTACCGACCTGACGATCGGCCCGGTGTTGACCTGGACCGACGAGCGCATGCTGGCGCATGTCGAGGCCGTGAGCAGCATTCCCGGCGCGCAGCTCCTGTTCGGTGGCAAGGTGCTCGAAGGCCATTCCATCCCCGACCGCTACGGTGCGCTGGAGCCGACCGCGGTGCAGGTGCCGCTGGCGGCGATCGACGGCAATTTCGAGCTGGTTACGACCGAGCTGTTCGGCCCCTTCCAGGTCGTCGTGGAGTACGGCGACAGGGACCTGTCCGGGGTGCTCTCGATCATGCAGCGCATGACGCAGCACCTCACTGCCGCGGTCGTGAGCCGCGACGTGCACTTCCAGCAAAAGGTGCTCGGCGCGACCTTGAACGGCACCACCTACTGCGGCATGCGCGCCCGCACCACGGGCGCGCCGCAGAACCACTGGTTCGGACCCTGCGGCGACCCGCGCGCGGCCGGCATCGGCACGCCGGAAGCGATCCGCGCCACCTGGAGCGGGCACCGCGAGGTCATCATGGACCAGGGCCCGCTGCCGGACGGCTGGGCCGTGCCGGAGTCGATCTGAATGGGCGCGCCCGCGAGGAGTATCAAAAACGAGAGCAAGCTGCCCGACGTCGGCACCACGATCTTCGCGGTCATGAGCCAGCTCGCGCAGGAGTGCGATGCGATCAACCTGTCGCAGGGTTTTCCGAGCTTCGATCCCGACCCGGAGCTCTTGCGGCTGATCGACCACTACCTGCACGCCGGCGCGAACCAGTACGCCCCGATGCCGGGCGTGCCCGCTTTGCGCCAGGCGATCGCCGCCAAGGTCGAACGCCTGTACGAGAGGTCGGTGGACGAGAACACGGAAGTCACCGTCAGCACCGGCGCCACCGAGGGTCTCTTCAGCGCGATCCAGGCGCTGGTGCGGCCCGGCGACGAGGTGATCGTCTTCGACCCGGCGTACGACTCGTACGAGCCGGCCGTGACGCTGGCGGGCGGGCGGACACGGCACATACCGCTGGTGACCGAGGGCTCCGAGACCGACTTCCGCATCGACTGGCAGCGGTTCGCCGACACGCTGAACGACCGCACGCGCCTCGTCATCCTGAACTTCCCGCAAAACCCGACGGGTGCAGTGCTGTCCGCGGACGATCTCGACACGCTGGCGCAAACCGTGCGCGACTCGTCCGCCTACCTGCTGTCGGACGAGGTCTACGAGCACATCGTCTTCGACGGTGTTGCGCACCAAAGCCTGCTGCGGCACGACGAGCTCTGGGAACGTTCGCTGGTGCTGTCGTCGTTCGGCAAGACCTACCACGCAACCGGCTGGAAGGTCGGCTACTGCGTTGCGCCGCCCGACCTCACGGCGGAATTCCGCAAGGTGCACCAGTTCACCTGCTTCGCCGTGGTGACACCGATCCAGCACGCACTGGCCGATTTCATGGCCAAAACGCCGGAACACTACGCGGAGCTGCCCGCGTTCTACGAAGCCAAGCGCGACCGGTTCTGCGAGCTCGTGTCCGGCTCGCGTTTTCGCTTCCGCCCGGCCGGGGGGACTTTCTTCCAGTTGCTGGACTACTCGGAGATCACCGACGAGCCGGACGTCGAATACGCACGACGCCTCACGCGGGAGATCGGTGTGGCTTCGATCCCCGTGTCGGTGTTTTGCGAGGAACCGCCGCCGGGGAATACACTGCGCTTTTGCTTTGCCAAGGACGACGCCACGCTCGAGGAGGCGGCACGCCGCTTATGCCAGCTCTGAACGTTACGATCGTGCAGGCCGACCTGCACTGGCACGATCCGGAGAAGAACCTGCAGGATTTCTCGCGCACCCTGCGGCAAGCCGATCCGGGGACCGATCTCATCGTGCTGCCCGAGATGTTCTCGACCGGCTTTACGATGGACGCCGAAGCTCACGCGGAACGCATGGACGGACCCTCGGTCACGTGGATGGCGGCAACGGCGAATGAGACCGGTGCCGTGCTGTGCGGCAGCCTCGTTATCCGCGACGCGGGCCGCTATTACAACCGCATGATCCTGATGCGGCCGGACGGCAACTTCGATTATTACGACAAGCGCCACCTGTTCCGCCTGGCAGGTGAGCACCAGCATTACTCGCCGGGCAGCGACCTCGTCACGTTCCGCATCGGCGAGTGGCGGGTGCGGCCGCTCGTCTGCTACGACCTGCGCTTTCCGGCCTGGAGCCGTAACCGAGGGGACTACGACCTGCTCGTGTACGCCGCCAACTGGCCCAAGCCGCGGCATCACGCCTGGGCCACCCTGATCCAGGCGCGCGCGATCGAGAACCTGAGCTACGTGGCCGCGGTAAATCGCGTCGGCACGGACGGCAACGGTATCGATTACATCGGCGGCAGCGCCATCATCGACTATGCCGGGCATCACCTGACCCCGGTGACGGACGCGCCCGGCCTGTGGTCGGCCACGCTGGACTTAAGCGAGCTCAAGGCATTCCGCGAGAAATTTCCCTTCCACATCGATGCCGACAGCTTCGAGATGGAGCCGGGTTGAGGAGCCTCTGCACAACTCTGGCCGAGCGGATTTTCGTCCTGCTAGAGGTCGAACAGCGAGTTGAACACAAGGCCGATGCCCTGCAGCTCGCCGTCGCTGCTGAAGCGGTAGGCGACGCCTAATCGGTCGAACCCCAGGCGCCACACCCCGATGGGCGTGTCCTCCTTGTTGATGCCGATACCGAGCTGCCACTGGTCGCTGATCGCGTCGTCGGCGCGATCGATGCGCACGAGCTCCATGTCGTCGGCAAAATACGTGTAAGCGACGTGCCAGTTGACATAAAGCTGCTCGCCCTGCAGCTCGTAGCCGCCAGCCGGGTAATCGAACTCGAAGCCCGTCGTGACCGGCCAGAAGTTCGAGGACGGCCCGTCGCTCGGCGTATAGCCGACCACCGCGACGGAATAGAGCCAGGACCAGCCGAGCGCACCCGCCGACGAACGGTAGCGGCTGCGCACCCCGGCCCACCATGTCCAGGCGGACGCGGAGCCGTTCAGCACGCTGCCCCAGCCGAGCGCCGCGAACGGCCGCAGCGTCCACTTGTCCGTGAGCGGCACGGTGACGTTCACGGCCGGCGTGACGCTTAAGCTCGCGAAGTTCGCGGGATCCAGGCTGCCGGCGAGGTCGTCCAGCGGGAAGTGCTCCAGGCCGACGGTAAACGGCACGCGCAGCTCGACGCTCCAGGGCTGCTCGCCCTGCTTCACGGTCTCCTCGCGCACGAGCCTCCTCGGCGCATAACGGATGGCAAAGGCATCGCGGTCGTTGCCGATGCGGTACCAGCCGGTCCCGAACCAGGTCGAGTAGGCCCAGTGGATCGCCTCCGCCTCGGATTGTGCAGCCGCCTGCACGGGCATGAGCGCGGCGAGCGATACGGCGAGAAGCAGCCCGGTCGGGAAGTGACGCATACCCCAACTGTAGCTGCTGTGGCCCGGGAACTCATCGAAGCCAAAGCCGGTGTGGCGTTCCGATCAGTTTACGCAACGGGCACCAGCACACACCCTACTCCGGAACGTCCACGACGACGGCATTGCGGAACAGCACGATCCCGTAGGAAATGTCAGGCGCCGTCCTCTTCGATGTAGACCAGGGCGTCGTCAATCAGCGTGCGCATGCTGTGGCGGGCGCGCTCCGAATTGCCGTTGTCGATCGCACGGTACACCTTGGCGTGGGCATCCACGGTGTCGCCGTAGTGCCCCGGTCCGGGGGTCGTGAAGTGGATGCTGACATCGAGCGCCGTGCGAATGAAATCGCGCATCCGGATATAAAAGCGGTTCTCGGTGGCGTACAGCACCGCGATGTGAAAGTCGAGGTCGGCGGCCCGCGATTCGGCCGAGTTCGAGGGCGCTTCGCGCATGCGCCCCAGGGCCTGCGAAATAGCCTGTTTCCGGTCGGGACGCGAGAAACGCGCAGCCAGCGCCGCGGCTTCGGGTTCGATGGCGATGCGCATCTGGAAGAACTCTTTCAGCACGCGGCGCGTCGGGGTACCTTCCAGCGACCACCGCAGCAGGTCGGGGTCGAGGATGTTCCAGTCCTCTTCCGGCATGATCCGGATGCCCTGGCGCGGCTTGCTGGTGACGAGTCCCTTCGCGGACAGCATCTTGACCGCTTCGCGCACCGCGGTACGGCTGACCCCGAACTTCAGGCAGAGCTCTGCTTCCGTCGGGAACGGCTCCGCCGAGCCGTAGTCACCGCACACGATGGCACGCCCCAGCTCCTGCGTGACGCGGTGGGAGAGATTGGATTTACGTTCGATCGGGTCCATCGGCTGCCGTCTCCTGGCTGGCCTGTCTCATCGCACAACTTGGCGGCCGGCGGCACGCTGTTCCCCCCGGTTTATCTTCGATGATTTTTTGCACCGTTTCCCGATGGCGCCGGCTGCTGGCCGTTACGGCCCGAGGCCGGCTGTCTCTGCCAACCGCCCTCGGTGCAAAATCATAATATTGTAATATATATTCGCGGCTGTGTAATATGCGCGTGACCTCTGCAAACAGGTTGCGGCACCGGACGCCGCACCCGCAAGGGCCGCCAATTAGACCATGATCGAGGGGGGAACCACCCATGCCCGTGTCCGGACAGCTCTTCATCGGTACGCGAAGGGCGCGCGCCGAACGGTCGTTTCGCGCGCTCAATCCCGCGACCGGCGAGCCCCTCGAACCCGCAATCGGGTCGGCCACGCCGGACGACGTCAACGCGGCCTGCGAGCTCGCGTGGGAGGCCTTCCACGCTTACCGTCAAACAAACCGGGAGGCGCGCGCCGCGTTCCTGAACGCGATCGCCGAGCAAATCCTGCTCCTCGGCGACGAGCTGCTCGAGCGTGCCCGCCTGGAAACGGGCCTGCCGCTTGCAAGGCTCACGGGTGAACGGGGCCGCACCGTCGGCCAGCTCCGGTTGTTCGCCGACGAGGTGCTGGCGGGCGGCTGGCTTGGCCTCCGGATCGACCCGGCGCTGCCCGGCCGCGAGCCGCTGCCGCGGCCCGATCTCCGGCAACGGCGTATCCCGCTCGGTCCGGTTGCCGTGTTCGGTGCCAGCAACTTCCCGCTCGCGTTCTCCGTCGCGGGCGGCGACACGGCGTCGGCGCTGGCGGCCGGCTGCCCGGTCATCGTCAAGGGCCACTCCGCGCACCCGGGAACGTCCGACCTCGTGGCCCAGGCCATCGTGGCGGCCGTGCAGGAAGCCGGCATGCCCGACGGCGTGTTCTCGCTGCTGAACAGCGACAACCGGGAGACCGGCGCGGCGCTCGTGGCGCACCCGCATGTCCGGGCCGCCGGCTTCACCGGGTCACGCAGCGGCGGGCTCGCCTTGCACAAAATCGCCCGTACCCGGCCGGAACCGATCCCGTTCTACGCCGAGATGAGCAGCGTTAATCCCGTCATCCTCCTGCCCGGTGCACTGGGATCGCGGAGCGAGGCCCTGGCGCAGGGCTTCGTCGGGTCGCTGACGCTGGGCGTCGGCCAGTTCTGCACGAACCCCGGCCTCGTGTTTGCACTGGAAGGTCCCGAGCTCACGGATTTCCTCGCCGCGGCCACGAAAGCGCTGGACGCGGTGGCGCCGGCGACGATGTTGACCGCCGACATTCACGCGGCTTACGAATCCGGGGTGGCAAAACTCGAGAGCCATCCGGCGGTGACACTGGTCGGGCGTGGCGCGGACGCGGCGGACCACAACTGCGGCAGGGGCGCGCTGTTCTCCGTGCCCGGCGAGCAGCTACTCGCCAACCCGGAGATCATGGACGAAGTGTTCGGCGCCGCCTCCGTCGTCGTCCATTGCCGCGACCTTGCCATGCTGGCGGATATCCTCGAACGCCTCGAGGGCCAGCTCACCGCAACCCTGCAGCTCAGCGAGGCGGATCACAAGGCCGCCGCGCGCCTCCTGCCGGTGCTCGAACGCAAGGCCGGCCGGCTGATCGTGAACGGCTGGCCGACGGGCGTGGAAGTGGGGCACGCCATGGTGCACGGCGGGCCGTTCCCGGCGACCTCCGACAGCCGCAGCACCTCCGTCGGAACGCTTGCCATCGAGCGTTTCCTGCGGCCGGTCTGCTACCAGGATTTCCCGCAGGCCCTGCTGCCGCCGGAACTGCATGACGACACGAGCGGATTGCCGCGGCGTGTCGACGGCCGCTTCGAAGCGCCCTGAGCGGATCGGTGGCGGTGCATCTCGTTCAATTGCGCATGCCCGACGGCGAGCGCGGCGTGGCGTCCGTCGGGGCGGACGGCCGCGCGTATCGCGTGGGCGGCTTCTCGTCGGTGTACGCGCTCGCGCAAGCCGCCGTCGCTGCGGGCGAGCGCCTGGCGACCACGGTCTTGCAGGCGCTGACGAACGAAACGATCGACCTCGACGCGGCGCTCGCCGGCGGGCGCTTGCTGCCCGCCATCGATCACCCGGACCCCGCGCACCTGCTGCTGTCGGGCACCGGCCTCACCCACCTGGGATCCGCCGAAGGGCGCGACCGCATGCACCGCGCCGCGGCCGGCGGCCGGGAAACGGACTCGATGCGCATGTTCCGGATGGGGCTGGAGGGCGGCAAGCCGCCGGACGGCGAGACGGGCGTGCAGCCCGAATGGTTCTACAAGGGCGACGGCGACGGCATCGTGGGGCCCGGCACCGCCCTCGCCTCGCCGGACTTTGCGGGGGACGGCAGCGAGGAGCCGGAAATCGCCGGCCTCTACCTCATCGACCGCGCCGGCCGGCCGCGGCGCATCGGCTTCTGCCTGGCCAACGAGTTTTCCGACCACGTCACCGAGCGCGGCAATTACCTCTGGCTCGCGCATTCGAAGCTGCGCCCGGCGGCGCTCGGGGCCGAGATCATCGGCGAATTGCCCCCGGACGTGCGCGGTACCAGCCGCATCCACCGGGACGGCGAAATACTGTGGGAGCAACCGTTTTTGACCGGCGAGGCGAACATGTCGCATACGATCGCGAACCTCGAGCACCATCACTTCAAGTACGCGCTCTTCCGCCGGCCCGGCGATGTCCACGTGCATTTCTTCGGCACGGCGACCCTGTCCTTCGCGGAAGGCGTGACGACCCGCGCCGGCGACGCGTTCGAGATCGCGGCACCGCCGTTCCGCCTGCCGCTCGTGAACCCGCTCGGCGTGGCTGCCGCGCCCCCTTCGGGCGTGACGCCCCTTTAGTGCGACGATGCCGATCCGCATTGCACTCGTCGGCATCGGGAAGATCGCTTGCGACCAGCACGTGCCGGCGCTGGCCTCCGATACGAACTTCGAGCTCGTTGCCGGCGTCAGCCGCCATCACAAGCTCGACGGCGTCGCGAACTTCCCGACTCTCGACGAGCTTCTCGCATCGATACCGGACCTCCAGGCCGTCTCGCTCTGCACGCCGCCGCAAGTGCGCTACGAGATCGCGAGCCAGGCACTCGACCGCGGCCTGCACGTCATGCTCGAGAAGCCGCCCGGCGCCACATTGAACGAGGTCGAAGCGCTGCGCGAGCAAGCGGCCGGTGCCCGCTCGACCCTGTTCGCCACATGGCATTCGCGCGCGGCGGCCGGCGTCGAGCCCGCGCGCCGGCAGCTCGAGGGCCGCGCCGTGCGGCGCGTGCGCATCGAATGGAAAGAAGACGTCCGCGTGTGGCATCCGGGCCAGGCCTGGATCTGGAAAGCCGGCGGGCTCGGCGTTTTCGATCCGGGCATCAACGCCTTGTCCATCGTGACGCATATCCTGCCCGAGCGCCTGCGGTTGACCGACGCGGAGCTTGGCTTCCCGGCGAACTGCGAGACGCCGATCGCGGCCGAACTGCGGATGACCGGCCACGCGGGCGCGGATGCCAGCATGTCCCTGGACTTTCTCCACGAAGGGCCGCCCGTGTGGGACATCGAGATCGAATACGAAGGCGGCCGTCTCAAGCTGTCGAAGGGCGGCGCCGTGCTCGAGATTGACGGTGGCGCGCCGTCGGCGGCGCCGGACCGGGAGTACCCGACGCTTTACCGGCAGTTTGCGGCGTTGGTGAACGACCGCCGGAGTGACGTCGACGTCGAGCCGCTGCGGCTCGTGGCGGACGCGTTTCTTTGCGGCCGGCGCATCGTCGTCGAGCCGTTCATCGAATGAACAATGCAAAGCAAGAGGGGGTAATCATGCGTATCCGGGATTTCGTGAGTAGGGCAAGCCTCGCCGGCCTCGGCATCGTCGTGCTGGCCTGTACCGCGGCGGCGCAATCCGGCGATCGCATTGCCGCGACCGTGACCGTGAAGGCCGATGAGCCGGGCCCGACCATCCATCGCAATATCTACGGGCAGTTCGCGGAGCACCTCGGGCGCGGCATCTACGAGGGCATCTGGGTCGGCGAAGACTCCACGATCCGCAACACGAACGGCTACCGGAACGACGTGGTAAAAGCCCTGCAGGCACTCGAGATTCCCGTCATCCGCTGGCCGGGCGGCTGCTTCGCCGACGAATATCACTGGATGGACGGGATCGGGCCGCGCGACGAGCGGCCCGTCCGGCTCAACACCACCTGGGGCATGGTCGAAGAGACGAACGCGTTCGGCACGCACGAGTTCCTGGACTTCGCGGAGCTCATCGGCGCCGATGCTTACGTCGCGGCAAACGTCGGCACCGGCAGCCCGACTGAAATGGCGCAATGGGTGGAGTACATCACGTCGGATTCGGGTTCGACGCTGGCCGACATGCGCCGTGCCAACGGCCGCGAAGAGCCGTGGCGCCTGCCGTACATCGGCGTCGGCAACGAAACCTGGGGGTGCGGCGGCGACATGCGGCCGGAGTACTTCACCGACCTTTACCGCCGGTTCGCGTCGTTCCTCGACGCTCCGCGTGACAACCGTCCGGAGGAGATCGCGAGCGGCGCGAATGTCGACGATTATCACTGGACCGAGACGATGCTGTCGCGGGCGGCGCGCTTCATGGACGCCTACTCGCTGCACTATTACACGATCCCACGCCGCTGGGAGGACAAAGGATCTTCCACGGACTTCCCGGAAGCCGAGTGGGCGTCGACGATCGCACACGCCATGCACATGGACGAGCTCGTGACAAAGCACTCGGCCATCATGGACAAGTACGATCCCGACAAACGCATCGGGCTGTACGTGGACGAATGGGGCAACTGGTACGACCCGGAGCCGGGCCGCAACCCGGCGTTCCTCTACCAGCAGAACACGATCCGTGACGCCGTCACCGCGGCCACCACGCTGCACATCTTCCACCGGCACGCGGAGCGCGTGCGCATGTCGATGATCGCGCAAACCGTCAACGTGCTGCAGGCGATGATCCTGACCGACGGTCCCGAGATGCTCCTGACGCCGACCTATCACGTGTTCCGGATGCACATCCCGTTCCAGGACTCGACGTTCCTGCCGGCAGAGGTCGACTCGCCGGACTACGCGTACGGCGACTGGGAGTTTCCCGCGATCGACGTGTCCGCGGCCCGGGGCGAGGACGGTCGCATACACCTTTCGATCGCGAACCGCGACCCGCGTCGCGCCGCGACCCTGGCCATCGACGTCGAGGGCGCCGATGTGCAAGGCGCCGACGGGGAAGTGCTGACCGGCCCGGCGATGGACGCGCGCAATACCTTCGACGATCCCGATGCGGTGCACCCGGTGGACCTGTCGGCCAGGAAAGCCGGCGGCAAGCTCGTGCTGGATCTTCCGCCGAGATCGGTAGCCGTGGTCGCGCTCTCGCGGTAAGGCGCTCCTCTCAGCCGGCGAAGCGCGGCTGCGCCACGCCGCGCGCGCCGGGGTCCACCTCGAAGAGCTTGCCGGCATGCGGCTCGTCGTGCCGCCCTTCGGCGGCGGACGTGACGAACATCCGGTCGAGCTCCGGGCCGGCGAACACGCAGCTCGTGACTTGCGAGGCGGGCAGCGCGATCGAGCGCTCGAGCTCGGCGTCCGGGGTGAACCGGCTGACGCGCCCGCCACCCCAGTGCGCGATCCACAGGCAGTCCTCCGCGTCGACACACATGCCGTCCGGGCGCCCCCAGTCTTCCTCGAAACGCAGGAACTCCCGGCGCGGGCCGAGGCTGCCGTCCGCGTGCATCGGGAACGCGTACACGACCCGCCTGCCGGTGTCGGTATGGAACAGCGTGCGGCCGTCGCGGCTGAATGCGGGACCGTTCGTGACGTAGTAGCCCTCGTCATGGCGCGACACGGAAAAATCCGGGTCGAGGCGATACAGGGAACCGGTGGCCTCGCGCACGTCGGCATCCATCGTGCCGGCCCAGATACGCCCCGCGGCATCGACCTTGGCGTCGTTCATCCGGTTCGTGGGCAGCGCGGGCTCCGGATCGGCGATGGGCCGGATCGCCAGCGGCTCGAGGTCGAGCTCGACGAAGCCGCTTTGCAGGCCGGCGACGAATCCCGGCCGCGACTCGCGCTCGACCAGCCAGCCGATGCGTTCCGGCAGCGACCAGCTCGTAACCGTCTCCCCGTCGAGCGGCAGGCGATGCACGGCCTGCCCGAGGATGTCCACCCAGTAGACGGCCTGGTCGCGTGCGGACCATAGCGGCCCTTCGCCGAGCTCGGCGCGAATGTCAGAGCGTATGCGATACGAGCTGCTCACCGCCCGGCCCCGGGTTCAATGACTGTGCCTCGGCACGCGGTACTTCTGGGCGAGCCGCTGGTACTTGGTGGCCCCTTCGAGCACCGCGCCCGTGTCGGCCTGCCCGATCGTGAGGCGCTGGATCTCCTGCCACGGCGACTGGCTTTCCGGCATCGCGTAGCCGCCGGCCGCTGCCAGCGCCGCGCGCCGCTTCGCGAGCTCCTCGTCGCTCACGAGCATGTTCGCCTCGCCCTTGCGCAGGTCGATGCGGACGCGGTCGCCGGTCTCGAGCAGCGCAAGCCCGCCGCCGATCGCTGCCTCCGGCGACGCGTTGAGGATCGAGGGCGAGCCCGACGTGCCGGACTGCCGCCCGTCGCCGACGCAGGGCAGCGTGCTGATGCCGACCCGGATCATGGCCGCGGGCGGGCGCATGTTCACGACCTCGGCCGCGCCGGGGTAACCGACGGGGCCGGTGCCGCGGATGAACAGTATCGACTCCTCGTCGATCGCCATCTCCGGCTTGTCGATGCGCGCGTGGTAGTCCTCGGGGCCTTCGAACACCACGGCGCGCCCTTCGAATGCCTCCGGGTCGTCGGGGTTCGACAGGTACTTCTCGCGGAACTCCGCCGAGATGACACTGGTTTTCATGATCGCGGAATCGAACAGGTTGCCCCGCAGCACGGTGAAGCCGGCTTTCTGCTTCATGGGCCGGTCGAATGGCCTGATGACGCTCTCGTCGGCGATCGCGGCGCCCCGGCAGTTCTCGCCCAGCGTCCTGCCATTGACCGTGAGGGCGTTGCCGTCGATGAGGTCGTGCTTCATGAGCTCGGCGATGACGGCCGGCACGCCGCCCGCGCGGTAGTAGTCCTCGCCGAGGTATTCGCCGGCGGGCTGCATGTTGACGAGCAACGGCACGTCGAGGCCGTATTCCTGCCAGTCGTCGATTCCGAGCTCGACACCGATGTGCCGTGCGATCGCGTTGATGTGGATGGGCGCATTCGTGGAGCCGCCGATGGCCGAGTTCACGCGTATGCTGTTGATGAAGGCCTCGCGCGTCAGGATATCCGAGGGCTTGCGGTCGGCGTGCACCATCTCGACGATCTGCAGGCCGGTGCGGTAGGCATCTTCCTGGCGGTCGCGGTACGGCGCCGGTATGGCGGCGGAACCGGGCAGCGACATGCCGAGCGCCTCGGTGAGGCTGTTCATCGTGGTGGCCGTGCCCATCGTGTTGCAGTAGCCCGTCGACGGGGCGGACGAGGCGACGAGCTTGATGAAGCCGGCGTTGTCGATCTTGCCCGCGGCAAGCAGCTCGCGGGCTTTCCACACGATCGTGCCCGAGCCGGTACGATGCCCCTCGTACCAGCCGTTCAGCATCGGCCCCACCGAGAGTGCGATGGAGGGAATATTGACCGTCGCGGCCGCCATCAGGCAGGCGGGCGTCGTTTTGTCGCAGCCGATCGTGAGGACGACGCCGTCGAGCGGATAGCCGAACAAAATCTCGACGAGGCTCAGGTACGCGAGGTTCCGGTCGAGGCCCGCCGTCGGCCGCTTGCCGGTCTCCTGGATCGGGTGCACGGGGAATTCCAGCACGATGCCGCCGGCTTCGCGGACGCCTTCGCGCACGCGCTCGGCGAGGACGAGGTGGTGCCGGTTGCACGGCGACAGGTCGCTGCCGGTCTGCGCGATGCCGATGATCGGCTTGCCCGACTGCAGCTCGTCGAGGGAAATGCCGAAATTCATGTAGCGCTCGAGGTAGAGCGAGGTCATGTCGGGGTTTGACGGATCGTCGAACCATTCGCGCGAGCGGAGGCGGCGCGGCGGTGCATCCTTGTCGGATTTGCTTGTCATTGTTCGTTTTCGGGTTCAGCGGTTGCCGGGGCGGTGCGTCGAGAATCTCAGCACGATTACATTGGAATACCGATCGCCCGGTTCCAGCCGGGCCGACGGGAAATCGGTTTGGTTCGGCGCGTCGGGGTACACCTGGGGCTCGAGGCACAGGGCGTCCCCCTGGCGGTACAGGGTGTCACCCTTGCCTATGGTCCGGCCGTCGAGGAAGTTGCCGGAATAGAACTGCACCGCGGGCGCGGTCGTCAGGAGCTCCATGACGCGGCCCGAAACCGGGTCGCTGAGCACGGCCGCACGCCGCAAGCTGCCGTCGGCGGCGTCGAGGACGAAGTTGTGGTCGTACCCGCGGCCGTAACGCAACTGCGTGCTGCTCGCGTCGCGAATGTCCTTGCCGATCCGGCGCGGCTCGCGAAAGTCGAAGGGCGTGCCCTCCACCGGCGCCAGCTCGCCGGTCGGGATCAGCGTCTCGTCCACGGGCGTGATGTACGACGCCGGGATCGCCAGCTCATGATCGAGGATGCCGCGTCCGTTCGCGGCGCCGCCGAGATTGAAATAGGCATGGTTCGTGATGTTGACGATCGTCGTCTTGTCGGTGGTGGCCGCGTACGTGATCGTCAGGTCGCCCTTGTCGTCGAGGCTGTAGGTTGCGGTGACGGACAAGGTGCCCGGATAGCCGCCGGCACCGTCGGGGCTCTCCACCCGGAAAACGGCGGACGCCGGGTTCCCGCTGTCCGTGGCGTCCAGGGTCCAGTGCAGCTTGTCCAGGCCCAGGTTGCCGCCGTGCAGGTGGTTGGGGCCGTCGTTCGCCTCGAGCGTGTAGGTCGTGCCGTCGAGCTCGAAGCTCGCGCCGCCGATCCGGTTCGCGTAGCGGCCGACGGTGGAGCCGAAGTACTGGGGCTGCTCGAGATACGCGGCAGCGGTCGGGTAGCCGAGGACGACGTCCGCCAGGTTGCCGTCGCGGTCCGGCACCACCAGGGACTGGATGGTCGCGCCGAGCGTCAGGATGCGGACGCTGAAGCCCGCCTCGTTCTCGAGCACGGCGGCTTCCACCGCGGTGCCGTCGGCGGTCGCCCCGAAGGCTTCGCGCCTGGCGTCCGCGGCATCAGCCATGCCGGGGGCCCCCGCGAGCGCCGCCAGCGCCAGCCAATGAGCCGGTCTCGAGCCGAAATTCATGATGTGTAGTCCCCCCCGGCACGTTGGCTGGCACGCGATGCGTCATCTTTGACGGTAATAAGTCATACAAAATGGCACTAATCCCGGGCGATGACAAGCCCCGCGAGCCTGCGCGGGTGACGGGCCGACCCGCCCGCGGGCCACCGGCAGTCGAACCGGGTACCTGTCGTGAGCCTCACGGGCGAGACGAGAAACCGCGCAATCGGTGAGGTATCCGGGCTAGAATGAACTCTCGTGCCGGGCGCCGCCACTCCGCGGGTTCGTCCTGAACCGCCCGCCGACGCCTCTAAATTCAAAACCTCCCGGGAGATTTCCATGGATACCGCGTGGATACAGGTATTTGTGTTGACTTTAAGCGAATGCGTGGCACCCAGCGGCAAGACCGTGTGCCAGCCGCAGGAAGCGCAGTTCGTGTTCTACGACCGGCGCGACTGCGAAGCCGTCCTGCAGGAGCTCGTCGCCGCCAAGAAGAACGACCCGACGGTCATCGTGAATCCCGATCGCTCCCGCTGCCTGCCGACGGCGCGCCAGCGCCCGGTGTTCGCGTCCCTGGAGGATGCCGAGCGGGAGCTCGCGGACACGGCCGGCTGGGGTGTCATCCCGCCGGGCGAGGACGCGCCGGGCGAGCCCCGCCAGGCGCCGGATACCACGCGCATGGCCTACGCGGACCGGCTGCAGAGCCTCCCGGAATGCAACGAGCAAAAGTCCGTCACGCCCTGCAAGGTCGGGCAGATCATCGTCGAGAGCCCGCCTGAGCAGCAACCGGTGGAAATCTGGAAGCGGGAGGAATAACGGCGAAAACCGCAGGCGACAGGGCCATCCCATCCCGCATCCTGGCGCTCGACGCGCACGGAGAGCCGCCCGATCCGGCTGCCGCCGCGGCGGCCGGCTTCGACGCCCTGCTGCTGGCTCCCGCGGCCCCGGTGATTGCCGGCGGCTCGCCTGTTTCCGCGCAACTTGCGGGGCGCGCGCAGGAGGCCGGCCTCGCGCTGCTGCTGGATGTCGAAGTCGACCGCTTTCCTATCGATCATCCGCTGGTTTCCGCGCACGCGGCATTGTTCGAGCTGCGCCGCCGGCGCGCGGACGGCGAGGTCGTCGATCCAAGGCGGCCTCCGCCGGCAACGGGTGAGGCGAAAGCGCGGCTGCAGTCGCCGGACGCAGCACCGCTCGCGCCCGCGATCGGGACGCGGCTCGCGGAGCTCGTCGCCGCCGGCGCCGGCGGCTTTCGCATCCGCCGCCCCGCCGCGGTCCACCCCGAGCTGCTGGCGCAAATTCTGGCGCCCGCGCGCGAGCTGCATCCCGGCCTCGTGCTGATCGCGCACACGCCGGGGCTGCCGTGGCCGAACGCCCGGGAGCTCAATGGCTTCGACCGCTTCGTCTCGTCGTTCGCGTGGTGGGACGGGCGCGCGCCCTGGCTCGCGGAGGAATACGAGGCGCTCCGGACCCGTGCGCCCTTGCTGGCCGAGGTCACCACGCACGCCGCCGAGCGCGCGCGCGACGAGAGCGGCCGCCGGCAACTCGCACTGCTGGCTGCCGGCACGGCGAACGGTTTCATCCTGCCGACTAGCCTTTTCGGCTACGCCGCGGAAGCCGGGGACATGCTGCGGGTGGCCGAACGCTACCCGGGGGAAATGCGGCTGCTGAGCAACGGGGGAACCACGGCGATCCTGCGGGCGGACCATCCCGACCTCCGTTGCGCGGCGGAAGCGATGCTGCTGCTCGCGGCAGGCGAAGCCCGCGATGACGCGGCGCCACCCGCCCTGCCCGGCGCGGCCGACCTTGCCGCCACGCTCGGTGCGGAGTTCCAGCCGTTCAGGCGCGCGCGTGGCTCGCAACCCTCGCTCGCGCCTCTCGACACGAACGAGGTACGGGCGCTCCTCGGCCGCCGGGCGAAGCCGGTACGGCTGGCGCGCAAGCCGGCCGGCCCGAAGGCGGCGAGGCACGCGGCAGCGCAGCCGCGGCTGGTTATCGAAGCCGTCGCTCCGGGCGTAAACGGCGGCGCGTTCGCCGCCAAGCGTACGGTCGGCGATACCGTGACGGTCGCGGCGACGATCTATGCCGACGGCCACGAGCAGCTTGCGGCCGAGCTGCGCTGGCGCGCGGCCGACCGGGCGAGCTGGCAGGCAACGCGCATGCAGGAGCTGGGCAACGACCGCTGGCGCGCGGCTTTTCCGCTCACGCGGCTCGGGCGCTTCGAGTTCGCCATCGAGGCCTGGTTCGATCGCTATGGAGGATTCCGGCGCGACCTCCGCAAGAAGCTCGGCGCGGGCGTGGCCCGTCCGGTCGATGCCGCCGAAGGCCGGAACCTGGTGGCCGCCGCGGCCGACCGCAGCAGCGGCGAGCCGGGCGCCAAGCTCGACGAGCTCGTACGGCGCCTGGATCGCGCGCTGGATTCCGGACGCGACGATATCCGGCCCGCTGCCGACATCCTGCTCGATCCGGCGCTCGCGGAGCTGATGGACGCCGCGGACGAGCGGCCGTTTGCGCTGCTTTCGGGCATCCATCCCGTGGACGCGGAACGCCTCGCCGCACGCTACTCGAGCTGGTACGAGCTCTTTCCGCGCTCGCAGGCGGACCACGCGGAGGGTGACCGGCGCCACGGCACGTTCGAAGACGTCGTCCGGCGACTGCCGCAGATCCGCGCAATGGGCTTCGACACGCTTTACTTTCCGCCCATTCACCCGATCGGGCGCACGCACCGCAAGGGCCGCAACAACGCGCTGACGGCTTCCCCCGGGGACCCCGGCAGCCCCTACGCGATCGGCAGCCCGGAGGGCGGCCACGATGCCATTCATCCCGAGCTCGGCAGCTTCGACGACTTCCGGCGCCTGGTGGAAGCGGCGCGCAAGCACGGGCTCGAGATCGCGCTCGACTTCGCCATCCAGTGCTCGCCGGATCATCCGTGGCTGACGGAGCACCCCGGCTGGTTCGACTGGCGGCCGGACGGCACCGTCAAATACGCGGAGAACCCGCCCAAGCAGTACGAGGACATCGTCAACGTCGACTTCTACAACAAGGAGTCGATACCCGACCTGTGGCTTGCCCTGCGCGACGTCGTCCTGTTCTGGATCGGCGAAGGGGTGAAGGTATTCCGGGTCGACAACCCGCACACCAAGCCGTTCGGCTTCTGGCGGTGGATGATCGGCGACGTGCGCGCGGTGCATCCCGACGTGATCTTCCTGTCGGAAGCCTTCACCCGCCCCGCGGTGATGTACCGACTCGCGAAGCTCGGCTTCTCGCAGTCCTACACGTATTTCACGTGGCGCAACAACAAGGCCGAGTTGACGGCGTATTTCACCGAGCTCACCAGTGCCCCGGCGGCGGACTTTTTCCGGCCGCACCTGTTCGTGAACACGCCCGACATCAACCCGCCGTGGCTGCAGGCGGCGGGCCGCCCCGGCTTCCGGATCCGGGCGGCGCTCGCGGCCACGTTGTCGGGCCTGTTCGGCGTGTACTCGGGCTTCGAGCTGTGCGAGTCGGAACCGGTCCCGGGCAAGGAAGAGTACTTCGAGAGCGAAAAATACGAGATCAAGCCGCGCGACTGGCAGGCGCCCGGCAACATCATCGAGGACATCGCGCTGTTGAATCGCCTGCGCCGTGCGTACCTGCCGCTGCAGACGCACCTGGGCCTGAAGTTCTACAACGCCTGGAACGACCACATCCTCTACTACGGCAAGCAGGTTTCGCCCGGCGGTGAGATGATCCTGGTGGCGATCAACCTCGACCCGCACAACGCGCAGGCCGCCGATTTCGAGGTGCCGCTGTGGGAATGGCGCCTCCCCGACCACGCCGGCATCGACGTGCAGGACCTCGTCGGCGGCGGCCGCTTCCGCTGGTCCGGCAAGCGGCAGCACCTGCGGCTCGATCCGGACCGGCCGTACGCGATCTGGCGCCTCGCGCCGCCGGGAGACGCCGCGTGAGTGCGGGCCTCGAAAGCGATTCGCTGTGGTACCGCGACGCGGTCATCTACCAGCTCCACATCAAGTCGTTCTTCGATTCCAACAACGACGGCATCGGCGACTTCGCCGGCCTGTTCGCCAAGCTCGACTACATCGCCGCCCTCGGCGTCAACTGCATCTGGCTGCTGCCGTTCTACCCGAGCCCGCGCCGCGACGACGGCTACGACATCGCGGGCTACCGTGCTGTCAGCCCGGACTACGGCACGCTGCGCGACTTCCGCCGCTTCGTCGACGAGGCGCATGCCCGCGGCATTCGTGTCATTACCGAGCTCGTCATCAATCACACGTCTTCCGACCATCCGTGGTTCCAGGCGGCGCGCAAGGCGCCGCCCGGCAGCCCGCAGCGCGATTTCTACGTGTGGTCCGATACCGACGAGAAGTACGCCGGCACGCGCATCATCTTCCTGGACACGGAGCGGTCCAACTGGACCTGGGACGACGAGGCGCAGGCGTATTTCTGGCATCGTTTCTACTCGCACCAACCCGACCTCAACTTCGACAATCCCCGCGTGCTCGAGGAGGTGCTGTCGATCATGCACTTCTGGCTCGACATCGGCGTCGACGGGCTGAGGCTGGACGCGATTCCCTACCTGATCGAGCGCGAAGGCACATCCAACGAGAACCTGCCGGAAACGCACGCGGTGCTGAAGCGCATCCGCGCGGACCTCGACGCGCACTACCCCGACCGCATGCTGCTCGCCGAAGCGAACATGTGGCCGGAAGACACCCAGCAGTATTTCGGCGACTCGGACGAGTGCCACATGGCCTTCCACTTCCCGCTGATGCCGCGCATGTACATGGCGGTGGCGCAGGAGGATCGCTTTCCCATCACCGACATCATGCGCCAGACACCGGACATCCCCGAGGGTTGCCAGTGGGCGATCTTCCTGCGCAATCACGACGAGCTGACGCTCGAGATGGTGACGGATGCGGAACGCGATTACCTGTGGAACACCTACGCGGCAGACCGGCGCGCGCGCATCAACTTAGGCATCCGCCGCCGCCTCGCGCCGCTGATGGAGCGCGACCGCCGGCGCATCGAGCTGATGAATGCCCTGCTCTTGACGATGCCCGGCACGCCGGTGCTGTACTATGGCGACGAGATCGGGATGGGTGACAACATCCATCTCGGCGATCGCGACGGCGTGCGTACGCCGATGCAATGGTCGCCGGACCGCAACGGCGGCTTCTCGCGCGCGGACCCGGCGGTGCTGGCGCTGCCTCCCATCATGGATCCGCTCTACGGCTTCGAAGCGGTAAACGTCGAAGCGCAGGAGCGCGACAACCACTCGCTTTTGAACTGGACGCGCCGCATGCTCGCCGTGCGCGACGAGCACCAGGCGTTCGGGCGCGGGACGCAGCGCTTCCTGCGCCCGGCGAACCGCAAATTCCTCGCGTACCTGCGTGAGTACGAGGGCGATGCCATCCTGTGCGTTGCGAACCTCGCGCGCACGGCACAGGCGGTCGAGCTCGACCTTGCCGAGTACGCGGGCCGTACGCCGGTCGAGCTGACCGGGCGCACGGCGTTCCCGCCGATCGGCCAGCTCCCGTACCTGTTGACGTTGCCTCCCTACGGGTTCTACTGGTTCGAGCTGAGCGAGGCCGCCGAGGCGCCGGGCTGGAGCTCCACCGCGCCGTCGGTCGAGGCCGAGCAGCACACCTTCGTGCTGCGCGACGGACTCGTCGGGGTGACGGAAGGCGCGAACCGCGAGGTGCTCGAGCGCGAAGTCCTGCCGGAATACATCGTCGAACGCCGCTGGTTCGCGGCCAAGGACGAGGCGATACGCGCCACTCGCCTGGCAACCGTCGTGGCGCTGCCGCATGCGGACGACCTGCTGCTCGCGGAAGTGGAGGTGGAGACCGGCAGCGGCACCGGCCGCTATGCGCTGCCGCTCGGCATCGCCTGGGAAGGTGAGCCGAACGGGCCGTTCGCGCCCAACCTTGCCCTCGCGCGCGTGCGGCGCGGACGCCACGTCGGCCTGCTGACGGACGGCTTCGCCGTGCCCGCATTCGCGAGCTCGGTGGTGCACTCGCTGCGGGACGACCTCACCCTCGAAACGGATGCCGGCGTAATCGAGTACCGCCGGCACGGCGACCTGGAGCACCCGGACCGGCTGGAACCCGAATGGGTCGCTGCCGAGCAGTCGAACAGCACCATCATCCTGGGCCAGCACGCGGTGATAAAACTGCTGCGCCGAATCCAGCCCGGCACGCACCCCGAAGCGGAGATGACCGGTTACCTCCGTGCCCATGGCTTCGAGAGCGTCCCGCCGCTCATCGGCGAGGTCGTGCGCCGCGACGCGGAAGGCGTGCCGCACACGCTGATGATCGTGCAGGGCTTCGTGTACAACCAGGGCGACGGCTGGAAGTGGACGCTGGAGATGCTGTCGCGCCTCGCTTCGGAAACGGACCGGCGCGCGGCCGACTTCCACAACTACGAAACCTTCGCCGAGACGCTCGGCAGCCGGCTGGCGGAGATGCACGGCATCCTCGCACAATCCACGGACGACCCGGAGTTCGCACCGGAGGCACTCGACGAAACCGCCGCGGCGTCGCTCGCCGAGCGGGTCCGGACGGAGCTGGACGGCGCACTCGACCACCTCGCGCACAGCCCGGCCGCGGAAGGCCTGCTGCGGCAGCGGGAAGCGTTGCATCGCGCCATCGATGCGCTCACCCGCGATGCGGCCGGCGCTACCCGCACGCGCATCCACGGCGACCTGCACCTGGGCCAGACCCTCGCGGTCGGCCACGACGTGATGCTCATCGACTTCGAAGGCGAGCCGGCGCGCCCGCTCGCCGAGCGCCGCGCGAAGGACCTGCCGCTGCGCGACGTCGCGGGGCTGCTGCGCTCGTTCGATTATGCGGCCGCCGTGGCGGCCGCGGACAGGCCGCCCGCGCCGGATACCGCCGCCGCCCCGCCCGACCTGTTCGAGCGCTTCCGCGATGCCGCCGGCGCGGCGTTCCTGCGCGGCTACGCCCAGGTGGCGGGGCACGCGCCCGGTCCGCTGCTCGACCTGTTCCTGCTCGAGAAAGCGGCGTACGAGGTGCGCTACGAAGCGGCCAACCGTCCCGACTGGGTGCCGATCCCCCTGGCCGGCCTGGCGCGTATCGCGGCACGGCTGGAGGCGCGCGGCGCATGATGCGCGACGACGCCGATCTCGCGCGCGCCGCCGCGGATGCCATGGGAGGGCGCCTGACGAACCCCTTCGCCTGGCTCGGGCCGCACGACACGCCGGAGGGCCGGGTCGTGCGCAGCTACCAGCCCGGCGCCGAGAAGGTCGAGCTGGCGGCCCGCGACGGCGACGGTGCCGTCGGCACGCTCGAGCACTATCGCGACGGCCTTTGGGTAGGGCGCCTCGATGACGGCGCGGCCGGATACCGGCTGCGCATCCGCTGGCCCGGCGGCCACGTGCAGGAAACCGAGGACCCGTACGCTTTCGGGCTGGTGCTGGGCGACCTCGACCTGCACCTTTTCAGCGAGGGCCGGCATTGGGACCTCGGCCGCGTGTTCGGCGCACAGCCCCGCGAGATGGACGGCGTCAGCGGTGTCGCTTTTGCGGTCTGGGCCCCGAACGCGCGCCGCGTCTCGGTCGTCGGCGACTTCAACGGGTGGGACGGGCGCCGGCACCCGATGCGGCTGCGCCATGGCGCGGGCGTCTGGGAACTGTTCGTGCCGCGGCTCGCACCCGGCGAGCACTACAAGTACGAAATCGTCGGTGCCGCCGGCAGCGTACTGGGAAAGGCCGACCCCGTCGCGCGCGCCACCGAGCGGCCGCCGCGCACCGCGTCCATCGTGGCGCCGCTGCCCGACTTTCGCTGGACGGACGACGAGTGGATGCAGGGCCGCGGCGAGCGCCAGCATCCGGGCGCGCCGATGGCGATCTACGAAGTGCACGCGGGCTCCTGGCTGCGGCCCCGGGGCGGCGGCGATGCGAGCTGGGCGGACCTTACCGAGCGCCTTGTTCCGTACGTCACACAGCTCGGCTTTACGCATATCGAGCTGCTGCCGATCATGGAGCACCCGTTCGGCGGGAGCTGGGGCTACCAGCCGCTGTCGCAGTTCGCGCCCTCCGCGCGCTTCGGCACGCCCCGGGATCTGGCAGGCTTCGTCGACGCCTGCCACCGCGAAGGGCTCGGTGTGATCCTGGACTGGGTGCCCGCGCATTTCCCGACGGACGCCCACGGGCTCGCGCAGTTCGACGGCACGCCGCTCTACGAGCACGCCGACCCGCGCGAGGGTTTCCACCAGGACTGGAACACGCTGATCTCCAATCTCGGGCGCAACGAGGTCGCGGGCTTTTTCATCGCCTCGGCGCTGTGGTGGCTGGAAACGTTCCACGTCGACGGCCTGCGCGTCGATGCGGTCGCGTCCATGCTCTACCGGGATTACAGCCGCGCCGC
>CBFGSB010000020.1:0-26306 GCA_965651325.1 uncultured Chromatiales bacterium | reverse complement strand
TCCGCGGAGGGATTTCCTCGAAAGAAAGTCAATATAGCTACGTAACCTATTGTGTAAACAGGAGAGGTCATGAAGGTCGACAATCCGACCGGGGAGCTGCTGCGCGCCGTGCGCTTCGCTGCCCTCAAGCACCGGGACCAGCGGCGCAAGGGCAGGGACGCATCCCCCTACATCAACCATCCCATCGAGGTGGCCGAGCTGATCAGCCGGGTCGGCGGAGTCGACGACCTGGCCGTGCTGATCGCCGCCATACTCCACGACACCGTCGAGGACACCAAAACGGAGCCCGGGGAGATCGAGCGAGAGTTCGGGATCGATGTACGCGATCTCGTCGGGGAAGTCACCGACGACAAGAACCTCGGGAAGGCGACGCGAAAGCAACTGCAGGTCGAGCACGCGCCGCAGCTCTCCGAACGCGCGAAGCTCATCAAGATCGCCGACAAGATCTGCAATGTCCGGGACGTCGCGCATTCGCCGCCTCCTGACTGGAGCTGGCAGCGTCGATCCGAGTACCTCGACTGGGCGAGCCGGGTCGTCGCGGGTTGCCGGGGCGTCAACCCGGAGCTCGAACGTTGCTTCGACGAGACCCTCGCCAAAGGCAGGGAACGGGTGGATTCCGCCGGATCGGCAGCCTGACGGAACGCGCTCCAGGTGCCCGGATCGTTTAGAATTCGCATCGCAAAGCCCCTCCACCCGCGAGTCTCCCCGTGAACGTCACTGCTGCCGCCGCCAAAGGCGAAACCGCCCTGAACACGACCTGGCCGATCCTGGCCGCGATCAGCTTCTGTCACCTGCTGAATGACATGATGCAGTCGCTGCTGCCGGCGATTTACCCGATCCTGAAAAACAATTACGGCCTCTCGTTCGCCCAGGTCGGCCTGCTCACGCTCACCTTTCAGCTCACCGCCTCGCTGCTGCAGCCGACGATCGGGCTGTACACGGACAAGCACCCCAAGCCGTATTCCCTCGCGATCGGCATGGCGTTCACCCTCGTCGGGCTGCTGCTGTTCGCCCGCGCCCATGTTTACCCGGCGTTGCTGCTCGGCGCCGCGCTGGTCGGCAGCGGGTCCGCGGTGCTGCACCCTGAGTCCTCGCGGGTGGCGCGCATGGCGGCGGGCCGGCGGCCCGGGCTGGCGCAGTCCGTGTTCCAGGTCGGAGGGAGTGCCGGTTCGGCACTGGGGCCGCTGCTCGCCGCGTTTATCGTGCTGCCGTACGGGCAATCCAGCGTGGCGTGGTTCACCGTGGCGGCAGTGGTCGCCATCCTGCTCCTGGTGCGCGTCGGGCACTGGTACAAGGATCATGGCTTGCGCCGCCTCGCGGTGCGCCCCGCCGGTGACGCGACGCACCGGTCACTGCCGCGGGGGAAGGTGACGGTCGCCATTGCCGTGCTGGTGGCACTGATTTTCTCCAAGTTCTTCTACACCGCGAGCATCACCAGTTACTACACGTTTTATCTCATCGAGCAGTTCGGTGTTTCCGTCTGGAGCGCGCAGATCCACCTGTTCGTGTTCCTGGCTGCCGTCGCCCTGGGGACGCTCGTGGGCGGCGCGCTCGGCGATCGCTTCGGACGCCGGTTCGTCATCTGGGCGTCGATCCTAGGGGTCCTGCCATTCACCCTGGCACTGCCATACGTCGACCTGGCCTGGACGGGGGTGCTCAGCGTGCCGATCGCGATGATCCTGTCGGCCGCTTTCCCGGCGATCATCGTCTACGGCCAGGAACTGATGCCGTTCAGGACAGGCGCCGTTTCCGGGCTCTTCTATGGATTGGCGTTCGGGCTCGGCGGCATCGGTGCCGCGGCGCTCGGGATACTCGCTGATGCAACGAGCATCCGGTTCGTGTTCCAGCTTTGCTCGTTCCTGCCGGCGATCGGCCTGCTCGCGTATTTCCTGCCGAAGATCGAAGCCCCTGGCAGGCGCGGCGATGCAACGGGCACCGCGGCCGGCTTGTCGACGCTCGAGCAATAGGCCGTTGTTGCGCGCGCAGGCACTAACCATCATCGCCGGCTTCCTGCTGGTTTGCCTGCTCACGGTCTGGAGCCAGTCGCCGCCGGCGCCAGTCGGTGAGGAAGCGCCTGCCGATGCATTCTCCGCGGCGCGCGCCGGCGCGATGCTGGGACGCATACTCGGCGACGGCCGCCCACATCCGACCGGCAGCGCGGCCAACGCGGAGGTGCGCGCGCGCATCGTCGCCGAGCTCGAGCGCCTCGGGTACGAGCCCGACGTGCAGGCAGGCTTCGCCTGCAGCCGCCTCTGGCCGGTCTGCGCCGGCGTGCAGAACGTCGTCGCACACCTGCCCGGCACCGGCGACGGAGAGGGCGTGCTGCTCGCGGCCCATTACGATTCGGTCGCGGCCGGCCCGGGGGCAGGGGACGACGGCGCGGGCGTTGCAGCCCTGCTCGAGGTGGCGCGGGCCCTCAAGGCTTCCGGCCCGCTGCCGCGCAGCGTCTGGTTCCTGCTGGGCGACGGTGAGGAAGCGGGGCTGCTCGACGCCGAGGCGTTCGTGCACGCCCCGGAGTTCCGGCGCATCGGCTCGGTCGTCAACCTGGAGGCTCGCGGCACCAGCGGACCCAGCCAGTTGTTCGAGACGCAGACCGGCAATGCCGCGATCGTTGCCCTGGCCGGCGCTGCGCTCGACCATCCGGTCGGCAGCTCACTCGCCTACGAGATCTACAAGCTGTTGCCGAACAACACGGACTTCACCGTGTTCCGTCGCGCAGGCCTCGTCGGCCTCAACTTTGCGTTTACCGGCGATCCCGCGCGCTACCACACGCCGAAGGACAACCTGCACTATCTCGATCCGGCCACCTTGCAACATCACGGCGAGAACGCCCTGGCGGTGGCGCGCGCCCTGGCTACCGCGGATGAGGTCCCGCGGGCCGCGAGCGACAAGGTCTTCTTCGACCTGTTCGGCTCCGCACTCGTAAGCTGGCCGGTGGCCTGGAACGTCGTTTTGCTCGCGATTGGCGGCATTGCCTGGCTGTCGCTGGCCTGGCGCCTGCGGCGGAGAAAGCAGATCCGGAGTGTGCGGGTCCTGGTGACGTCGGTCGTGCTCGTGGTGGCCGCGGCCGCGGCGCTTGCCCTGGGCGTCGGGCTGCAGTGGCTGCTTGCCGATACCGGCCCCGCCGCTTCGGGATGGACGGCCACGGGAACCTTGCTCGTCATGGCTTTCCTGGCACTGGCAGTGGCCGTTGCGACGGCGCTTGCGCGGCCGCTCGCGCGCTGGTGCGGCGGCACGGGGCTCGGACTCGCGGCCCTGCTGGTTTTCGGGATGCTGGCCGCGATCCTGGTCGCCTCGTTGCCCGGCGCGAGCTTCCTCGCGTTGCTGCCCCTGCTCGCCGGCACCGCCGGCGCGCACCTCTGGCCGTCACGGCTGTTGCTCTGGAGCGAGTTCCCGGCTTTCTTTACGGCAGTGCTATGGTTCCCGTTCACGTGGGCCACTTACGAGGCGCTCGGTTTCGAGGGACTGCCCGGCACGGCGCTGCTGATGCTGCTGGCCCTGTTGCCGCTGCTCCCGGCCATTGCCAAAGCGGGTAAAGCATTGCCCCTGACCGCGGCGGCCGCACTGGCGCTGGCGGTGTTCGTCGGCATCGCGCTGGCCCGACCCGCCTTCACCGAGGACGTGCCGCGGCGCCTGAACCTTGTGTACGTCAGTGACGGCGAATCCGGACGCGTGTACTTCGACAGCCTGCCGGGAGAAGAGCTGCCGCTGCAGTTGCTCGACGGCGATGATGGCGAGCGCGAACCGCTTGCGAGTTTCCCCTGGTGGGAGCGCCTGCTCGTTCCCGGGGACACCGGCCCCGCGTTGCCGCCGCCCACCCTGACCGTGCTCGAGGACCGGGCGACGCCGGAGGGGCGGCAACTGGCGGTTTCGCTGCGCACCGTGCGCGATGCGCGCGTGCTGTACCTGGTGTTCCCGAATTCGGCGGAGCCTTCGGGCATCACCGTGCAAGGTGTGCCGGCCACGTTCAGCAATGGCGGCGAGTGGACGGCGCTGGAGATCATCGCGCCGCCGAACGGGGAAGCCCGCATCGTACTGAACCTGGGCGCAGCCGGCCCGCTGACGCTCTATGCCGCGGACGTTTCGGAGGGCGTGCCGGGGGCCTTCACCGGCCTGCTGCGGGTGCGCGATGGCAGCGCGGTTGCGGTTCACGCCGGCGACCGCAGCGGCGCGTGGCGGGAAGTCGCCCTCGCAGCCGTTGCTCGACGGGGCGCGTCTCCGCGGAGGGATTCGCTCGAAAGCAGGTGATAAAAGCTCCTTAACCTATTGTTCTTCGGGGAGGCGAAATGGCGGTAGCGGGTCACAAGCTTACACGGCGGGATTTCGCCAGGGCGGCGCTGGCCTCGGTCGCCGTTGCCGGCAGCGGGATACGGGCGGCGGACTCCGGCAGCGCGCAGCCGAACATCCTCGTGTTTATCGCCGACGATGCCGGCGCACGCCATTTCGGCTGCTACGGCAACCCCGCCGTGCGCACGCCGAACGTCGATCGCCTGTCGGCGGAGGGCGTGACCGCCGATAAGGCGATGCTCACCACGTCCCAATGCAGTCCATCGCGCATCAGCATCCTGACCGGGCGCTATCCGCACGCGACCGGCACCGAAGACCTGCACGTGCCGATGCCGGAGCGCTATACGACGGTGGCCGGGCACTTGCAGCGTGCCGGCTGGTTCACCGGACACATGCAGAAGGCGCACGAGGGACCGCACTCGGACCGCCAGTTCGACTGGTACGACCCCGGCCTGGACCGCTTCGATGCGTTCCTGGACGCCGCGGGCGAAAGGCCGTTCTTCCTGTGGGTGGCGTTCAACGACCCGCACCGTCCGTACCAGGACGGCACGCTGGCCAAACCGCACGACCCCGCTGGGGTCGAGGTGCCGCCGTACATGGCGGATACCCCGGAGACGCGGGCGGACGTCGCGCGCTATTACGACGAGCTCGGCCGCATGGATGAGGGTATCGGCCGGATCCTGCACGTGCTGGAGCAGCGCGGCCTCGACCGGGACACGCTGGTCGTGTTCCTGAGCGACAACGGCGCGCCCTTTCCGCGCGAGAAGGGCACGGTCTACGACGGCGGCGTGCGCACGCCGCTGATCTTCCGCTGGCCGGGGGTCGTCCCGCGCGGCGTCCGCCACGCCGGGCTCATGAGCGTAGTCGATCTCGCGCCGACGTTCCTCGCGCTCGCAGGGCTGGACGTGCCGCGCGACATGCAGGGCGAGGCGCTGTCGGCGGGGCTGCGCGATCCCGGGCGCTGGCGGCGCCAGGCCGCGTTCAGCGAACGCAACTGGCACGATTGCGACGAGCACATCCGCAGCGTCCGCACCGAGCGCTACCGGCTCGTGCATAACGCCTACATCGGGCTGCCGTTCGGCTCGCCGGCGGACGTTTCCGGGAGCCCGTCGTGGCGCGCGCTCTATCGACTGAAGCAGGATGGCCGGCTGAACAAAGTGCAAGGCTTGCTGTTCGAGGCGCCGCGTCCCGAGATCGAGTTCTACGACACGGACGAGGACCCGTGGCAGGTCCACAACCTGGCATCCGTCCCGGAGTTCCAGCCGTTGATCGCCGATCACTACGCGATGCTCCAGGAATGGCGCGCGGCAACGGGCGATTTCCCGCCGTGGGAGCGCCGGCGCGCGGACTACGCGGACCGCGTGACAGGCGTGCTGTACTCGCTCGAGGTGCCGCCGCTGCGCGACGAATGACGGTCACTGGGCGCCACGACGACGGCGCCGAGCTCGTTCACTCGAGCCCGCTGCTCGTCGAACACGGCCGGCATATGCTGCATCGGTATCGGACGTATACCAGCGCGGCGCAAAACCATTGCAACCGAATGAAGGCCCGGTGCATCAAAAGGTGGACTTGGGAGGAAACTGACTATGCTCATCGCCCTGCGCGCCATCCTGCTGGTGCTCTTCATCGCCGCTCCGTTCGGGGAGCAGGGGACTACGACCGATCCGTACCGCATGCCCGCCGAGTTCGCGGTCGACGCGGTTCTGAGCTGCCCGGAGACCGGGCGCGAAGCGCCCGCCGTTGAAAGCTGGACAGCCGGGCAGCGGGTGGGTGCGTACCCCGACATCTTCGGCGACGCCTGATACCGTTGCCGCTATCGTCTCCCTCCAGCGCGTGGAGTGGAGCTGTGCTGGATAGAAGTGTCGCCGTTCCCGCCTATAAGCCCAGATCGGAGAGGCCAGGATGGTCCTTCGGGCGCGGGCCGAGCGGCCAGTGGTACTTGCGATCGCTTTCCCTGATCGGCAGGTCGTTGATGCTGGCGATGCGGCGCTGCATATAACCCTTGTCGTCGAATTCCCAGTTCTCGTTACCGTACGCACGGAACCAGCTTCCGGCGTCGTCGTGCCATTCGTACGCGAAGCGCACGGCGATACGGTTGGCGTGAAAAGCCCAGACCTCCTTGATGAGCCGGTAATCGAGTTCCTTATTCCATTTGCGAATGAGGAATTGCACGATCTCATCGCGGCCCCGGATGAACTCCGCGCGGTTGCGCCAGACGCTGTCCGGGCTGTAGGCACCCGCGACCCGCTGCGGGTCGCGGGTGTTCCAGGCATCCTCGGCCGCGCGCACTTTCTGCGCGGCCGTGCCGGCGTCAAAGGGTGGCAGAGGTGGGCGGGGGCTTTCGTCGGCGCTCATGTCGTGCTTCCTCTCGTGCTTCGGGCGAGCCGACGATAGCACGACTGTCAGAAGAACTTGCCCCCGAGGTTCTTCACGTCGTCCATGCCGAGTTTGCCGTCGCCGCCGAGCAGGCCGGCGAGCGAGCCCAGGCCGCCTTGCGACTGCGATTTCTTGCCGAGCGCGCCCATCGCAAGTCCCGCCACCAGCGGCAGCGCACGTTCGATCAGGGATTTGTCGAGGCCGGTCTCCTCGGACGCACGGCCGGCGACCTGCCGGCTGTCGTCTTCGCTGCCGAAGAGTTGCGAGAGGGCGCGGTTGCCTTCCTCGCGCGCGCTCGCCTCTTCCAGGCGCTGCGGGTCGTCGACGTACCGCTCGTACCGCCCGCTTTCGAGCTCACGTGTCAGCTCCGCTTGCCCCTCGCCGGACTGCACCCGCCGCTGCAGCCCGCCGGCGATCGCCGGTGATACGCTGCTCATGAGCTGCCGCGCTTGCGCCTCGTCGATACCGAGCTGTCCGGCGAGTTTCGCCACACTGCTACGGCCGCCCTCTTGTTCCAACAGATCCATCAGGTTCATGACTGTCCCTCGCTGCTGAGGTGGGAAGTGAGTTCCGGCTACAGCGAATCGCCTTGCAGGTCGGGCCTGCACGCGCGCAATCGCCAAGGCCGTACAGCGAGTCTAGACAACCGTCGCGGGAGCGCGAGCGGCAGAAATTCAATCCGGGTTTGTAACTTGGGAGGCTATGCGACGGCCACGCGCTCGACTGGCATCGGTTCTTCTTCATAGCCGCCGAGGGCTTGCCGCATGGCGCTCAAGAGCTGGCGCAGGGTGCCGGTGAGCAGCGCGAACTCGGCATCGAGACGCGCAAGCGGGTCTTCGTCCGGCAGGTCCTCGGCGATATCCGCACCGACGAGCTTGAGCTTCGCGATGCCGCCCTTTTCGTCAAGGGTGCAGCGCAGGACATTGTCGAACTCGATTTCGAGATGCGTCAGCCGCATGCCTTCGCGCACGTGCCGGCGCACGCCGGGGTCGGCGAGATCCAGGTCGGCGCAGCGGATCGAGGCTTTCACGTCGGCCGGGTCGCACATCCGGCACTCGCGGCCGAGCGCGAAGCCGCGCGGCGCGTCGCCGAGGAAGATGCGAGTCAGCAGCTCTGCAAACGGCCGCTTGAACGCCAGGGGCACGGCGTCGATGGTGCCGAGCGGCGCGCGCAGGTGCTCGAGGAACTCCTCGGTTCGCGCGTCGGAGAGCGTCTCGATCGCCAGCAGTTGCTCGGAGGCGATCATGAAGCCGCGCGTTCGCTGCGACTTGAGCAACGCTTTCGGCAGCAGCTCGTCGCGCGTTTGTGCCTTGAGCTTGCGCTTCTCGCGCGGTGAGGGCTCGGCCTCCATGCGCTGGCGCCAGTCTTCGATGCGCGCTTCGAGCGCATCGTCGACCGCGGCCGCGGGCAGCAGGCGCGCCTGGGTGCGCAGGCGCAGGAGGTCCGCGCCCTCGACGCGCCGCGCGAGCAGCCCGTCCGGACCGCCGGCCGGCGGCTCGAAGCCGGTGCTGCGCTCGGCAAAGGGACCGCAGGGAGTGAACGCCGCGCTCGCCAGCTGTTCAGACAGGGCCTGCTCCGACTCGGGCCAGGCGGTGTTGAGGCGAAAGAAGCGGACGTTGCGAAACATTCTGGATTCCCCACTGCTACCCGAGTGAAAGGGCGTGGAGTATCCGGGTTCGCCCCCGCGATGTCACTCTTGAAAAGGGGCCGCAAACTTGCTTCAGGAGGATGGTAGTGCGCCGATGAGCTCGAACGAGTGCAGGCGTGCCGCGTGTTCGTAGACGTCCGAGACGATGATCAACTCGTCGGCGGCCGTTTCCTGCACCAGCGCGTCGATGCCGGCACGGACCGTCTCCGGCGATCCCACGATCGAGCGTGACAGCATCTGCGACACCTGCGCCTTTTCCATCGGTGTCCAGTATTCCTCGATGTCGTCGATCGGCGGCTGGCTCAGGCCGCGGGTCTCGTTGCGCAGCAGGTTGACGAAGGACATCTGCTGCGTCGTGGCGAGACGCCGCGCTTCGTCGTCGGTGTTGGCAGCGATGATGTTCACGCCGATCATCGCGTACGGCTTGTCGAGCTGTTCAGACGGCTTGAAGCGGCTGCGGTAAATCTCGAGCGCGCTCAACAGTTGCTGCGGTGCGAAATGCGCGGCGAAGGAGTAGGGCAGGCCGAGCTCGGCGGCGAGCGCCGCGCCGAAATGACTGGAGCCGAGTATCCAGAGCGGCACCTGCGTGCCCGATCCGGGCACCGCGCGAATAGCCTGGCCGGGCTGCGGCGGCGCGAGCAAGGCCTGCAGCTCGAGCACGTCTTGCGGAAAGCTGTCCGCGGCGGCCGGCGAGCGCCGCAGCGCGCGCAGCGTCAGCTGGTCGGTGCCCGGGGCGCGGCCGAGTCCGAGGTCGATGCGATCGGGAAACAGCGTTGCCAGGGTGCCGAACTGCTCGGCGATCACGAGAGGCGAGTGATTCGGCAGCATGATGCCGCCGGCACCCACGCGGATCGTATCCGTGCCCGCGGCAATGTGCCCGATGACGACCGAGGTCGCGGCGCTCGCGATGCTCGGAATGTTGTGGTGCTCGGCCACCCAGAAGCGGCGGTAGCCCCAGTCCTCTGCGTGCCGGGCGAGCTCGCGCGCATTGTCGAGCGCAGCGCGCGCATCGGTGTCCTCGGTGATGCGGACCAGATCGAGTATGGAAAGCGGTACCATCGTTCAGCCCCGGATTCGGCGCAACCTGTAACGTAACACCCGGATGTATGGACGAGAGTCGCTAATACAACTGGAGCGGCCGCGACTCGAGCCAGGCCGGAACCAGGGAGCAGCCGATCATGGGGAGCCGGTGTAGACTGCCCCACGCCACTTCCCGTTCTTGCGTTGCGCGAAAACCAGGGCTTCGCCGCTGGTTTCGGCCTGCGCAACGACCTGCCCGCGCTCGTCCCAGATCGCGCTCTTCCCGGCGGACATCTTGTTGCCGGTCGGGCCGGTGAAGTTGGCCGTAAGCGCCGCCATGCCGTGCCGGACGGCGTAGTCCTTCAGCTTGTCCGCATGGGCGGGATACTTCTCTTCCGTTTTCATCACGCTGGCAACGTAGACGTCGGCGCCGTTCGCGGCCGCCTCGGCGGCATGCGCCGGGAAATTCGTATCGGCGCAGATCGCAACGCCTACCCCAACGCCGCGGATGCTCACGACGCAGCCTTCCCGGCCGGGCGCGAAATACGGGTCTTCACTTTCGTGGACGTGGATCTTGGCGTAAGCAAGCGTTCGTTCGGGTGAGAACAGGAAGGCACCCAGCCAGGGCCTGCCCAGTCCCGAGCGCCAGGGTGCACCCACGAGCACGTGCATGCCGTACTCCGCCGCGGCATTGCGCAGCGGCTCGAGCTTCGGGTCTTCCGGCTCCAGTTGCAGGTCGCGAGCCACGTCCAGCTCATAACCCGTGAGCGACAGTTCCGGGAACACGACCAGGTCCGCACCAAACGATGCGGCCGCCCGGACCAGCCTGAGGTGCCGCGCGATGTTCTCGTCCAGGTCGCCGCGAACGGCAGCCGTCTGCGCAGCAACGATCGCCAACTCATTCATGCCCGCTTCCTCGAGGACCGAAGCTTTCGAACCTGGAAATGTTCACACGTGCGCCATGACAGCAACCTGTCACAGGACCGGTTGGCCAAAGGACAGCCAAACCAGGCCCGACATTCCGTGTCGGGCCTGAGAATTGGTGGAGGCGGCGGGACAGTGATTCCGCATCTTTCGATGCGGCCTGGACTATGCCTTCACCCGAATCATTCGGGTGCGGGGCGTGTTATCCGGCAGGAGCCGAATCCTAGTACCCGCCCGGCTAAGCATAAGCAAAGCTCGGCGAGCCTATGAGTCTCTACAGGGCAGCCCTGCGGTTGGCCCGCTTGCTACCCCTCGGCGTTGCCATGCCGCATCCGGTTCCTTCGGATGCGCCGTCAGGGTTCGCCGATGTGAGCCCCGTGTTTACTTTGCGGTTACCCGCAAAGGCGACCTGTGCGTTGATCGAACCCGCGTCCGCAAGCCCTACGTTCCGTGCTCTACATGCTTATTCCGCCTTTGATCTCGCTATGGGCTACCCGACGGACAGGGAAGACCCATAGCCAGCTCCGTAAGGTTTTAGCGGTTCAGGCCCGGAGCATGCCCTCGCCGCGATCCCGTGTAGATGACCCCTGGAGTCCGGACGCACGAGCACGATCCGGTCAGAGGGCACTAAGGCTGGTTTTTAAGCAGCTAGTGCGTAGTTGTCGTCGTTGGCAACTATAGGTTTTACAGCTGGATTTACGAGGTGATCTGTCCCTCGGCATGCACCCGGAGTTTCGCGACCTCCGTCGAAGCCGTGTCGCCCCCTGTACAAACGGCACCGGTATACCCGGCCCCGTGCGGCGTAGTGTATGGGCAAACGTCGCAAATACAAGCCGCACAGCCGGTCCCGTGCGGATTCTGAGACCTTCGCACGGTCCCCGGGTGCCCTGTGCGGCACTATCGGGCAAGGCTTACAACGCGAGGCTGCAAAAAGTGGCAATAGCAGGGAAAGCCACCATCGCCGCGCCGGGCGACTCTGGAGCCGCGGACAAGGCAAAACGACGCTGGGTCGGGGCGCTTTTCGGCCTGCCGTTTGCGGCTGCGGGCATTGCCGTGCTGGTGTTCCTGGCACTGCCGACGATCGCGGACACCTGGCGCGCGCGCTCGTGGGAACAGGGCGAGGCAAGAATCGAAAGTGCCCGGCTCGAGACCCATCGTGACGACGATGGGACGACCTACCGCGCGATCGCCAACTACAGCTATGACTACCGCGGCCAGGCCTACCGCGGCGATCGCGTGGCGATTGCGGGCGGCAGCGACAATCTTGGCAGCTTCCAGCAGGACCTCGCGCGACGGCTGATCGCGGCGCGCGACGCCGGTGAGCCCGTACCCGTATGGATCAACCCGGAAAACCCGCGCGAAGCCGTGCTGAACCGGGACGTCCGGTGGGGCCTCATGGTCACGTCCCTCGGCATGGGGGTGGTGTTCACCGGTGTCGGCAGTTCGCTGGTCTGGCTCGGGCTGCGGAGGCGGCGCAACGCGGCGCAGTCGGCCGGCGTCGTCGAGCGGCCGTGGCTGCTCCGGCCCGAGTGGGCCGGCCCGGAAATTGCGAGCGGCGGTGGACCAAAAACGGCATGGGCGGTCGCGGCGATCTGGAACGTCATCGCGGTACCGGTGGGAATCGGCTGCGCTTCGGAATTCCTCGACGGCAACAAGCCGGCAGGTTTGGGCCTCCTGCTCCCGCTGGCGGGCGCCTGGCTGCTCGGCTGGGCCATCCGGCAAACGCTTGCCTGGCGCCGTCACGGCCGGGCGCCACTTGTCATGGACCCGTACCCTGGGGCCATCGGCGGGCAGGTCGGCGGCACCGTGGATCTGCAGCTCGCGTACGACCCGGGCCTGGTGTTCCGTACCAGCCTTACCTGCATCTACAGCTACCTGAGCGGCAGCGGCAAGAACCGCAACCGCAAAGAGCGGGTCGTGTGGCAGACGGAGGGCGCCGCCTGGTCCGTGCCGCGCCTCGCGCACACGCGGCTGGAAATCCTCTTCGACGTGGACAGCGGGCTGCCCGCGTCGGACCCGCAGGACGAAAGCGCGTATCACCTGTGGCGGCTGCGCGTCGCAGCCAACCTGCCCGGGATCGACTTCGAGCGCGTTTTCGAGATCCCGGTATTTCCCACCGGCGCCTCCGCGCGTGAGCTGCGCCGCCTGAGCACGGAGCACCGCGCGGCGGCGGACGAACGGTCCAAAGCCATCGAGCACGTGCTCGACATTCACCGGGTGCCCGGCGGGGTGGAGCTGTACTTCCCTGCGTTCCGGCATCCGCGGGTCAAGGTGCTGGGCACGTTGTTCGGCTCGGCGTTCCTCGCGGCCGGTGTCCTGGTGGGTGCTGCCCCACTGCCGATGCGCGCGATCTTCGGCCTGGTGGGCGGCTCGATCGTCGTCGTTTCGCTCTGGAACCTGCTGGTCAGCCTGCGCGTCCGCATCGATCGTGACGGCCTGCGCGTCGAGAGGCGCCTGCTCGGCGTTCCAGTAGGCGGGGCAACGCTCGCGCGCGACGAGATTTCCTGCCTGTCGTTGGACCAGGCCTACAGTCTCTCCAGCGGCGGCAAGCACACGGTGTATTTCAAGCTGCAGGCGCGAACGACTGGCGGACGGACCGTCAAGATCGGGCACAACTTGCCCGGGCGCGAGACGGCGAAGCAGGTGCTCAACGACTTGAGCGAGCTGGTCGGGATACCGGTCGATCCGCGGCTGGAAGGAAACGTGCTGGCGTGACGCGCTTTGCCGGAGCGTGCAGCGCGCGATCGCGGGGTGGCCACGGCATCGCGCACAGTGCGCGATCCGGCATTAAGAATAGCTCGTAAGCGTCGGAAATTACTGGTTGGAAGACTTGAGGATTCGAGCCTTCTGGCGCTGCCAGTCGCGCTCCTTCGTCGTCGCCCGCTTGTCGTGCTGCTTCTTGCCCTTGGCGAGGCCGATCTCCAGCTTGGCGCGGCCGCGGCTCCAATGGAGGTTCAGCGGCACCAGGGTATAGCCCTTCCGTTCCACCGCGCCGACCAGCCGGTCGAGCTCGTGGCGGTGCAGCAGCAGCTTGCGGGTACGCGTCGGGTCCGGGTGGACGTGCGTCGAAGCCGTGTTCAGCGGCGTCACGTGCGCACCCAGCAGCCATGCCTCACCGTCGCGCACGTGCACGTAGCTTTCCGTAAGCTGCGCGCGGCCGGCCCGCAGGCTCTTCACTTCCCAACCCTCCAGGGCGAGCCCGGCTTCGAAGGTGTCCTCGATGAAGTAGTCGTGCCGCGCTTTCTTGTTGACAGCGATCGTGCTGGGCGGCTTTTTGTTGTCGTTGGGTTTGCTCATTGGCAGGGACGGGCAAGGAGTGTGGAGCGGCGCGATTATACGGGACTTGGTTGTCAGGGATTGTGGATTCCGACAGAATCGCCGCCGATGACGGCGCCGGGTTGAGAACGGATTATGCGTAAGGTGAAGCGTACCGCGCTGGTGCCGCATTCGGCGAAGGACATGTTCGAGCTCGTCGACGATGTCGAGGCCTACCCGGAATTCCTGCCATGGTGCAATGACGCCACGGTGCAAAGCCGGGACGAGAATACGGTGGTGGCCACCCTCGAGCTGCACAAGGGGGGCGTGAGCAAGCACTTCACGACCCGCAATGCGCGGAAGCCGTTTCACGCCATCGACATGGCGCTGGTGGACGGGCCGTTCCGGCATCTCGACGGCGGCTGGCGATTCCGCGATATCGCCGAGGACGGTTGCGAGGTCACGCTGGAGCTGGACTTCGAATTCGACAGCCGGATCGCGGACATGCTGTTCGGCCGCTTTTTCGAGGACATCCTCGCCGCGCTCGTCGAGGCATTCACGCGTCGGGCCGCGTCGGTCTACGGATAGTCACGTGACCGGGCAGGAGCGGAGCACCTTGCGCGTCGAGGTCGTATTTGCGTTACGCGAGCAGCAGGAGCTGGTCGGGCTCGAGGTCGCGGCAGGCACGACCGTGGCGCAAGCCATCGAGCAATCCGGCATCGCTTCGAGGTTTCCAACCCGTGACCTGTCGCGTTGCCCGGTTGGGGTGTGGGGGCACGTGGTCGGGCGCGACACGCCGTTGCGGGACGGCGACCGGGTGGAGATCTACCGTCCGTTGCAGATGGATCCGCAGGAAGCGCGACGGGAGCTCGCGGCGCAGGGGAGGTCGATGGGGAAGGGCCGCCCGTAGGAAGGGCCACTTACCTGCTCTTTTCGAACCGGGTGCGGTGCGCTCCTACGCATCCGGCTTGAAGTTTTCGTGATTCTGGATTTCAGCGACTGTATCGCCGTCGAAGATGACGGTGATCCAGCGCGTGAACGACGGGTCGTCGCGCCCGATGCGCAGGTAGTACACGTAATCCCAGCGTTCCTCGTGGAACGGGTCATCGATCATTGGCGTACCGAGCAGGAAGCGGACCTGGCTGCGCGTCATGCCGACTTCGAGCTGGTCGACGTCCTCCTGTTTCAGCAGGTTACCCTGCGACAACGGGGGCTGGTAGACGCAACCGGCGGCGCCTGCCGCCAGGACCAGGACAATCGTGCCAAGTAAAAATCTGTGCATGCTGCAACGGGCTCGGTTAAGCGCGGTAAACGCGCCGGAAAGCGCTCGCGGGGAGCGCGATCCACAGTGGAGCCCCCCTACCATGTGCGTATAATAGGCGCGGATCATACCTTCTTGGCTTTTGCCGGGGTAGGTGCACCGTCGAAGGGGCGTCGCGATGCTACAACGTCAGGAACTTCGTAAAGCCGGCCTCAAGGTGACGTTGCCGAGGCTCAAGATCCTCGAGATTCTCGCAAACAACGAGCAGCGTCATCTGAGCGCCGAGGATATATACAAGGAGCTCCTCGATACCGGTGAGGACATCGGTCTCGCGACCGTCTATCGCGTGCTGACGCAGTTCGAATCGGCAGGCCTCGTCACCCGCCACAACTTCGAAGGCGCGCATTCCGTGTTCGAGATCGACGAGGGCAAGCACCACGACCACATGGTGTGCGTGGAGACGGGCGACGTCATAGAATTTACCAACGACGAAATCGAACGGCTGCAGCACGAGATCGCGGAGAAGCACGATTTCGAGCTGATCGATCACAGCCTCGTGCTGTACGTGAAGCCGCTCAAGAACAAGAAGTAGCGCCGTTACAGTCGGCGGGCACTCCTCTTACAAGGCCGCTTTCTTCAACCGGCGGGAACCGCTGGCCAGCATCTCCGCGGCGTGGTCCCGGGTGCGCTGGGTGATCTTCACGCCGCCCAGCATGCGCGCAATTTCCTCGACTCGCTCGTCCTCCGTCAGGCGGACCACGGTCGTGCGCGTCGACTTGCCGTCGGAGAGCTTGGCTACGCGGAAGTGGTTGTCGGCCAGGCTCGCGACCTGCGGCAGATGCGTGACACACAGCACCTGGCGCGATTCCCCCAGCGCCATCAACCGTCGCCCGACCATCTCGGCGACGCCTCCGCCGACACCGGCGTCGACCTCGTCGAACACCATCGTGGGGATCGCACTGCCGTCGCTCGCAATCACCTGGATGGCGAGGCTCATGCGTGACAGCTCGCCGCCGGAGGCTACCCTGGAGAGCGGCATCGGCGGCTGCCCGGCATTGGCGCTGATGAGATAGGTGATCTCGTCGACGCCGGACGGTCCGGCATCGTCGGGCGCCCGCCGGCGCAACTCGATCTCGAACACGCCCTCGGGCATGCCGAGGCCGCGCATGGCGGCCGTGACTTCGCCTGCAAACGCGCTTGCGGCCTTCTGCCGTGCCGCCGACAGCGCATTCGCGGCGCCCGTGAACGCTTTCCTGGCGGCGCCTGCTTCCTTGCGCAGCCGCGCGCCGGTAGCTTCCGCATTCGTCAGCTCGGCGAGCTGCTGCTGCAGCCGCTCACGGAGCGGCGGCAGCTCCGCCGGCTCGACGCGATGCTTGCGCGCCACGGCCTGGATGGCATCGAGCCGCTCTTCCACCCAGTCGCGCCGCTCCGGGTCGGCATCCAGCGATTCGCCGTACCGCTGCAGCGCGTCGCTGGCTTCCGCCGCCTGGATGCTCGCTTCCTCGACCAGGCGCCGCACGGGCTCCAGCCGGGCGTCGAACGCCGCCGCCGCCTCCAGGCGGTGGCCGGCCGCCGCGAGCAGCGCCTGCACGTTCGCCTCGTCGTTCTCCGACAGCGCCAGCAGGGCCCCGGTCACGCTCTCGAGGAGCTGCGCGCCATGCCGGAAGCGTTCGCGTTCCGCGCGCAATTCTTCGTATTCGCCGGCTTCAAGGTCCAGCGTTTCCAGCTCCTGCGACTGGAACGACAGCAGGTCGAGCCGGGAGGCGCGATCGGCTTCGGCCGCTTCCAGCTCCGCCAGGCGGCGGGCGAGCGACTGCCATGCCGCAAACGCCCGCGCAACCTCGTCGCACTGTGCCGTGAGGCCGGCGTAGTGGTCCAGCAGCTCGCGCTGCACCGCCGGTCGGCCGAGCGACTGGTGGAAATGCTGGCCGTGAATGTCGAGCAGCAGTTCCCCGAGCGCTTTCAGGCTGGTCAGCGGCACGGCATTACCGTTGATGAACGCGCGCGAGCGGCCGTCGTCGCCAATCACGCGGCGCAGCAGGCACTCGTCGTCCAGGTCGAGGGATTGTTCCGCGAGCCACGTCCGCGCCTGCGGCTGGTTCGTAACGTCGAACTCCGCCGAGAACTCCGCGCGCCGGCTGCCGGTGCGAGTCAGGCCCGCGCCGCCGCGCTCGCCGAGCACGAGCCCGAGCGCATCGACGAGGATCGACTTGCCGGCACCGGTCTCGCCGGTCAGCACGGTCATACCGCCTTCGAGCTCCACCGCGACCTCGTCGACGATGGCGAAATTGCGAACGTGCAGGCGCCTCAGCATTCAGCGGCCCGCCGTGCCATCGGTAGCGGCTGCGCGCACCCGGCTGTCGCGGCCCCAGTGCAGCTTCGAGCGGAGGATGTCGAAGTAATCGTAGCCGGGCGGGTGAATGAGCGAGATGCGCGTCGGTGCCTCGCCGATCGACAGCCGGTCAGCGGGTTCGAGATCGCCGAGCATGTGCCCGTCGACCACGACCTCCGCGTGGCTGTCACTGTAGGAGAGCAGGCGGATCTCGATCTCGTGTTTTGATGGAATGACGATCGGCCGGTCGCTCAGCGTGTGTGGGCAAATGGGCACGACTACCACCGCGTTCAGCGCCGGCTCGATGATCGGCCCACCGCAACTCAGGGCGTAGGCCGTGGAGCCCGTCGGCGTCGCGACGATCAGCCCGTCGCCGGAATGCGTGTTGACGTAGCTCCCCGCGATGTGCGTTTCGAAATCCACCATGCGGCCGGTGCCGCGCCGCTGCAGCACGATGTCGTTCAGCGCCATGGCGGTCCTGGCGCTGCCGTCCGCGCCGACGATGCGCGCGGTAAGCATCAGACGCGACTCGCGCACGTACTCGCCGCCGAGCACCTGGTCGAGGCTGCTCAACATCTCGTCCGGGGTGACATCGGCGAGGAACCCCAGGCGGCCGCGATTGACGCCGAGCAGCGGCACGTCGCGCTGGCGGCCCAAACCGGCGGCGTAAAGCATGGTGCCGTCGCCGCCGATCGCGACGATCAGGTCCGCCCGCGCGGCAAGGTCCGCTTCAGCGACGGCTTCGACGGGCGGCGGCAGCGCCGCCCGCGGCGTTGCGATCACCGTGACACCGGCACGGCCGAGATGCACGGCAAGCGCCGACATCGGCTCGGCCACACGCGGGTCCTCGACCCGGCCGAGCAGGGCCACTGTCCTGAATTCGCTTTTCATGGTTCGACCGCCCCCGCGAATGACCAACAATTGTTGCAGACGGCCGCGCGCGCGCCAAGCCGCATATGCGGCACCCCGCCGGACTTTCTCGCCCGGACAACCTGCAGGCCCGGCATCTCCAGCGCAAACGCGAAGGCCTGGCCGCGTCACGCACAGGACGGGACCGTACTGGATTTTTGCCAACTGCACCCACACAATGAAGACGTCAAGCTTGCTTCTATCGCCATGACAGAGACGATTGCGAAACTGCCGAACGAACGCGCGCAGTACCTGCTGAAGGTACTGATCCAGCGTTTCATTCGCGACGGCCAGCCGGTCGGGTCGCAGACGCTCTCGCGCGATTCGAAGCTCGACTTGAGCCCGGCGACGATCCGCAACGTGATGTCCGATCTCGAGGACCTGGGGTTCGTCTCGACGCCCCACACGTCGGCCGGGCGCGTACCGACGCCACGCGGTTACCGGCTGTTCGTCGATTCGCTCGTACGCTACAAGCCGCCGCGCGGCGGCGAGCTGGAGAAGCTCAAGGCGCAGCTCGAAAGCCAGTACGACGATCCGGACGAGCTGCTCGACCTGGTGACCAACCTGCTGTCGAAGATCACCAGCATGGCCGGCGTCGTGACGCTGCCGCGCCCGCAGTACGCAACCTTGCGCCAGATCGAGTTCCTCGCGCTCTCGGAACGGCGCATCCTCGCCATCCTCGTCATCAACGACCGGGAGGTGCAGAACCGCATCGTGCATACGGATCGCTCCTACACGCCGGACGAGCTGCAGCGCGCCTCGAACTACATGAACGAGAACTACGCCGGCTCCGACCTGCTGCAAATCCGCGAGCGCCTGCTGGCGGATCTCGAAGCGACGCGCGACTCCATGAACCAGACGATGCACGATATCATCGCCGTGGCCCAGACCGCGGTGGACGGTGCGACCGCCGCCAAGGAAGAGTTCCGGCTGGCGGGCGAGACCAACCTCATGAGCTTCGCGGAGCTGTCCGACCTGGAGACGCTCCGGCGCCTGTTCGAGGCGTTCTCCCGCAAGCGGTTCATGCTGGACCTGCTCGATCGCAGCATCAATGCGAGCGGGGTGCAGGTTTTCATCGGCGAGGAGTCCGGCTACAAGATCCTGGACAACTGCAGCGTCATCACGGCACCGTACCAGGCGAGCGACGAGGCCATCGGCGTGCTCGGGGTAATCGGGCCGACGCGCATGGCCTACGACCGCGTCATACCGATCGTGGACGTCACGGCCCGCCTCCTGAGCGCCGCCCTCAAAGCCTCGTTGCCGCCGCCGCCCGAGAGCGGTTGAAATCGGCTCGCCGGGCCCCACTCTCGCCTGGAATGGACGGAAAATGGGGCTGGATCCCATTATCCTTGTGCCCGCGTGTCGGGCATTGTGCCCGTTTGGATTTGACCGGAGCGAGTCGAACATGAATGGAAACCCCGGCTACGGCGATCGGCGCGACGAGCGTGCGGACGCGCAAGCGGACGATTGGCAGGACGAAAGCTCCCCCGGTGCGGGGCCGGGCGCCGGCGCGCCGAGCCCGCTCGACGAGGGGGCCCTCGAGGACCCGCAAGCGGCCTGCGAAGCCGAGAAAGCACGTGCCGACGAGAACTGGGACCGTTACCTGCGCGCGGCCGCGGAGCTCGAGAACGTCCGTAAGCGGGCCGAGCGGGACCTCGAGAATGCCCGCAAGTTCGCGATCGAGCGCTTTGCGACGGAGCTCCTTGCCGTCAAGGACAGCCTGGAGCTGGGGCTCGCGGCCGCCGAGGAAGTCGCGGACGTCGAGAGCCTCCTCGAAGGCAGCCGCACGACCCTGAAACAGCTCACCGCGACGCTGGAGCGCTTCGGCGTCGCCGAGGTCAATCCCGAGGGCGAGCCTTTCGATCCCCACCTGCACGAGGCCATGACGACGCAGCCGTCGGCCGAGGTCGAGCCCGACACGGTGCTGACCGTGTTCCAGAAGGGCTACACCCTGAACGGCCGGCTGCTGCGCCCGGCCCGCGTGGTGGTCGCCGCCGACGGGGGTTGAAAATGCGACGAACACCGCTTGAAACGTTTGCCTCAGGCCCCAATTTTGCCGGGAAGCAGGCTCTTGCACCGCACACCCTACTACTGAATTCGGAGATGATTGGTTATGAGTAAAGTGATCGGTATCGACCTCGGTACCACAAACTCCTGTGTCGCCGTCATGGAGGGCGACAAGCCCAAAGTGATCGAGAACAGCGAGGGCGATCGCACCACCCCGTCCATCGTCGCTTTCAGCAAAGATGGAGAGGTGCTGGTCGGGCAGTCCGCGAAGCGCCAGGCGGTCACCAATCCCCAGAACACGCTGTTCGCGGTGAAGCGCCTGATTGGCCGCCGTTTCAGCGACGACGTCGTGCAGCGCGACATCGGCATGGTGGCTTACAAAATCACCGAGGCCGACAACGGCGACGCCTGGGTCGAGGTGAACGGCAAGAAGATGGCGCCGCCCGAGGTGTCGGCGCGCGTGCTCATGAAGATGAAGAAGACCGCCGAGGACTACCTGGGTGAGAAAGTCACCGAGGCCGTGGTCACGGTGCCGGCCTACTTCAACGACTCCCAGCGGCAGGCGACCAAGGACGCGGGCAAGATCGCGGGCCTCGACGTCAAGCGCATCATCAACGAGCCGACCGCGGCCGCGCTCGCCTACGGCATGGACAAGAAGCGCGGCGACGCCAAGATCGCGGTGTACGACCTGGGTGGCGGCACCTTCGACATTTCCATCATCGAGATCGCGGAAGTCGACGGCGAGCACCAGTTCGAAGTGCTGGCGACCAACGGCGACACGTTCCTCGGCGGTGAGGACTTCGACAACCGGGTGATCCAGTACCTGACCTCCGAATTCCAGAAAGAATCCGGTGTCGACATCACCAAGGACTCGCTCGCGATGCAGCGGCTGAAGGAAGCCGCGGAAAAGGCCAAGATCGAGCTGTCGTCCGCGCAGCAGACCGAGGTGAACCTGCCCTACATCACGGCCGACCAGTCCGGCCCGAAGCACCTGAACATCCGCCTGACGCGCGCCAAGCTCGAGTCGCTGGTCGACGAGCTGATCGAGCGCACGATCGGGCCTTGCAAGACCGCGCTGAAGGACGCCGGCCTCAAGGTCAACGAGATCAACGACGTGATCCTCGTCGGCGGCCAGACGCGCATGCCGAAGGTACAGGAATCGGTGCAGAACTTCTTCGGACGCGAGCCGCGCCGCGACGTCAACCCGGACGAGGCCGTGGCCCTTGGCGCCGCGATCCAGGGCGGCGTGCTCTCGGGCGACGTCAAGGACGTGCTGCTGCTCGACGTGACGCCGCTGTCGCTCGGCATCGAGACGCTCGGTGGCGTGATGACCAAGCTCATCGAGAAGAACACCACCATCCCCGCGAACGCGGAGCAGGTGTTCTCGACCGCGGACGACAACCAGACGGCCGTGACCATTCACGTGCTGCAGGGTGAGCGCGAGCGCGCAGCCGACAACAAGTCGCTGGGCCGCTTCGACCTCACCGACATCCCGCCGGCGCCGCGCGGCATGCCGCAGATCGAGGTCACCTTCGACATCGACGCAAACGGAATCCTCAACGTGTCGGCGAAGAACAAGGCCACCGGCAAGAGCCAGAACATCGTCATCAAGGCCTCGAGCGGCCTCTCGGAGGAAGAGATCGAGAAAATGGTGTCGGACGCCGCGAGCCACGCCGAGGAAGACAAGAAGTTCCGCGAGCTGGTGGACGCACGCAACCAGGCCGACGCACTGATCCACGCCTCCGAGAAGTCGCTGAAGGAACTCGGCGACAAGGCCACGGGTGAGGAGCGCCACGCCATCGAATCCGCAATCTCGGACCTGAAGTCCGTGCTCGAAAAGGACGACAAGGACGCGATCGAACGCAAGACGAACGCGCTGGCCGAAGCGTCCGCCGCGGTGGCGCAGAAGCTGTACGCCGAGGAAGGCCGCCCGGGCGCGTCGGATACGGCGGGTGAGGGCGATGGCGACGGCGCCTCGTCCGAGGACGTCGTCGACGCGGAGTTCGAGGAGGTGGACGACGACCGGAAGTCGAAGTCCGGTTAAGATCACGCTCAGCGGGCGAAACGAATAACCCGTTGGAGCCTGCGTGGCAGGTTCCAACGGGTCACTGTTTGAAGGCTTATGGCAAAACGCGACTACTACGAGATCCTGGGAGTAACCAGGACGGCATCCAATGCGGAGGTAAAAAAGGCGTATCGCCGCCTTGCCATGAAGCATCACCCGGACCGGAACAAGGACGACGCCGATGCGTCGCGCAAGTTCCGTGAGGTCCGGGAAGCCTACGAAGTCCTGAACGATAGCGACAAGCGCGCCGCCTACGACCAGTTCGGCCACGCGGGGCTCGGCCGCGGCCGTGCCGGCGCCGGCGGCTTCGGCGCGGAAGGCTTCAGCGACATCTTCGGGGACGTGTTCGGCGACATCTTCGGCGGCGGCCGCCGCGGCCGGGCCCAGGTGTTCCGCGGCGCGGACCTTGCCTACGAGCTGAGGCTGGACCTCGAGCGAGCGGTTGCCGGCGACGACGTCACGATCGAAGTGCCGACGCAGGTGACCTGCGAGGAATGCGACGGCAGCGGCGCCCGCAAAGGCTCGGAGCCGGTGAAATGCGCGACCTGCGGCGGCATCGGCCAGGTGCGCATGCAGCAGGGGTTCTTTTCCATCCAGCAGACCTGCCCGGCCTGCAAAGGCAGCGGCACCGTGATCGCCGATCCCTGCACGGCCTGCCACGGACGCGGGCGCACGGCCAAGGTCAAGAAGCTCTCGGTCAAGGTGCCCGCAGGTGTCGACGACGGCGACCGCATCCGCCTGACGGGCGAGGGCGAAGCCGGCCGCAACGGCGGGCCGCCGGGGGATCTCTACGTCGAGATTCGCGTCAATCCCCACAAGCTGTTCACGCGCGATGGCGCCGACCTGACCTGCGAGGTACCGGTGAGCTTCGCGACCGTGGCGCTCGGCGGCGAGGTCGAGCTGCCGACGCTGGATGGACACGTGTCCCTCAAGGTGCCGGCGGGCACCCAGTCGGGCAAGGTGTTCCGGCTGCGCAACAAGGGCGTCACCACCGTCCGCGACCCGCGCCAGGGCGACTTGTTCGCGCGCGTCGTCGTGGAAACGCCGGTCGGCTTGACCGAGGACCAGAAAGCGCTGCTGCGCAAGCTGGACGAGTCGGTGAGCGCCGGCGGCGACAAGCACAACCCGCGCGCCAACGGCTGGGTGGACAGCGTCAAGCGCTTCTTCGAGCGCATCAGCCCCTGACTTCCCGTTGCAGTCGTCCGCGACCCTCGAGCGCCGTGCCGCCAACCGATAACCTGCGTATCGCCGTCCTCGGAGCGGGGCGCATGGGGCGCGAGCTGCTGCAGGCAATCGCCGCGGATCCCGGGCTGCAACTGGCCGGCGTCTGGATGCGCGGCGAGGACCGCCTGGCCGATATCCGCCACGACCTGCCGGGCGGGGCAATTACCGGCGGCGATCTCGATGCGGTCCTCGAAGCGGCCGACGTGGCCGTCGATTTCACGCTGCCGGGCGCCACGCCGATCGTCATCGACGCGGCGCTGCGCAAGAGCCGGCCTCTCGTGAGTGGCGTCAGCGGGCTGGGAGACGCCGTCATGGCGCGTATGCGCGAGGCAGCGTCCTCGATTCCTGTGTTCCACGATCGCAACATGAGCTTCGGGGTCGCCGTGCTGAGCGAGCTGGTGCGCCGCGCAGGCGCGGCGCTCGGGCCGGAGTTCGCCGCCGAGATTCACGAGACACACCACGTGCACAAGGTCGACGCCCCGTCCGGCACCGCGTTGAAGCTGGGCGAAGCGCTGGCGGACGCGCGCGGCCAGGATTTTGCCGACGTCTACCGTTTCGGTGGAAACGAGGTGCCGCCGCGCAGCTCGGCCGCCGAGATCCTGTTCTCGGCAGTGCGCGAGGGCGAGAACCCGGGCGAGCACACCGTGATCCTGCGCTCCGCGGCGGAGAGCCTCACGCTCGCGCACAAAGCGCACGATCGCCGGGTATTTGCGCTGGGGGCGCTGCGGGCCGCCCGCTGGCTCACGCGGCAGCAACCCGGGCTCTACGGCATGCGGGATCTCGCCGCGACGGAGTAGAGGCGAACCCGGTAGCACCCCGCGGCCAGGTTCAGTAAAATGTCCCCTCGCCGAGTCCTGGCGACGCAAAGCGGGAGGGCTAAGAGTCCTTCCGCTTTTGTGCATCTGCGCTCGGCCGATCGCGGCTTATCCATTCGCTCCAGAGGAATTTTCTTGACGACACCGGCTGTCCTGGCGCTCGAAGACGGAACGGTCTTTCACGGTACGTCCGTCGGGACGGACGGGAAGACCATTGGCGAGGTCGTGTTCAACACGGCCATGACGGGCTACCAGGAAATCCTTACCGATCCGTCGTATTGCCGGCAGATCGTCACGCTCACTTACCCGCACATCGGCAATACCGGGGCCAACAGCGAGGACATGGAATCCTCGCGAATCTTCGCCTCGGGGCTGATCGTGCGCGACAGCTCGATGGCAACCAGTAGCTGGCGTGCCGAGCGCAGCTTCACGGACTTCCTGGTCGGTAGCAACACCGTGGCGATCGCCGACATCGACACGCGCAAGCTGACGCGCATCCTGCGGGAAAAGGGCGCGCAGTCGGGCTGCATAATGACCGGTAACGCCGATCCCCAGGTCGCGGTACAGCACGCGCGCAAGTTTCCCGGCTTGTCGGGGATGGACCTGGCCAAGTTCGTCACGACCGACCGTGTATACCAGTGGTGCCACGGCACCGAATTCGCGCGGCGGGGGCGCATCATGAATCGCCGGATCGCGCCGCGCCACGTCGTGGCCTACGACTTCGGCATCAAGCGCAACATCCTGAGGATCCTGTCCGACCTCGACTGCCGCATGACCGTCGTGCCGGCAACCACGCCCGCGGCGGAAGTGATGAAGCTGGCGCCCGACGGCATCATGCTGTCGAACGGGCCGGGCGACCCGGAGCCCTGCACCTACGCCATCGAAGCCACCCGCGCGTTCCTGCAGGCCGGGATACCGTTGTTCGGCATCTGTCTCGGGCACCAGCTGCTCGCGCTGGCCGTCGGTGCGAAGACCGTGAAGATGAAATTCGGGCATCACGGGGCGAACCATCCCGTGGTCGACCTGCAGACGGGGCAGGTGATGATTACCACCCAGAATCACGGCTTCGCGGTCGATGAAGCCTCGCTCCCGGCCAACGTGCGGACGACCCATCGTTCGCTCTTCGACGGCAGCTTGCAGGGCATCGCGCTCAAGGACCGGCCGGCCATGTCCTTCCAGGGGCACCCGGAGGCGAGCCCCGGCCCGCACGACCTCCTGCCCCTGTTCGAACGCTTCGTCTCGGACATGGAGCAGGCCCGGCAGGAGCCGTCGGCGGCCGCTTACGGTGGCAATCGATAGCCATGTAATCAGCTACTTGCCTAATCAATCTAACGTTCTTTCTTACCACCGGACCTCCCCTGTCCCCGACCTGACGACAGCACTTTGCCAAAACGCACCGACATCGAAAGCGTCCTGATCATCGGCGCCGGCCCGATCGTGATCGGCCAGGCCTGCGAGTTCGACTACTCCGGCGTGCAGGCCTGCAAGGCGCTGCGCGAGGAGGGCTACCGCGTCATCCTCGTCAACTCCAACCCGGCCACCATCATGACCGATCCGGAGATCGCCGACGCCGTGTACATCGAGCCCGTGCACTGGACGGCGCTCGAACGCATCATCGCGAAGGAGCGCCCGGACGCGCTGCTGCCGACCATGGGCGGCCAGACCGCGCTGAACTGCGCGCTCGACCTGTCCCGCGAAGGCGTGTTCGATCGCTACGGGGTGGAAGTCATCGCCGCCTCCCGCGAAGCGATCGACATGGCCGAGGATCGCGAGAAGTTCAAGGACGCGATGGTGGAGATCGGCCTCGAAGTGGCAAAGGCCGAGATTGCGCACACGCTGGAAGAGGCGATCGAGAAGCAGAAGGAAATCGGTTTTCCCGTCATCATCCGGCCGTCCTTCACGCTCGGCGGCACCGGCGGCGGCATCGCCTACAACCGCGAGGAGTTCGAGCAGATCGTCGCGCACGGGCTCGAGATGTCGCCGACCAACGAAGTGCTGCTCGAGGAGTCGGTCATCGGCTGGAAGGAATTCGAGATGGAGGTGGTGCGCGACCGCAAGGACAACTGCATCATCGTCTGCTCCATCGAGAACGTCGACGCCATGGGCGTGCACACCGGCGACTCCATCACCGTCGCGCCCGCGCAGACGCTGACCGACAAGGAATACCAGCGCATGCGCGACGC
>CBFGSB010000019.1:0-26910 GCA_965651325.1 uncultured Chromatiales bacterium | reverse complement strand
CCGCTCGACGGAGATCGTGTAATCGAAGCCCGTGAGCGGCAGGCCGAAGATGCCGGCCACGCGTTCCACCCCGGGCAAGGCGCCGATACGCCGGTTGAATTCCTCGAAGAACGCCTGCGAATCCGCAGGCTGGGGATAACCGGAGCGCGGCAACGCGATGTTGAACGTCAGCACGCCGCTCGGATTGAAGCCCGTATCCACGCGCTGCAAGCCAACGAAGCTCTTCAGCAGCAGGCCCGCGCCTGCCAGCAGCAGGACTGCCAGCGCCATCTCGGCCACGACGAGCGCCCCTTGCGTTCGCCCGCCGGTGCGCGCGTGCGCGACGCCGCCGCCGCCCGCTTTCAGGGCCGCTGAGAGGTCGCGCCCCCGGCCGGACCGGAGCGCCGGCAGCAGGCCGAACAATACGCCGGTCAGTATCGACACCGTGACGGTGAATGTGAGCACCGTCCGGTCGAGCTCCGTGTTCCCAAGACGCGGCATCCCGTCGACCGGCAACAGAAGCAGCGTCTCGAGCGCAGCATTCGCGAGCAGCAGGCCGGCCGCGCCACCGAGCAACGCGAGCAGGAGGCTTTCGGCGAGCACGTGCCGCGCGAGCCGCGCTCGCCCGGCGCCGAGCGCACTGCGGACCGCGAGCTCCCGCTTGCGTGCCGCCGTGCGCGCCAGCAGCAGGTTTGCCACGTTGGCGCAGGCGATCAGCAGCACGAAGCCGACCGCGCCGAGCAGGACCAGGAGTGCCGGACGCACGTCGCCGACGAGCGCATCGCGCAGCGGGAGGACGAACGCGCTCGAACCCGTGTTGGTGTCCGGGAAGCGCGCCTCCAGCACCTGCGCGATGCCCCGCAACTGCGAAGATGCCAGCTCGACGGAAGCGCCCGGCGCGAGCCGCGCGATCACATCGAGGTAATGCGCGCCGCGCTGCGTCGCGAGATCGTCCTCCGTGAAGGCGAGCGGTACCCAGATTGCAGCGCCTGCCGGGTATTCGAAGCCGGGCGGCATCACGCCGATGACGGTGTAGTCGCCGCCGTCGAGCTGCACCGGCCTGCCGACGATGCGGGGATCCGCGGCGAACTGCCGTTGCCACAGGCCATGGCTCAGCACGACGACCCTGTCCTGCCCGATCACGGCATCCGCATCGGTAATGACGCGCCCGAGCATCGGCGCTTCGGCAAGCACCGGGAAGAAGCCGCCGGTCACGGCTGCACCCGCGACACGCTGCGGCTCGCCGGCGCCGGTCAGCGCGCCTGCCGTCCCGGTGTACGCCCCCATCTCCTCGAACGCGGTGCTCGTGCTTCGCCAGTCCGTGAAATTGGGCGGCGACGCCGTGCCGAGCCCGCCCCGCGTGCGTTCGAAAACCTGCACGAGCCGCTCCGGCTGCTGGAACGGCAGGGGCTTCAGCAGCACGCTGTCGACGACGCTGAAAATCGCCGTATTCGCACCGATGCCGAGCGCGAGCGTCAGCACGGCGACGGCCGTGAAGCCGGGGCTCTTCAGCAACCCGCGCCCGGCGTAACGAAGATCGTGGAACCAACCTGTCATATTGTCTTGCTCATTATTCGTAGCGCAGCGCCTGCATCGGATCGACGCTCGAAGCCCTGCGCGCCGGCAGGTAGCTCGCGGCGAGCACGACCGCACCGAGCACTGCCGTCGCCGCGGCCAGCACCACCGGGTCGTATCCGGAAAGCCCGAACAGCACCGCTTCGGCCGCGCGGCCGAGCATGAGCGCGAAAACGAGGCCGGCCACACCGCCGACAACTGCCATCCAGCCCACCTGGCCCAGCACCATGCCCTGCAGGCGAGCCGGCGTGGCGCCGAGTGCCTGCCGCACGCCGAGCTCGCGCGTGCGCTGCGCGACGGAGTACGCCAGCACGCCGTACAGGCCGGTCGCGGCAAGCAGCGTTGCGACCAACGCAAAGCCGGCCGACAGCATGCTGATCATGCGGTCGAGGAACAGGTTGTCGTCGATGACGTCCGGCAGGGTGGCAAGGCCCTCCACCGGCAGGTTCGGGTCCAACCCGGCAACCACCGCGGACATGGCAGCGAGCACGTCCTCGGGCGGCAACTGACTGCGCACATAGAAGTTCGTGAAGCCGGGCTCCGCTTCCTGGTACTGCGACAGGAAGTATTGCGGCGGGACCTCGTCCTTCACATCGCTGTATTTCGCGTTGGCGACGAGCCCGATGATTTCGATGTCGAGCTCGCCGCCCGAGCCGATCGCCATGCGCTTGCCGACGGCTTCCATGCCCAGGCCGAATTTTTCGGCAAAGGCCTGGTTCACGATGGCTACCCGCGGCCGCCCCGCAATGTCCGCATCCGTGAAATCGCGGCCGGACAGAAGCGGAATCTGCAGCGTGCGGAAGAAGCCCGGACTGACCGCGTTGGAGCGTGACTGGTCATCCGAGTTCGGCGTCGGCTCGTACCCCTGCACGGACACGTTACCGCCCCAGCTATTGCCCGTGACCACCCCAACCATGGACGACGCGACGCTGACTACACCAGGCAGGGCAGAGAGCTCTTCCCCAATCCGCCGGAACAACGCCGTGGAACGCTCCGGTGCATAGCCGTTCAGCACCGGAGACACCGAGAACGTGGCAACAGGATCGGCTTTCAGCCCGAGGTCGATGCGCGCGACCTTGGCGAGGCTTTGCGTGAAGAGACCGGCGAGAACGAGTAACACGAGCGAGAATGCAATCTGCACCGTGGCGAGGGAGCGGCGGAACCGCGCCATGCCACGGCCGCCCGATTGCTGGCCCGCCTGCTCCTTCAGCACCGCGCCGGCCGGAGTGCGCGTGGCCGCGAGCGCGGGGAAAAGACCGAAAAAGAAAACCGTCACGAACGAGACGGCCCCGGCGAACAGGACCGCGTCCGCGCTCAGGCCGACTTGCAGGGTCTCCGCCGCTTCCGCCGGCATGATCCAGGCAATCAGGCCCAGCGTTGCCGCCGCCAGCGGCAGGGCGGCGAGGCAGCCAAACAGGCCCAACAGCGCCGCTTCTGTCATGAGCTGCCCGACCATTCGGCCGCGACTGGCACCGACCGCCGAGCGTAACGCCATTTCACCGGCGCGCATCGCGCCGCGCGCCAGCAGCAGGTTCGCGATGTTGACGCAGGCGATGACCAGCACGAGCGTCGTCACGCCGAGCAGCAGCATCAGGGGCAGCCTGGCATCGTCCGGCTGGCGGCTCTGGCCGCGGGCACCGGGCAGCAGCTCGAGCGACTTGGCGCGGAAGCTGGCCATGTCGTCGTCGCTCAGGAAGTCATTCAGCGGCGCCTCGATCTCGTTGATGATGGCGCGATAAGGCCCGTTGATTGCCGCTTCCGCCTGCTCGACCGTCACACCGGGCTTCAACCGGGCGAAAAGGTAGGCCCAGTAAGCCAGACGATTCCCGGAGCTCTCGGGGTAATACGGCTCCATGAGCCAGCGCATGGTCATGGGCACGTAAACCTGTGGCCGGTTGCCTATGCTCGCCCCTGTGAAGCCTTCCGGCGCGACACCGATCACCGTCATGCGCTGGCCGTTTATCGTGATCAGCCTGCCGAGCACCTGCGAGTCGCCGCCGAAGGTGTTCTGCCAGTACTCGTAGCTCAACACGGCCACCCGCCCCTCGCCGGGACGAGGCTCGTCCTGCGGCCCGATCAATCGCCCCAGCGCAGGCACCAGGCGCAGCACGGAAAAATAGGCGCCGTTGACAACCATTCCCTCGCCGGACACGGCTTCCGCGCCCTCGACTGCGATATTCGCGTCGAAGGCGCGATGAGCGGCAACGCCGGTGAACACCGTTTGCTCGCGTTCCAGGTCCTTGAGCATCGGATAGCTGAAAACCTGGCCGCAGTCGCCGATGCCAGTGCATGATACGGAGCCTGCCTTCGTGCCCGGCGCGTTCAGGATCACGAGGCGGTCCGGCTCCGGAACCGGCAGCGGTTGCAGCAGTAGCTGGTGGAACAGCGAGAACATCGCCGCGTTCGCGCCGATGCCGAGGGCGAGCGTCAGGACGATGGTCGCGGCGAGCCCCGGGCGCTTCGCCACCTGGCGGAATGCACTCCTGATATTGGCCATTACCCTCCCCCTTGGGCTGTCATGGGGCAATAATCGGAGGCCCGGCTCCGATCACGGGACACCCGATGCTGTTTACGAAACTGGCTGAAACGTCCGACGCCGTGGCAGCCACGCGCAGCCGGCTGAAGAAAGTCGAGCTGCTGCGCGGCTGTCTCGCGGAATTCGCCCCCGCCGAGATCGAGACCGGCGTCGGCTATCTCGCCGGCAACCTGCGCCAGGGCCGCATCGGGCTCGGGCCGGCTATCGTGCGCGACGCGCTCGCCGCTCGCGCCGCGAGCGAAGCCACGCTCGGCATCGGCGACGTGGATGCGGCGTTCGAGGAAATCGCCGGCATCTCGGGCAAAGGCTCCGCTGCCGAACGGAAGCGCCGGCTGCACGAGCTGTTTTCCGCCGCCACGGCGGCGGAACGGGACTTCCTCGCCCGCCTCGTTCTGGGAGAGTTGCGCCAGGGCGCGCTCGAAGGCGTGATGGCGGACGCGATCGCGAAAGCCGCCGCGCTGCCGCTCCCCGACGTGCGCCGCGCGGTGATGCTCGCGGGCAACCCCGCGACGGTTGCACAGGCGGCGCTGACCGAAGGCCGCGCGGGGCTGGAGGCGTTCCGCCTCGAGCTCCTGCAGCCGGTGCAGCCGATGCTCGCGCAGACGGCGGAGAGCACCGGCGCCGCGCTCGACGCGTTCGGCGAAGCAGCTTTCGAATACAAGCTCGACGGCGCCCGCATCCAGGTGCACAAGGCGGATGACGAGATCCGCATCTTCACGCGCCGGCTGAACGAAGTGTCGGTGCGCCTGCCGGAGATCGTCGAGCTCGTCCGCGCGCTGCCCGTGCGTACGCTCATCCTGGACGGCGAGGTCATTGCGCTGCGCGCCGACGGCACGCCGCATCCCTTCCAGGTCACCATGCGCCGCTTCGGGCGCAAGCTCGACATTGATGGCCTGCGGGAGGAGCTGCCGATGTCGGCGTTCTTCTTCGATTGCCTGCATGCCGGCGGCGAGGACCTGATCGATCGTCCGGCCGGCGAACGCTTCGAGCGCATGGTGCGCGTCGTGTCGTCCAGTTCGCTGGCTCCGCGGCTGGTGACGCAGGACCGAGAGGTCGCCGCCCGGTTCCTGGAGCAGGCGCTCGCGGCGGGACACGAGGGTCTCATGGCGAAGTCCCTGGACAGCCTCTACGAAGCCGGCAACCGCGGCGCCGGCTGGCTCAAAATCAAGCCTGCGCACACGCTCGACCTCGCGGTCATCGCCGCCGAATGGGGCAGCGGCCGCCGCCGCGGTTACCTGAGCAACCTCCACCTCGCGGCCCGCGACCCGGAAAACGGCCACTTCGTCATGCTGGGCAAGACCTTCAAGGGGATGACCGACGAGATGCTTGCCTGGCAGACGAAGCGGCTGCTCGAACTGGAAACGAAGCGCGAGGGCCACATCGTTCACGTGCGGCCGGAGCTCGTCGTCGAAATCGCCTTCAACGAGCTGCAAGCGAGCCGGCAATATCCGGGCGGCATGGCCTTGCGCTTCGCCCGCGTGAAACGCTACCGCGAAGACAAGGGCCCCGGGGACACCGACACGATCGAGACCGTCCGCCGCCTCTTCGAGTAACGCTCGTGACGCGGTGCCGGAGGAGCATGCCCGATTCGGCCCGGCAGCGTCATTCATAGCGCAGTGCCTCCACCGGGCTCACCCGCAGGGCGCGCAACGCCGGCGTGACCGACGCCAGCACGGCGGTGAGCAGCACGCCGCCGATGCCGACGGCATAGACCGACGGGGTCGCGGCGCCGATTCCATACAGCTGACTGCCGAGGAGCCGTAAAACTCCGACAGCCGCAATCGATCCCGCAATTCCGGCGAGCATGGCGAGCACCGCGCCTTGTAACAGTACGCGCCGTGCCATGTTCAGCGGCTCGGCGCCGAGCGCGAGCCGCACGCCGATCTCTCTCGTCCGGCGGCGTTGCAGGAAGGCGATCACGGAATAGACGCCAAACGCGGCCAGCGCAAGCGCAAGGAGCGCAAAGCCTGCGAGCATGCGAGTGAAGAAGACAGTTTGCGCGAGCTGGGCCTCGACATGGTGCTGCACCATCGTCGCTTGCGTGATCGCCTCCTGCGGATCGACGGTCCAGACGGCGTCCTGCAGGCGGCCCAACAAGTCGGCACCTGCGTTCGGTGCGCGCACCAGGAACGTCATGCCCACCCACGGAGCCTGCACGAACGGCACCAGGATCTCCGGCTCGCCCGGCCGCCGGATAGCGGCGTTGCGCGTGTCGGCCGCGATCCCGACAATGCGATACGGCACGCGCGGTCCGCGCTCCAGCGGCAATTCGACGGTACGGCCGATCGCATTGCTGCTGCCGAACACACGGCGCGCGAAGGTTTCGCTCACGACCGCTACATTCGACGCGGTTTCGCTGTCCGTCGGCAGCAGGCCGCGGCCCAGCACCAGCGGCTGCCCGAGGACGTCGAGGTAGCCCGGTGACACACGCTGCAGCGCCGCTTGCCAGGGCTCGGGATCATCGCGGCCGGGAACCTGCACGTCGATCCTGTATTTACCCCCCATCGCAAGCGGCGCAATCGTCGTAAGCGCGACACCGCCGACGTCCGGCTCCGCCGCCATGCGCGCGAGCACTGCGTCCGCGAAACGCCGCCATTCGTCGGGACCGCCCTGGTGAAATACCTGCACGGCATACAGACCCCGGGCATTGAATCCAGGGTCCACGTTGCGCAGCTGGCCGAGGCTCAGGGCGATCGCGGCACCCGCGATCAAGGCGGAGGTCGCGAGGGCCAGGCCCAGGATCGGCAGGACCTGCAGCACATTGCGCCGCGCGGCGCCTGCGTCCTTGCTACCGACGCGAAGATTGCCGGCCATGCGCCGTCGAAGGCTCACACCGAACGGAACCGCAACCAGCAGGAGACAGAGCAGCGCAAGGAAAGCGGCGAAGCCGAACACTTCCGGATCGAGCCTGACGTTCTCGATACGGGGCAGGATGCCGGCCGAAGCGGCGCGGAATGCATCCAGCCCCAGCCACAGCATGAGCAGGGCGGCGGCGCACGCCAGCGCGGCGGCAAGCCCGAGCTCCATGAGCACGCCGCGCCACACTCTTCCCGACGTGGCACCCAACGCCTGCAGGATAGCGAGCTCGTTCTCCCTTGAGGCGAGTCGCGCGGCCAGCAAACTGCCCACGTTCGCGCAGGCGATAGCGAGCACCACCAGCGAAATGACGAACACCCCGGCGAGCACCGGCTGCACATCCCCCATTGTCACCTCGAGCAGGCTCTCGGTGCGCATGCGCCAGCCGTCGTCGGGCAAGCCGTACGTTTCCCGGAGCTCCGCGGACAGCGCGTCGAGCGACAGTGCCGCGCCCCGGTCATCGACACCTTCCGCCAGCCGGCCAACAGCCATGAGATAGCGCGAGCTAAAAAAGGCAGCGGGATCGCCGCGCCACTGCGGGTCCACGGCGCGCCACATGCCGACTCCTCTCGACGGGTACGCGAACTCCGGCGGCATGACACCGACGACGGTTACCGTGCCGCTCGCCAGCTTGAGTGGCTTGCCGATCACGTCCGGATCGCGGTCGGTCAGCCTTTGCCACTCGAGGTCGCTCAGCACGGCCGCGCGAGGGTCCGGGCCCATGTCGCCCGCGTTGAGCCATCGGCCCAGCTGCGCCGGCATGCCGAGGGCGGGGAAAAAGCCGGCGCTGACGAAATTGGTACCGATCTCGCGCGGACGCTCCCCGTCCAGCACCGTCTCGCCGCCCCACACGAACCAACCCGCATGGGCAAATGCACTCGCGTCCTCCAGCGCGTAGGCCTCGGCCGCCGTCAACGCTCCGTTGGTTTCATTCTGCGGCGCGTTGACGTTCGTTACTTCGACGATGCGCCCCGCGTCGGGGTAAGGCAGTGCGTTCAGGATGATGCCGTTCAGGACCGTGTACATCCCGGCGCTCAATGCGAGGCCAAGCATCAACGTGAGGAACACGCCGGTGCTGTAGCCGGGACTCGCGAGCAACCGGCGTGCCGCCTGGCGAAACTCCATCAACACGGATGTCATCCCTGCATCCCACACATTCGCGGCCTGACGGCACCGGACGATCGAACCCCGAAGCGACGTCGTTTACTCATAGCGCAGTGCTTCCATCGGGTTGACGCGCATCGCGCGCAACGCAGGTATGAGCGACGCCAGCAGCGCGACGGCCAGCAGTATTCCCGTCACGCCGAGCAGGGTCGGCGGGTCGTAGGGCGACACACCGGCGAGCATCGCCGAGAGCAGCCGCGCGAACAGGACCGCGCAGGCAAGCCCCGTGGTGAGCCCGATGCCGAGCTGCCAGGCGCCCTGCCCGAGGATCATGTTGAGGATGCGGCCGTCGAGGGCGCCGAGCGCCCGGCGCACGCCGATCTCGCGGGTGCGCTGCGCCACCGAGTAGGCGAGCACGCTGTAGATGCCGGCAGCCGACAGCGCGACCGCCACGAAGGCGAAGATGCCGAACAGCGTCGAGACGATGCGGGAGGTGAAGTTGCCGGCCCAGACCCAGTCGTCGAGCGTGCGTACCCAGTATACCGGGATGTCGGGGTCGACCGCGCGCACGGCCTCGCGCAAGGACTGCGCGAACGCCATCGGGTCGCCGCGAACGCGCACGGCCGCGGTGAGGAAGCGCTGCGGCGCATGCACGAGCGGCACGAACGCCGACGGCCGTTCCGGATCGTCCAGGGCGTCCAGCGTCGTCGCTTCCGAGACACCGACGATCGTGTGCCAGCCGCTATCCTCGCTGTCGGGGTTGCCGAGGAAGAGCTGCTGGCCGACCGGATCGCTGCCGGGGAACGCTTCTTCCGCAAAGCGCTGGTCGATGATCACGACCGGCTCGCTGCCCTCGCGTTCGCGTGCGTCGAACCAGCGTCCACGCAGCAGGTCGAGCCCGAGAACGCCCGCGTAGTTATCCATCACGCCGGCGTAGTTGACCCACGGAAGCTGCCCTTCCTCGGGCACTTCCGTGCCGCGCGTGCGGTACGGCGTCATGTACGCACCCATTCCGGGGTACGAGTAGGCGACGGTGGCTCCCAGCACCTCCGGGTTCCCGTTCAGCCGACCGGCCAGCTCCTCGAAGAAGCGGTATTGCGAGGCGGCATCCGGGTATTTCGCTTCCGGCAGGCCGATACGCCCGGTGAGTACCTCCGTGTGCTCGATGCCAAGGGGCTTCGAGTTCAGGTTGATCACGCTACGGATCATGAGGCCGGAGCTCACCAGCAGGATGCAGGAGAGTGCGATCTCCCCGGTGACCAGCGCGCGGCTGAGCCTGGACGCCGACGCGCCGCTGCCCTTCGCCCCCTCCTTGAGGTGCTCGTTCACGTCAGTGCGCGTGGCGCGCAACGCGGGCGCCAGCCCCGCGATCACGCCGGCAACGACCGCAACGGCTGCCGCGAACAGCAGCACGCGACCGTCGGGCTCGAACGAAATCCAGAAAGGCTCCACGATCCCTGCCGCAATGAAGGCACGATCCGTCAGGTCCATCCCCGCCTGGGCCAGGAACCAGCCGGCGACGGCGCCGATCGATGCCAGCACCACGCTTTCCGTCAGCACGTGCACCAGGATGCGCCAGCGGCTGGCGCCGAGCGCCGCGCGCAGCGCGATGTCCTTCTGGCGCGCGGCCGTGCGCGCGAGGATCAGGTTGGCGACATTCGCGCAGGCGATCAGGAGCACCAGCAGCACCGCGAAGAACATGGCGGAGATGCTCGTGCGCGCTTCGTCGGCGATGTACTCGCGCTGGAACGGCTTGATGACCGCGGTGATGTTCTCGTTGGCCGCGTACCGATCCGCCAGGGCGGCCGCGATATTCACGAACTCGGCGCGCGCCTGCTCCAGCGTCACTCCCGGCTTCAGGCGCCCGAAGACCTCGACGGTCATGCCCTGGCCGCGCTCGATTTTCGACAGGTCGACGACGAGCGGCACCCACACTTCCTGCGCCAGCGGGAACGCGAACCCTTCCGGCATGACCCCGACCACCGTGGTCGGCACGCCGTTGACTCGCACCGTCTGCCCGAGAATGGCCGGGTCGCCGTTGTAACGATTGAGCCAGGCTTCGTAACCGAGCACGATCACAGGCTCAGCGCCCGGAACCGCGTCGCCCGGCACCAACGTCCGGCCGATGTGCGCATCCTGCGCGAGGATGCCGAAGGCCGCGGGTGTGATGAACGCGCCCTCGTAGCGCTCCGGCAGCTCGCCGCCGGACAGGTTCACGGTCCCGGCGTAGAAGGCTGCCAGCTCCTCGAAGCTCTGCTGCACCTCCCGCCATTCGACGAAGTCGTGCTGCGTGACCTCCATGCTGTCGAAGCCGTGCAGCGGGTTCGCACGCTCCAGGTGCATGATGCGCTCGGCCTGCGGGTACGGCAGCGGCGTCAGCATGTAGCCCTTGACCACGGTGAACATGTAAAGGGTCACGCCGAGGCCGAGCGCGAGAATGCCGGCAGCTACCACCGTGAATCCGGGGCTGTGCCGGAGCTGGCTCAAGGTCATCCGGATTTCGTGCCAGATCGCATGCATCGCCCTACCCTCCTGTTCGTGCCGCCGTGCGGGTGCCGGGATCTCGCGCCGCGTGTTTCAGGTTGCAGGGCGTCGGTCCCATATCATTCATGCCGCAGCGCCGCGACCGGGCTGAGTACGGCAACGGCTCCAGCATGAACGCGTTGATGACGCTGAAAATCGCCGTATTGGCGCCGATCCCGAGCGCGAGCGTCAGCACGGCGGCGATGACGAACCCGGGCTGGGCGCAGAGCGCCCTGTAGGCAAAGCGAACGTCGTCAATAATCGCTCTCATCGTTCTTCCTTCTGCTGCAGGATGCACACGCTCTTCCGGGGCCTTGCGCGCCCGAGGCGCATTGCTTAGACGGTCAACTCATACTCACCCGCATGTCCTCGCTGGCGCGCAGCTCTTCCAGCGTCTCCTCGTCGACCACCTGCCCGTCGAACATCGCAATGCGCCGCTTGGCGCATTCCGCGAAACGGGGATCGTGCGTCACCATGCAGATGGTCGCGCCGTCGGCGTGCAGCTCGTCCAGCAGCTTCATCACCGCGTCACCGTTCTTGGAATCCAGGTTTCCGGTGGGCTCGTCGGCCAGAAGGATCGAGGGCTGTCCCACGAGCGCGCGCGCCACCGCCACGCGCTGCTGCTGGCCGCCGGAGAGCTGCGCGGGGTAGTGCTTCACGCGGTGCGACATGCCGACCCGATCGAGCGATGCCATCACCCGTTCCTTGCGCTCGGCGCGCGCCATTCCGTCGCGGTAGGTGAGCGGCAGTTCGACGTTCTCGAACACGGTGAGATCGCCGATCAGGTTGAACGCCTGGAAAATAAAGCCGATTTCCTTGTTACGGATGCGCGCCCGCATGCCGGCAGTGATGTCCTCCACCGGTGTGCCGTTCAGCGTGTAGCGGCCGTCGCTCGGCGTGTCCAGCAGGCCCAGGATGCTCAGCAGCGTGGACTTGCCGCAGCCCGACGGCCCCATGATCGCGACGTACTCGCCGCTGTGGATCTCCGCGTGCACGCCGGCGAGTGCGTGTGTCTCCACCTCATCGGTGTAGAAGATTTTCTTCACCCCGGTCAGTTCTATCAGCGGCCGCTCTTTGTCGTTCATCTGGTTCCCCTCGGGTTGTGATCTTCAGTTAAGTTCGATGCGGTCGTGGTCGTCCCATTGCGAGGTGTCCGACAGCACGACCCGGTCGCCCTCCTGCAAGCCGTCCAGGATCTGCACGCGGTTGACCGAGACCTTGCCCAGCGTCACCGGCACGCGCACCGCCATACCGGTATCCGGCTGCAAGCGGAACAGGCGCAGCGTCGAGCCGGGCTGGCCGTAGGCCGGCCGCCCGACGTTCAGCACGTCGGCCAGGCGCTCGATCAGGATGGTGCCGTCGACGGAGAGGTCGGGCCGCGCCCCCGGCGGCAACTCACCGACGAGCTCGACGTCCACCTGCACGGTGCCGTTCTGCACGGCCGGGTCGATGCGGCTCACCTGCCCTTCGACGATGCCGTTGCGGGTATCGATCGCGACGCTCTGCCCGACGCGGATGTCCTTCGCCTGGGTTTCGGCGATGCGCAGCTCCGCCATCAGCTCGTCGGGCCGCGCGACCCGGGCGATGTTGGTCCCCGGCGTGACGCGCTGGCCGGCCTCGACCTCGAGGGTCTGCAGCACGCCCCCTATACCTGCGCGCACGTGCAGGTTCGCGAACTGGTCCTCGCGCAGCGCGAGCTGCTGGCGCTGCTGATCGAGACGCACGCTGGCCGCGCGGAGCTGCGCGTCGACGGCGTGCTGGATGATACCGACCCGCTCGCGCTCGACTTCCAGCCGCACCTTGAGCTGCTGCGCGGCGAGCTCGGCCCGCCGGTGATCGATGGCCGGGATGATGCCCTGTGCAGCGAGATCGGCCTGCGCCTCGGATTCGAGGCGAGCCCCTTCGTATTCGGCGTTCGCCGCGGCCAGCACCGCGCGCTGGTCCAGCACCTGCGATTGGAGCTGCACCTGCAGCGCTGCGTAGTCCGCCTCGGCGGCCGATACGGCCGCGCGCGCTTCCGCGACCTGCTGCTGGAGCTCCGGGTTGCTCATCTCGACCAGCACCGTGTCGGGCTCCACCACCGCGCCCGGCTTCACCAGCACGCGATCGACCCGCGCCTCGCTCGCCGCGGCGACCCAGCGGATCTCCCGCGGCACCAGCACGCCGGGGCCACGGACCTGCAGCAGCATCTCGCCGCGCTCGACGGTATCTATATAGAGTGCGGCGCGCTCCACCGATGGCGACGCCGGCTCCAGCGTGGCGACGAAAATGGCGAGCGCGGCGAACGCGGTAACTCCCGCGGCGGAGTAACTCCACCGCCGGGTCTGCTTCTTGCGCTTCAGGTCTTCCCGAACGAAATCCATGCGACCGGACCAGCCCCTCTCTTGCGTGGTTGCCCCCGCATTGCACGGGGCGTGCCAACCCGGAAACCCGGCAATTTCGCGGCATTCGGGGTCCTGGCGCGCGTCAGGGTGTTCGGAAATGGGACGGCACGCCCGGAACCGGACAACCGGCATCCCGATTCCGGACCCCACCGTCCGATGCCTCCGGGGCTGCTGACGGTTCACTCCGCGCCGGAGGCGCTCGCGCGTCCGTCAGTGCGCGCTGGCGCCCTCCGCCACGTCCTCGCCCTCGGCCTCGGCGATCACGTGCTCCACCGAGCCGGTGGTGATCGGGTGATAACCCGGCCGGGCGTCGGCGAATACCTGCTTCGCCATGGTGAGCCCTTCCGGCGTCTCCACCAGCGCCTCGTAGATCGGCATGATCAGCTTGCGCCGGCCGATCCTCTCGAGGAACGCGGCGATCGCCCCGTTCGCCTGCGAATAACCGCTGCGCACGGTTCGCGGGTACCAGCGCATCGCGATTTCGCCGTTGGCGGTGCCGGTGAATGCATACGCCTCGTCCAATGCTGCCAGGCGCTCCGGCTCGAGAATTGCCGGCAGGCCGTCGAGGAAGTGCAGCCATTCCTGGGTGCTCCAGGCTTCGGTGACACGGCTGTCCGGCAGGGTGCCGTCGGCCAGCCAGGCCTCGCGCACGGCATCGACCGCTTGCAGCGGCTCGGACACGATCCGCGGCGCGGACTCCGGGATGGAGGTGCCGTAGATCCATTCCTCCAGCTCCGCGCGCGTCACCTTGCCCGGGTACTTGTCCAGCAGGTTGGCTTCCGTGTACTCGATGAACCGGGTCGTGGGGATCGACTGGAACGCGAAATGATCGAAATAGCCGCGCAGGAACGGGTCGAACGCCGCGCGGCCGAAGCGCTCCTCCAGGAACTCCAGGAACCACGCTCCTTTGTCGTAGGCGACTTGGGTGAGCGGATCGCCGGCGGCCACCTTGACGGTCGGCCGCACGGCCAGCGCGCGCGCCTGCGCCGGCATGTCGGCCAGGTCCGCGCGCAAGGCGTTGCGCGCAATCACGAACTCCATGTCCGCAAGCTCCTTGCCGTACAGCGCCTCCACGATGCGGTTCTCCACATAGCTGGTCACGCCCTCGTTGAGCCAGGCGTCCTTCGGCGTGGAGAAGGTCACCAGGTTGCCCGACCAGCTATGCGCCAGCTCGTGAGCGATCAATGACACCAGCGACTTGTCACCGACGATCACCGTCGGGGTGATGAAGCTGAGCCGCGGATTCTCCATGCCGCCGTACGGGAACGACGGCGGCAGCACCAGCATGTCGTAGCGCTCCCAGCGGTACGGTCCGTATAGCTCCTCGGTAACCTCGATCATCCGCTCGGTATCGGCGAACTCGGCGGCAGCCCTCTCGACCATCGCCGGCTCCGCCCACACACCACTGCGATCGCTGATCGGCTCGAACACCAGGTCGCCGGCGGCGATTGCCAGCAGGTACGAGGGGATCGGCTGCGGCATTTCGAAACGATAGTCGCCGTCCCGCACGGCGTCCGGATCGTTGTCGGCGCTCATCAGCACCATCGCGTTGGCAGGCGATGCGACGTGCGCGGTATAGGTGAAACGCACACGCGGCGTATCCTGCAGCGGCACCCAGGAGCGCGCGTGGATCTGCTGGGACTGGCTGAACATGAACGGCTGCTCTCCGCCCTCGGTCATCGCCGGGGTCAGCCACTGCAGGCCGGAGGCATTCGGCGAGGTGCGATAGCTCACGCGTATCCGCTCCGGCTGCCCGGGCGCCTCGATGCTGAGCATGCTGCCAAGTGGTTCCACGGGATCGGCCAGGGTGTACTCGAGCTCGCTCCAGGTCCCGTCCGGCTGCCCGGCGGTCACCTGCGCGACGACCAGGTCGCGGGTATCGAGCACGAGTGCACTCGCCGCGGGGTCGCGCCAGTCGAGCCGGTAGGTGGCGCTGCCGGCGAGCTCCTTCCTGTCGAAGCTGAGCTCGAGCTCCAGCGCGAGGTCCTCGATCCGGACCTTGTCCGGCTGGGCATACGAGAGCGAGTCGTACTCGAGGCCGGGCGCGGAGCTGGCCGTATTGGTATCCGGGGAATCGGACCGGGCCGCGCTGTCGCCGGCGGGTGCGCTCTCGCGCGAGCAGCCGCTGGCCAGGGCCGCGGCGGCAACAAGAATCAAGAGGCTGGAACGCATTGAACACTCCCCGTTGTGCGAACGAACGGACGAGTGTAACGCCGGCGGATGAGCGCGTCAGGGTGAAGCAGGTATCATGGGCACGCGCGGGGGCAGTCGCCAAGAATAACCACCCAGAGGGTTGCCAAGGGGAGGAACCCATGAGTCCTGACGAGTCGAGCACAGCGCGCCCCCGGTCCGGGGGTTTTTTCGACGGGCACTACGGGCGCTTGCTGCTGCCGGGCGTGATCCTGCAGTCCGTGCTGATCGGCGGCGGATACGCCACCGGCCGCGAGATCGTGCAGTTCGGCGCCAAGTTCGGCGCACTGGGCTGGATCGCCGGGCTGTGGATCGCGGTCGGCTTCGCCCTCATGGCGTTCCTGACATTCGAGGTCGCGCGCCGCTTCCAGGCCTTCGACTACCGCAGCTTGCTACGTCACCTGGTCGGGCCGCTGTACTGGCTGTTCGACATCGTGTACGTCCTGCTGGCGATCCTGATCATCGCGATCATGGCCGCGGCCACCGGCGAGATCCTGAGCAGCACCATGGGCTTGAACTACTGGTTCGGCGTAGTGTTCATGATCGTGGTCGTCGCGATCCTGAACTTCTACGGCGAGGGACTGATCGAGCGGTTCAAGAGCCTGGGGACACTGGCGCTTTATCTCGGCTACATCCTGTTTGCCACGCTCGTGATTGCCAGGAACTGGGATCGGATGATCGAGAACCTCGCCAGCGGCAATCACGCGATGACCCCCGACGTGTCGGTCTGGGTCGTGATCTGGTCCGGCATCCTCTACGTCGGCTACAACCTGGCCGTATACCCGGCCGCGCTGTTCACCGTACGGCGCCAGACCCGGCTGCGGCAGACGGTCGTGGCCGGCGTCGTCGCCGGCCTGCTGATGACCGTCCCGTGGTTTCTCACCTATTTCGCGCTGATGGGCTTCTACCCCGACACCGGGATCTTCGATGCCGCCGTGCCGTGGCTCGAGATGCTCCGCGGGGAGGCGGCCTGGGTGATCGTGATTTTCGGCATCGTGGTGGGCTGGACGCTGATTGAGACCGCCACCGGCATGATCTATGCCCTCGTGGCACGGGTCGACCAGAACCTGGTCGACGCCAACCGGCAGCCCATGTCCCGGCGCAGCGGCGGTGCGATTGCCGTGGTGACCCTCGTGTTGGCACTGTTGCTCGCCCAAATCGGCATCATCGACCTGGTCGCCAAGGGGTACACCGCCATGGGCTACGCGATGATCGCGGTATTCGCCGTTCCCCTGCTCATCCGCGGAACCTGGCTGATCGCCAGCAGGCGAGGCCTGTCGTTCTCGGAGCCGAGCGATCCGCGGCATGCGCGCGAGCGCGCGCCCGATGACGCCGTGGATGCACCCGCCGGTGAGGTTGCTTATCCGCCATCGGATTGAGGATTACGGAAAAACCCGCTTCAGGTTTCCTGCCCGTTCCCGCTCGGCTTGTCGCCCTCGGGCGGCGCGAGCCGCAGGCTGATGACGATGGTGGACACCAGGATGGCGATGATGATGCCCACCGACAGCAGCGGCGGCATGTGAAAGAAGTCCTGGGTGACGATCTTGAAGCCCGCGAATGCAAGCACGGCGGCGAGGCCGTAGTGCAGGTATCGAACTTTCTCGAGCGATGCCACGAGCACGACGTAGAGCGAGCGCAAGCCGAGGATCGCGAACGCATTCGAGCTGTAGACGAGGAACTCCTGCTGCGTCACCGACAGCGCGGCCGGCACCGAATCGATGGCGAACAGGATGTCGCTCAACTCGAGGCCGATGATGGCGACGAGCAACGGGGTGATCAGCAGCTTGCCGTTCTCGCGTACCAGGAGGCGCGGGCAAGACCGGTCCTTGCTCATCGGCAAACGTTGGGCCAGCCAGTTGACGAGCTGGTTCTCCACCGCCTCTTCCTGCGGCTCGCGGAGTGCCCGCCAGGCGGCGAAGAACAGCAGCGCGCCGAACAGGTAGGTGATCCAGTCCCAGCGTTCCATCGCCGCAACGCCGAGGAAGATGAAGATTCCCCGGAACACCAGCGCGCCGAAAATACCCCAGAGCAGCGCCCGGCGCTGGTTCTGCAGCGGAATCTGCAGCGTCTGGAAGATCAGCAGAAACACGAACAGGTTGTCGAGGCTCAGGCTCTCCTCGATCAGGTATGCCGCAAGGTACTCCTGCGCGGCTTGCCCCCCCATCAGCCACCAGACAAAGAAGGTGAAGCCGAGGCCGGTCGAGATCCAGATTGCGCTCCACACAATGTCGGCACGGCGGCTGCGATTGTGCGCACCGCGATGTGAGTAGAGGTCGATTGCGAGCAATATGAAGAGCGTGGCACCGAACCCGAGCCACGCCCATTGCGGAACTTCGTTCATCTGGTCACTGGTGCTTCGAAATCAGGCCCTGCCCGGCCGGCCCGCGCCCGGTCGGCGAAAGAGTGACAATCATGGCGGGGTCGGGGACGTTTACCCGTGACGCAGCCTGCTATGGCGATAACCGTACAGGAAATAGATCAGCAGGCCGACGGCAATCCAGCCGAGCAGCAGGTGCCAGTGATCAACGAACGGCAGCGAAAACAGGTAAAGACAGGAGGCGACCCCCAGCGGGCAGATCACCATCGCCCCGGGCACCCGGAACGGGCGCTCGAGGTCCGGCTTCGTGAAGCGCAGGACCAGCACACCGGCGCAGACGGTAGCGAACGCCAGCAGCGTGCCCATCGAGACGATATCGCCCAGCAACCCCAGCGGCAGCAGCCCGGCCAATGCGGCCGCAATGACACCGACGATGACGGTACCCACGTGCGGGGTCCGGTACTTGGGGTGGACCTTGCCGAACAGCTTCGGCATCAAGCCGTCGCGCGACATCGAGTAGAAGATGCGCGGTTGTGCCATCAGCATCACGAGGATTACGGAAGACAGCCCCGCGATAGCCGCGATCTCGACCAGCGTCTGCAGCCACTCGAGCGACGGGTAGATGCTGAGCGCCGTGGAGACGGGCTCGGCGGTGCCGAGCTGCTGGTAAGGCATCATCCCGGTCAGCACGGCGCAGACCGCGATGTAAAGCACGGTGCAGATCACCAGCGATCCCAGGATGCCGACCGGCATGTCCTTCTGGGGATTCTTGGCCTCACCGGCCGCGGTCGAGACGGCATCGAAGCCAATGTACGCGAAGAACACTACCGAGGCCGCGCGCAGCATGCCCGGCAGGCCGAAGCTGTTACCGCCTTCGTGCGGCGGAATGAACGGTGCCCAGTTCTCCGGATCGACGTATTGCGAGCCGAAGGCAATGAACAGCACGATCACGGAAACCTTGATCGCGACGATGATGGAGTTTACGAAAGCCGACTGCGTGATGCCGACGTAACCGATACCGCAGACCGCGGCGATGATCAGGACGGCAGGCAGGTTGACGATGCCGCCGGTGTGCACGAAATTGCCGCCCTCGTACGCGAACGGGGCGCTCCCGAGAGCCGCCGGCAGCGCCAGGCCGAAGTTCCCCAAAAACGCGCTGAGATAGCCCGACCAGCCGACCGCGACGGTCGAAGACGCGAACAGGTACTCGAGCACCAGGCACCAGCCGATGAACCAGGCGGTGAATTCACCCAGCGTGGCATAGGAATAAGAGTAGGCGCTGCCCGATACCGGCAGCATTGCCGCGAACTCGGCGTAGCACAGGCCGGCAAAGGCGCAGGCCACGCCGGCCAGGATGAAGCTCAGCATCACCGACGGGCCGGCATAATGGGCCGCCGCCTGGCCGGTCAGGACGAAAATACCGGCGCCGATCACCGCACCGATGCCGAGCAGGACCAGGTGACGGCCCGTCAGCACGCGCTTGAGCGTGGCCTCGCCTTCCAGGCTGCCTTCGAACGGCTCGCCGGCGTCAACGTGTCCGGCAGGCTCGATAGGCTTGGTGATGAACAGGTTTTTGAGCATTTTGTCCCCCATACAGCACGCCCGCGGGGGGTGCCAGGCGTCGCGAAGGTGCGACAATACACGACTGGTGAAATAAGCGGCAAGGCAAAGTGCCGCCGGCGTCGCTAGAGGGCGTCGTGGAAGATAATGCCGAGAGTGCGGCGGTGGCCGCCGCGGAGCCTGCTCACGCCGTGACGCATGTTGACGCGATAGTGGCCGCGCGTGCCCTTTACCGGCCGCTGGTGGACGGCGAATACGACGGCATCCCCCTGCTCCAGCGCGACGACCTCCGGCCGCGACTGCATGCGCGGCCGCTGCTCCGTCAGCACGAACTCACCGCCGGTGAAATCCTGCCCGGGCCGTGACAGCAGCACGGCCACCTGCAGCGGAAACGCGTGCTCGCCGTACAGGTCCTGGTGCAGGCAGTTGTAATCGCCGGGCTCGTACGACAGTAACAGCGGCGTCGGGCGAACCTGGCCCGCCTCGTGGCAGCGCGCGATGAAGTCGGCGTGCCGCGCCGGGTAACGAATTTCGTCGTTCAACGCCGCGCTCCAGCGATTGGCGACGGCAACCAGCGGTTCATAAAGACAGGTGCGCAAGCCCGAGACGAGCGCCGGCAAGGGGTAGCTGAAATACTTGTACTCGCCACGGCCGAAATTGCGCTGCGCCATCACCACGCGCTTCCTGAAGGACGCATCGTTGCCGTACAGCGCGGCCAGCTCGTCACACTCCCGCGCGTCGAGCAGCCCGGCAAGGACCGCGGCGCCGCGTGCGTCCAGGTCCTCGCCGACCCGTTCCCAGTCGACGGCCCCGATCCGTGCGGCCACGTCAGCCGCGGCCGCCACGCGCTCGCCGGGGGCCGCACTCATGCTGTTGCCTCGCTCCTGAGCAGCGCGCGCTTGCGCTCCACGCCCCAGCGGTATCCCGACAGCGCGCCGTCGGTGCGCACCACGCGATGGCAGGGAATGGCCACGGCGAGCGCGTTGGCGCCGCAAGCCTGCGCCACCGCGCGCACTGCTTTCGGCGCGCCGATGCGCTCCGCAATGTCGCGGTAGCTCGCCGTCGTGCCGGGCGGGATCTTCCGCAAGGCTTCCCACACCCGCTGCTGGAACGCGGTGCCGCGCACGTCCAGCGGCAGGTCCAGCCCGAGCGCGGGCGCCTCGACGAAGCCGACCACCCGGGCAACGACAGCCTCGAATTCCGCGTCACCGCCGATGAGGTTGGCGCGCGGGAACAGGTCCTGCAGCTCGCGCGCCAGGGCGTCCGGATCGTCACCCAGCAATATGGCGCAAATGCCGCGCTCGCTTTGCGCGACGAGGATGGCGCCGAGCGAGCACTCGCCAATGGCGAAGCGGATATCCACGTTCTCGCCGCCGGAGCGGTAGCGGCGCGGCGTCATGCCGAGCACTGCGTTCGACTTTTCGTAGAAGCGCGCATTCGAATTGTAGCCGGCGTCGTAGATGGCATCCGTCACACTGTCGCTGCCGGCGAGCTCCCGGCGCAGGCGCCGTTCGCGCTGCGCCGCGGCCCAGGCTTTCGGCGTGAGGCCCGTGATGGCGCGAAACAGCCGGTGAAAATGATAGCGGCTCAGCCCGACTTGCGTGGCCAGCTCCTGCAGGGACGGCAGCGGACGTGACTCCTCGACCGCCTGCTCGATCAAGCGGCACGCCGTGACGATCTTCGCCGCGTGCCGTTCGGACAGCGGCTGCTCGTCGGGCCGGCAGCGCTTGCACGGCCGGAAGCCGGCCCGCTCGGCATCTTCCCGCGTGGCGTGGAAGCGCACGTTTTCCGGACGCGCGAGGCGCGCGCCGCAGGACGGCCGGCAATAGACGCCCGTGGTTGCGACGGAGTACCAGAAGCGACCGTCCGCCTCCCGGCTGCGGGCGGCGACGGCCGCCCAGCGGGGATCGTTGAGGGTGGCGGCGAGCTGCGTTTCTCTTGCGGTGGCGTTCATGACGATGGATCTCATGGCAATGGCTCTTTTGACGGGTTCGAGCGCAAGCCTATCCCCGCAACGATAGCGCGACACTCCGTTCCTTGCTCTCGAATTCCAGCCGCGCCGGCCGGCCGTTTGCGGGCATTTTGCCGCAAAAGGCCGCTACCACGCCGGGGCCGGCAAGCCGATCCTCATTGTGCGCATTTTTCACAGGAGGAATCGACATGGCAAAAGGAAATATTGCAATCGGCATTGTGGCGCTGCTTGCGGCGTCGATCACGCTCGCGCAACCGGTGCGTGCCGAGGACGGCTGTGCGACGCTCCAGTCGCTGGTGCAGCAAAGCGTCTACCGGGCCGCGACCGAGTACGATGCGACGCTGCCGCGCAGCAAGGCATCGCTGCGGGCCGGGGTCCTGGCATACCGGCAGGCCTGCAGCCGCACCGTAGAGGTCACGACCGGCGCGTTTACCCGCGCGATGGCCGACCTAGGGCTCAGCATCGGCTGGTTCCCGCCGCTCCCGCACCCGGGCGACTACTGTTGGAGTGGCGATCTCACCCAGTGCTATCCGGATCGGCCCGCCGGCGGACCGGGTATACCGCCGAACCAACTTGCGTTCGTGCACGATGCGTGGAAAGGCGTGCAGAGCGCCGTCATCTCGCACATGCGCCAGGGGCCCTCGAGCGGCGTATCGACGTTCACCCGCGAGTCGCTGGAAGCCTCGCTCTGGTCGAGCTTGCAGTTGACGGTCGCGGGACCGCTGCATCTCGGCTATCCGCGCGATTGAGCATTGGCAACATACTGAAACTGCGCTGCTTTTTTAAGCCGATGCCAAACCACGAAGTCTTATAGTACCCTTCGCCCTGAACTGCCGTTCGCGTGCGTGGAGCTGATCGGTTGAAGGAACTCTGGGGATAACGGCGGTCATCTACTTCCTCAGGCGTATAAGGAGATTCTCATGAGATCAGCAATCCTCGGATGTGCAGCCATGCTGCTGTGGACGACCGGCGCACACGCGCAAGACAACGGGTTTTACCTGGGCGGCGGCATCACGCGCACCAGTCTCGACACGAGCAGCGACTTCGTCCAGGACGCGCCCGACTTCAGCATCGACGACGATGACAACGGCTGGAAGGTCATAGCCGGCGCGCGCCTGCTCGACTGGTTCGCCGTAGAGGCCAACTATGTCGATTTCGGCGGCGTCAACGCGGGCGACGATGCGCTGGGGGGTGAGTACGAGCTGACCGGCTTCGATGCGTTCGCGGTGGGTTTCCTGTCGGCACCGTTCGTGGACGTGTTTGGTAAAGTCGGCGCGATTCGCTGGGATGCCGATGGACGGGTAAACTTCGGCGGCGTGGACTTCAGCGACAGTGAATCGGGCACGGACTTCGCCTGGGGTGCCGGCGTACAGGCACGGCTCGGCAGCCTTGCCGGACGGCTCGAGTACGAACGTTTCGAGGTCGATAACACCGACGAAGTCGCGATGATTTCACTGGGTGTGACCTATACCTTCCTTTGAGCGCGCAACGGGATAAGGCTGAACGCTTCAGGGCGCTGCACGAGGCCCCTGGGGCGTTCGTCATCCCCAATCCCTGGGACGTCGGCTCGGCCAGGCTCCTCGAAGGCCTGGGGTTTTCGGCGCTCGCGACCACCAGCTCCGGCTTTGCCCAGTCACTGGGCCGGCTCGACGGCTCGGTCACATTGGAGGAAAAGCTCGGGCATTGCCGCGCCCTGGCCGCCGCCACCGCCATCCCGATCAGCGCCGACCTCGAAAACGGCTTCGCGGACGATCCCGCGGGCGCCGCCCGGACAATCGTTCTCGCCGCGGAAGCGGGTGTTGTCGGCGGCTCGATCGAAGACTGGAGCGGCTCGGAGATCTACGACTTCGAGTTCGCGGTGGCGCGCGTGCGGGCCGCGGTCGAGGCCGCACGGTCGCTGGCCTTCCCGTTCACGCTCACCGCGCGCGCCGAGAACCTGCTGCACGGCCGTACCGACCTCGGCGACACGATCAGGCGCCTGGAAGCGTATGCGGAAGCGGGGGCGGACGTGCTGTATGCGCCGGGGCTGAAGACGCTCGACGAGGTTCGGGAGGTGTGCAGCGCGGTCGGCAAGCCGGTGAACGTGCTCGCGCCTTTCTTCAAAGGTGCGACCGTAAACGATCTCGCCGCCGCCGGGGCGAAACGCATCAGCATCGGCGGGGCGCTGGCCGACGTTGCGATCGGCGCGATCGTCAAAGCGGGCCGCGAAACGCTCTCGCAGGGCACTTTCGGCTGGCTCGCCGGCGCCGCGGCGGGTAAGGACGTCGAGGAGCTTCTTAGCCGCTAGATCGGCTGCTCGTTATTCGCGTTTGCGTACGATTTGCACACCGTCGCGCACGGTGAGCAGCACGTTCTCTACCCGCTCGTCTTCGGCGATGTGGCGGTTCAACCCGTCGAGGATGCGGGGAATCTCTTCCCGCGGATCGAGCACTTTGCCGGACCACAGCATGTTGTCGAGGATCACCAGCCCGCCGGGGCGGGTCCGTTCCACGATCGCCTCGTAGTATTCCGGATAGTGCTCCTTGTCGGCGTCGATGAACGACAGGTCGATGGCCTCGTCCAGGCTCCGGATCGTCTCCAGCGCCGGTCCCATGCGGATTTCGATGCGGTTGCCGAAGGGACTCGCATCGAACGCTTCCTGCGCCACCTTCTGCGCGAGTGGATTGATCTCGCAGGTAATGATCCTGCCATCCGCGCCCAGCCCCTCGGCCATCGACAACGCGGAGTAGCCGGTAAACGTGCCCACCTCGACGACCAGCCGCGGGCGGCAGAGTTGCACGAGCAGCTTCAGCAGGCGGCCTTCCACCCGGCCGGTGAGCATCTGCGGGTCGTCCATCTCCCGTTCCGTTCGCGCGACGAGCGCCTGCAGCAGGTCGTTCTCGGCGCGGGTGTGCTGGAACGCGTATCGATCGATGCCTTCGGGCGTCAGTAATTCCATCGCGGACTCCGCTATGACGGCTAAAGCAGGATTGGAGTCCCGCATGATAAGTCGATTCGCGCCGGCGTTTCAGGCCTGCGATCTGGCATGTGCCTTGCATGATTGCCACTGCATGGGCACACATTGCAGGAGCATTTCCATGACCCAGAAAATGCAAGGCGAAGGCAATCGCAAGGCGGACCGGCGCTACCGCAAGGGCGTCCGGGAGTCGGTCGAGAGCACGTCCGAGTCGGAGCGTGAGAGAAAGGCGCGTGACCTGAGCGAGGAAGAACTGCGGGAGGCGCAGGGCGCCGAGGAGAAAGGCCGCTCCCGCCGGAGGCATTAAGCCCGAAGCCCGCGAGACGACGGGGCATTTTTCACCGCTCCGCCGAACCGGCCACGGGAAAGGTCGGATATGATACGCCGCTTTCGCGGTTGATCCGGAGGCGGCATGCGCAGCGAAAACCTGCGGGGCATCGGGCTGATGCTCCTCGCCATGGCTACGCTCGCGCTCATGGATGCCGCCATGAAGCATCTCGTCGCGACGTTCCCGGCGATCCAGGTGGCCGCGCTGCGCGGGCTGGTCTCGCTGCCGTTCGTGCTCGGCTGGGTTTACTGGCGCGAACGAAGCTTCGCCACCCTCGCGCGGGTCCGCTGGCGCTGGCATCTCGCGCGCGGCGTCCTGGCGATAATCATGCTGACGGGCTTCATCTACGCCATCAGCGGCATGCCGTTGTCCGAGGCGTACACGCTGTTCTTCGTGGCGCCGCTCCTGATCACGGCGCTATCGGTGCCGCTGCTCAAGGAATCCGTGGGACCCCGTCGCTGGTCCGCGATCCTCGCGGGCTTCGGCGGCGTGCTGATCGTGCTGCGGCCGGGCGTCGTGGGGATGAGCTGGATGACCGTGGCCATCCTGGCCGCCGCCACGGCTTATGCGCTGAACGCGATTGCCGTGCGGATACTGGGCCGCAGCGATTCCACGGCCGCGATGACCTTCTGGTTCATGACCGCCGTCGCGGTCGGCGCCGGCGTGCTCGCGTTGCCCGGCTGGCAGGCGGTCGGCCTCGAGCACGCCGGCCCACTGGCGGTGCTCGGTCTCGCCGGGGCGCTGGGGCAGGTGTTCATCACCGAAGCGTTCAAGAGCGCACCGGTCTCGATCGTGGCACCGTTCGAATACTCGTCACTTTTCTGGGGGCTCGGCCTCGATCTCGTTCTGTGGGGGGAGCTGCCGGACCCGATCGTGTTCGCCGGCGCCGCGGTCATCGTCGGCAGCGGCCTCTACCTCATTCACCGCGAGCGCAAACCGACGCTGGTCACGCGGCCTTGAACAGGTGATGGCGCCTGTCAGGGGTCGCTGAAGCGCCAGGCGTCGACCCACTCGATGGCGATCTTTTGCAGGCCGAGCTCGTCCGCCAGGCGGCGTTCGAAGTCGGGCATGTGGGCCGCGCCGTAGAAGATGCCGATGCTTCGGCTGCCCGCCTCGATCTGCGCTTTCAGCACGCCGACGGCATGCTCGTTACGCGCCTCGATCAGCGCCGAGCCGTTCTCGCCGCCGAAGACGTCCGGGGTGAACGACGTCGCCACGAGGTCGTGCGCAAGCGTGATCTTCAGCGCGTCGCCCCTTCCGGAAGCGATCACGCCGGACAGGAGCTGCAGATCCCTGAGGCCCAACGGGTCACGGCCGTAGTCGTCCATAGCGGCGAAGAAGGCGCGCCAGAAGTACACGTACAACGACTCCTCGCGCTCCGCCATGCTCTCGGCAAACATGGCGGAGGTCATGTCGGCATGCACGAAGTTGGCAGCGTCGTATTCGATCTCGTCGAGCTGGTAGGTGAGACCCAGCAGGTCCTTCAGGCCGTTCTGCATCACCGTGATCAGGCCCAGTCCGCGCGCGCCGTTTCCCGCGTCCGTGGCCTCTCCAGGCTCGGCGCTGTCATCGGAGACCACCATCTCGTAAAGCAGCACGTCGTAGGCGCGGAACCGTTCGTTCAGCTCCCGGTAGTACGCCGCGTCGCCGACGTGGATGGCGCTGATGAGGTCCACGGTATAGCCCTCGTTCGGCGGTGCGTAACGCACGATGGCCAGTTGCAGCGAGACGGGGTGGCCCTGGCCGTCGTTGGCTATCCTGGCGAAAGCCGTGGGTGACACGGCGGCGGGCAGCACCTCTCCGGCAGGGGCCGGCACGGCGAGGGCAAGGGCCGCGCAGAGCAGGACTGTGCGCAGGGCGTCGTTCATGGTTCCTGTATACCACCATCCGCGGCGCAATGCGTAGAGCCGTGCCGCGGAGATGGAGGGTCAGGGCTCGAAGAGATTCCGGATGCGCTCCAGGTTGGCGGCGTAGCGCTCCAGGCGGTCGCCACCGTTCTCGGAGAGGATGACGAACAGCATGTCCAGCAGGTGCCGCAGCGCCGACTGGTACAGCAGCGGCTCGATGTGGGGCCGATCGTCGTGGGCGGACACGAGCAGCGACTGGTCGGCGTGGGCACGCAGGGGGTTGGCGGTGTGGCGCGTTACCGAGATGACCTTGCCGTAGTGCTCACGGAACTCGCGGCTGAGCTGGCACAGCGCCGGCTGCTGGCCGTACTCGGAAAACACCAGCAGCACGTCGTCCGACGTGGCCGTGGCGATACTCGTGGTCATCAGCACCGTGTCGAAATGATGCACGGTCAGGATATCGAGCAGCGCCAGGCGCATGGCCAGGGCGCGCGCGGGCAAGCCGTCCTCTCCGAGGCCGATGATGAACACCTTGTCCGCCTTGCCGATCGCCTCGGCGATCGCGTCGACCCGCGTGGACGGGTTGATCAGCCGGGTTTCCTGCTCGGCTTGCGCCTTCGCGAACCAGAGGCTTTCCGCCAGCGCTGAATGCGGATCGTCCGAGATCGGCTCGACGTGATTCTCACGGTCGCCGCCGTCGCCGCGCGCAAGCGATTCGCCAATCGAGTATTTGAGATCGGGATAGCCCTTGAAGCCCAGCTTCTGGCTGAACTTGACCACGCT
>CBFGSB010000018.1:0-28061 GCA_965651325.1 uncultured Chromatiales bacterium | reverse complement strand
TTCCGCGTAATATCAGGCGCTTACTAGCTCAGCGCGTTGGACCCGATGCAGCGATTCAACTTCAGGCAAAAAGTCCTGCTGCTCGCGGTCGCGCTCGTCCTGGCGATCCAGCTCCTGACGCTGTTCCCGGTGCTGCACGTCATCGAAAGGGACGCCGAGACGCAGGCACGCCGGTCCGTCGATCTCGCCGGTATCGTTTTCGACGAGTTCATCCAAAACCGCGCCGCCCAGTTGCGTACGACGGCCGGTGTCCTCGTCGCCGATTTCGGATTCAAGCAGGCCGTAGCGGGCGGCGACCAGCCGACGATCCGGTCGGCGCTCAGCAATCACGCGGCGCGCGCCGGCGCGCAGGTGGCGCTTCTTCTCAACCTCGACGGCGAGGTGGTCGCCAGCTCGCGTGAGCAGGCGCGCTCCCTTGCCGGGCTGGCATTTCCGCGTTATGCGCAGGCCCCCGACGACGGCATCGTCACGCACGGTGTGACGTTGCTCGGCGGTGTGCCGTTCGAGACCGTGACGGTGCCGCTGCGCGCCCCGACGACGATCGCACGCGTCATGCTCGGGTTCCCGATCGACGAGGAGCTCGCGGAATACATCAAGCGCCTGACCGGGCTGGAAACGACCTTCCTGCATTTCGAAGGCGGGACGCCCCGGGTTTTCGCATCGACTTTGCCTGCCGGGCTCGAGGCAAGTGCGGTGTCCACGTTGCAGCCTCCCGGCGCGGCAAACGCCGGGCATCCCGTCAGTGGCGGCGCGTACCTGACGGAAGTCAGGCAGTTCCTGCCGGAATCGCGCGACGTCTACATGGCCTCGCAACTGCCGTGGAGCGAAGCGATGTCGTCGTTCCGGCGCATCCGCGGCATCCTGTTCGCCATTACCGGCGTATCGCTGCTGTTCGCGGTCACCGGGGCGTTCTGGCTGGCGCGGCGCGTGACGCTGCCGGTGCAAACCATGGCCCGCGCCGCGCGGCGCATGCAGGAAGGCGTGTACACCGAAGCGGTGAAGGTCGCCTCGACCGACGAGCTGGGCGATCTCGCCGCCGGCTTCAACGCCATGCAGGACGCCATCGCCGATCGCGAGCGCGCGATCTACCGGATCGCACATTACGACAGCTTGAGCGGGCTGCCGAACCGCGGCCTGATCGGCGACCGCTTGCGCGCGGCACTGGCCGGCGCCGAGCGGCTGACCGTGGTCAGCCTCGTGCCCGACCGCTTCGACCGCATGCTGTCGACGCTCGGCCGGCGCGCGGGTGACGAGGTGATCGCGCTGGTGGCGAATCTCCTGCGGAGCCAGCTTCACGACGGGCAATTGCTCGGCCACACGGGCGACCAGGAATTCCTGCTCGCCCTGCCGGGCTACGACGTCGACCGGACGATCGAGCACGTCGCCCGGCTCGCGGACCTGCTGCGGGCGGGCCTGCCGGCGTCCGGCGTCAATTTGTCATTGCAGGCGACGGCGGGCATCGCGAGCTATCCCGCACACAGCCGCGACGCCGTGGAGCTGATGCGCCTGGCGTCCCTCGCGCGCAACGAAGCGCAGCTCCAGTCCGAACCCGTTGCCGTGTACAGCATCGAGCAGGAAGAGCGGGCGCGTGCCCAGATCAGGATCGTGAGCGACTTCCCGCGGGCGCTCCGGAATGCCGAGCTCGAGCTCTGCTTCCAGCCCAAGGTCGACTGCCGGACGCGAGCCGTGGGCGGGGCGGAGGCGCTCGTACGCTGGCGCCACCCGGAACGCGGGTTGCTCATGCCGGCGTCCTTCATCGAAGCCATCGAGCAAGCGGGTGGCGTACCGCACCTGACCCGCTGGGTGCTCGAGAGCTCGATCGCGCACTGCGCCGGCTGGCGCGCCGCGGGGCTCGACCTGTCGATTGCCGTCAACATCTCGGTCGACGACCTGACCGACGAGTACCTGCCGCATTTCCTGCTCGACCTCACCAGGCGCCATGGCCTCGAGCCGGGCAACGTCACGCTCGAAGTCACCGAAAGCGCGATCATGCACAAGGTTCACATGTCGCTGTCCGTCGTGACCTGCATACGCGAGCTCGGCTTTCGCGTCGCGATCGACGATTTCGGAACGGGCCAGTCGTCGCTGGCACAACTGAAGCGCTTGCCGCTCGACGAGCTGAAGATCGACAAGTCGTTCGTCACCAATCTCGAAACCGAACGGGACGAGGCCATCGTGCGCGCGGCGATCGAGCTCGCGCACCAGTTCGGCCTGTCGGTCGTCGCCGAAGGGGTCGAGGACGCCAGGACGCTGGAGCGCTTGCGCGCGCTGTCCTGCGAGTTCGCACAGGGCTATTTCATCAGCCGCCCGATTGCCGCCTCGGACTTCGTGCAATGGGTCCGCGACTGGTCGCTGCTGTGCAGCGCCAGGCCGTCCGTCGTCGCGCGCTGAGCGCGCCTGTTCTTGTTCGGCATGCGCGGCGTGTGCACCGCAAGCCGCTCGTTTGCGCGGCAGGTCAGTCGGCCTGGTGGCGGCGAGCCGACCGGAACCTGGCCATGAAGTCGCCGGCGCCCGCGGTGAGCCGGCCGAGGAAACTGCCAGCCCGCCGTTCCGGGTCCAGCAGGTCGTTCTCGGCCAGCGCACTTTCATCGCCGGCGACGTCGGCCTCGGTGAACCGGCGCAGCGTCCGGCCGGAGCCCCGCAGGCTTTCGATAGCGGCGAGCAGTGAGCCGGCCTCTCGCGCCAGCGCATCGCGGAGCACCTCCGTCGAAACATCCAGGTGCTCGCGCAAAAGGTCGGTGCGGATTCTCACGAGGGTGTCCCGCAGCGTCTCGTCGCCGGTCGTGTCGCCGCTTGCTTCGAGTGCCAGGTCGCACTCGGTATCGAACGACAGGGAGCGGTTGTTCAGGTTCGAGGAGCCGACGCGCAGCAGCACGTCGTCGACGATCATGATCTTCGCGTGGACGTAGATCGGTTCGCCGCCGGCGGTAACCGGGTAAAACACGCCAAGGCGATGATGTACGTCGGCGTCCCACAGCATCCGTAGCAACCGCACCCGGGCCCCGTCCATCGCCTTTTGCTCCAGCCACCCCTCGGCCGATGCGGGGAGGACCAGCACGATGTCCGGACCGTCCGGCTCGGCCAGCCGCGCCGCCAGCGCTTGGGCAAGCTTGCGAGAGGCGAGATACTGGCTCTCGAGATAGAGGCTGCGGCGGGCACTGGCGATCGCAGCGATATACAGGCTCTCGATCTCCGCCACCGGCTTCCGGCCGTCATACTCGGGAAGCGTACGCGCGATGCCGACGTGTACCCGCTCGCAGGTCGGGACGAGCCCGTCCGGCCAGGGATCGTTCCCGGCCGCGACCGGCGCGAGCGTTTCGTTCGTGGCGTGGCGCCAGCGTTCACGGGCAAGCTCGCCGATGGCGCGGGCCGCGTCTCCGTCGACCGCCGCCGTCGCGTCGTGCCAGGGGCCGTGCGCTTCGCCACCGGGTTCCACGCGGCAGGGATGGTGATCGAGGTGCTCGCGGGTGTCCCAGCGATCCACGGTGATGTCGATACCGCCGCAGAATGCAAACGCATCGTCGATCGCAATGATCTTCTGGTGATGCGCGGCGCCCGGGGGATGCACGCTGTCCAGCTTGAAGCGCAGCCGCGCATCGGTGGTCCAGTTACGGATAAAAAGGGGCGCCATCCCGCGGGCAACCGTCTGCAGGACGCCGAGATCCCACTTGAGCACAAAGATGCGGAGGTCCGGGCGGCGCTCCGGCAGCCAGGTCAGGAAATCGCCCAGTCGGTTGGGTCCCTCCAGGGTTGCCTGTTCCGGCTCGAAGCGGATCCGCACGTCGAAATCCCAGCCGATCAGCACAATGCGCGAGCGAGCCTTGAGCATGGCCGCCTTCGCGTAGCGAAAGTAATCGGCGGCGTCGACGATCAGCGCGAAGCGCCGGGCCTGCTCGATCCTCCAACAGGTGCGGCCTGGCGCCAGCACGCGACGGTGAGTGCTTGCCGGCGCCTCTGCCGTATTGTTGTCTGCTGGATAAATTGCCAAGGCACGTTCTCGAACCGGGTACGTGGCTCTTGCAAGCGCCATGCCAGCGGATCGCCTGGCGCGATCCGTCGCGGGATCATGTCACCGGCGTTCTCACGGCCTTGTGACGTCGCGGCTTTCCAGCACTTCCAGCGGAGCGCCGACTTCGAGCTCGCCGTCGCGCTGCGGGACGAGGTACTGCCCGAAGAGGATCTTGCCTTTCGCTCCGCGGCGATAGCCGGACAGGGTGCGCAGCGGCTCGCGATTCGGTATGAACTCGGTTGTCGTCGGATCGACGGTGATCATGGCGCAGCGGCCACAGGCCGCCTCGACGGCAAACTCCAGTGACCCGATGCGCACCCGCCGCCACCCGTCTTCGGCGTAGGGCTCGGTGCCGGCAATGACCAGGTTGGGACGAAACTGGGCCATGCGCTGCGGGCCAGGCGTGCGGGTATTCAGGTCGTGCAGCGAGCCTTCCGAGATCAACAGCACGGGGTAGCTGTCGGCGAAGCTGAGGCGCCGGTCGATGGACTCGCTATAGCGCGGCGAACGCTCCCCGAGCCACAACAGTCGCACCGGCTCGCCGGCCGCTTCGCTGAACCATGCGTCCAGCGCCGCCGTGGTAGTCCGGGCCTCGAACGCATCGCTCCACACTTTCGTGGCGAACGGCGCTGCCTCGAACTCGGCTTCCCGCGCGACGATCTCACCGAGCGAGGGATGCGTGATGTCGAGGCCGCCGGCCACCGGCCGGGCGCTGATGCGCTGCAGCTGCGGGTGCCGCCGGGCGGTGAGGAAGGTGCCGTCCGGCTTTGCGAGCATGTAACGCCGGTCGCCTTCGAGGCCTTCGTGCCCGACGCGCACGCGCTCCAGCGTTTCGCGGGCGGTCGACTTGATCGGGTAGCGATAGAGACCGGAAAGCACGGGCGGTGAAACGGTGGAGGTCATCGGCGGTACCATGTGAGCTTCGCAAACGTGCAAACCCGGGCATAGTAGCGTCACATCGCAAGCGGTGCGAACGCCAGTGCGCATGTGCCGCGGCCGGTCTGCCGTGTACCGAACGCCGGAGGTTCCGCATTCCAGGATTCGCACAGCGCAGCGCCCGAACGTCCGGTAAAGGGGCGCGCCGCTCGTCCTCATGAAAGAGACATGGGACGGGGCCGGATGAAGCGGATTCTCTACGCGGTGCACAAGCCGGTCGGCCTTGCGCTGGGCGCGCTGCTGCTCCTGCAGGCGTTGACCGGGCTCGCGATGCTGCACCGCGACGGCCTGCTGGCGCTGTTCGGCCCCGCTGTCGACCCCACGCTGCCGCACGCTTCCCTGGATGAGGTGATCGCGACGATCCGTGCCGTGCACCCGGACGGGACGCTCGAGCGCATCGTCTATCACGAGGACGCGTCATTGCCGCTGGTCGCCCGGGTTTACCCGCGCGACAGCGCTTTCTTCCATGTCGCTTACGTCGATCCCACGATCCCGGCCCTGATCTCCGAGGGGCCGCTTTGGCACTATCCCCTGCAGCTTGTCGAGCGCGTCCACGTCGCGCTGCTTGGGGGCAGGATCGGGCCGGTCGTGCTGGTCGCCGAGGCGCTGGGGCTGGTGTTCATGGCGATCACCGGACTGGTTGTGTGGTGGCCGCGTTCCCGCCTGCACAAAGCGCTGCGCGTGCATTGGCGCGGGGCCCCGCCGCTGCGGCGGCTGCGTGACCTGCACGTGGTTCCCGGGGCGCTGATGTCGCTGCTGATGATCGTTGCCGGCACCACCGGCGCCGCCATCGTGGCGGAACCGATCAGCGAAGCGATCGTGTCGTGGTTCGCGCCGGTCACCGGTCTCGTGATGCCGCGCCTGGAGGCCGACGCGGAACCGGTCCCGCGGGTGTCATGGCAGGAGGCCAGGGAACTCCTGGAACAACGGTTCCCGCACGGGCGCCTGCGCCAGTTCCGCTTTCTCGGGAGTGGCGAGCGCGTGCTGGGCGTGGTGATGGTCGCGACGCAAGCCACGAACCCGCGCGCACATCACCTCGCGCTGGTCGACCGCTGGACCGGCGACCTCGCCGTGCTCGCCGACGGCGACGCGCTGACCGGCGGCGATGCCTTTCTCGCATGGGTGCTGCCGGTGCACACCGGCGAGATCTACGGACCGTTGCGCGCTCTCGTGATGAGCCTGCTCGGCCTGTCCGTCGCGGGCATGACGATAACCGGGTTCCTCATGTGGCTGCGCAAGCGCCGCCCCCGCCGGAAAGCGCCGGCGTCCGTTCGCGGCGGCGAGTGATGCGAGCGTGTGGCACGTTGCGGCGGCTCTGCGCGTGTGTCGCGATCGCGTGGCCGCTGCCGTTGGCACTGGCCGCTTCCGCATCCACGCCCGGAGCCCCCGTTTACGGCGGCGTGCTCCGCGTGGCCATCAACTCCGACATCCGCAGCACCAACCCCGGCGTGCTCCGCGACGGCAATACGGACACCGTGCTCTATCACGTGGGCGAGTCGCTGGTCGCATATCGTGAGGACCTCAGCGTCGGCCCGCTGCTGGCGGAAAGCGTCACAACCTCGAGCGACCACACGACGTTTACGTTCACCTTGCGCCGGGGAGTGCGCTTCCATAACGGCGCTACTCTCAGCGCGGAAGAGGTCAAGTGGACGTGGGACCGGCTGCTGGACCCGGCAACCGGCTTTCGCTGCCTCGACTACTACGACGGCAGCGGTGCGAACGGTGTCGTTCTCGAATCCGTGGAAATCATCGGTCCGTATACCGTGCGCTTCACGCTCAACAAGCCGAGCGCGCTGTTTCTCGAGCGCATGGCGAGCATTCCCTGCCAGACGGCGATCCTGCACCCGGACTCGGTGGCTGCCGACGGGAGCTGGATCGAGCCGGTCGGCACCGGCCCCTACCGGCTCGTCGAATGGGATCGCGGGCGTTCGGTCACGCTCGAGCGCTTCGACCGGTACACAGCGCGGCCGGAGCCGAGGAACGGCCTGACGGGGCGCAAGATCGCCTACGCGGACCGGGTCGTCTTCCAGGTCGTGCCGGACCGGATCGCGGCCAAGTCTTCCGTCTACGCGGGTAACATCGACGTGTTGTTCGCGATGCCGCCGAGTGCCTACGCGGAAGCGAAGCGCCGGCAGGAGCGGCGCGGAGACGTGCGCATCTACGACCAGGAGACCCTCGACTGGACGGTGCTGCTGCTGCAGACGGCGGACCCGCTGCTCTCCGACGTGCGCCTGCGGCGCGCCATTGCGCATGCCATCTCCGGCGATATGGTGACGACCTTCGCCACGATGGGGCTGGCCCGCCCCAACCCGTCGGCGATCCAGCACGCCACGCGCTACTGGCGGCCAGAGCATGCAACGTGGCCGTCCTACGATCCCGAGCTCGCGGCGAAGCTGGCGCGCGAAGCCGGTTACGAGGGCCAGGTGCTCACGATCCAGGCCAACCGCCGCTTCGCCTACATGCTCGACAACGCCGTGGCCATCCAGGCGATGCTCAACGCCGCCGGCTTCAATGCGAAAATCGAAGTGCTCGACTGGGCGAACCAGCTCACGAACTTCTTCAAGGGCGATTTCCAGCTTTCCTCGTTCGGCTATTCGGCCCGCAGCCATCCGGCGCTCCTGTACGGCAATTTCACGGGCTCGAAGGCCGTGCAGGCGAACTACCAGTGGGACGATCCGCAGGCCTTTACGCTCATCGGTAAACTCGAAACCGCCTTTACCGATGCCGCGATGCTGGAGTTGCTCACGCGCCTGCACGGGGAGATGATCGAGGACGTGCCGATCATCGGCCTCTACAACGATCACGTGGTCGACATCACGCGCGCGAACGTGCACGGCTACGAGCCCTGGCCATTCGGCCGGCCGCGGCTCTGGGGCGTGTGGATCTCGCCCGCCGGCGCCGCGGAAGACTGAACGGTCATGCTGCGCTTCGTGCTTCGACGCCTGCTTGCCAGCCTGCCGACGCTCTTGGTCACCTCGGTATTCATCTTCGCATTGCTGCGCATGGTGCCGGGTGACCCGGCCGCGCTGCTGGCGGGTGACGCGGCGAACAGCGCCGACCTCGCACGCATCCGTGCCGAGATGGGGCTGGATGCGCCGCTGCCGCTGCAGTACCTCGCGTGGCTCGGCTCCGTGCTGGGCGGTGACCTGGGACGTTCGTTCATGACCGGGGAGGCGGTGCTGCCGGCGCTATTCGAGCGCTTCTTCGTCACGTTCCAGGTGGTGCTGCTCGCGTTCCTGCTGTCCATCGCGGTGGCGATCCCGGCCGGCCTCTTCGCGGCCTGGCGCCAGAACCGCCGTTCGGACCTCGCGATCGTCATGCTGGCGACGCTGTGCCTGTCCGTGCCGAGCTTCTGGATGGGCATCCTCCTGATCATGCTCTTCGGCGTGCAGCTCGGCTGGCTGCCGACGCTGGGCTTCGTCGCTTTCGGGCAGAGCCCGGGCGAGTGGCTCATGCACATCATCCTGCCGACCGCCGCGCTGGTGTTCGTCGAGATGGCGGTGCTCACACGCCTGATGCGCGCCAGCACGATCGAGGTGCTGAGCCAGGACTACATTACCTACGCACGCTCGAAAGGCTTGCCGGAGAGCATCGTGCTCCGGCGCCACGCGCTCAAGAACGCGCTGTCGCCCACGTTGACGATGCTCGGGCTCATTCTCGGCTCGTTGCTGAGCGGCACGGTCGTCATCGAAACGATTTTCGGCCTCCCCGGCCTCGGCCGCTTCCTGATCGATGCCATCTACGCGCGCGATTACCCCGTCATCCAGGGCACGCTGCTGTTCATCGTGGTCATCTACACGCTGGTCAACGTGCTGGTGGACGTGCTGTATCCGCTGCTCGACCCGCGGGTGCGGCTACGGTGAAGGGCTTCCTGCAGCAGCTCCGGCGCCCGGCGTATGGCGCAAGCGCGGCGGGCCTCACGCTGGTGCTCGTCGCGGCGGCAGTCGGGCGCATCTACACGCCGTTCGACCCGCTCGACCTGTCGGTCCTCGAGCGGCTGCAGCCGCCCTCCTGGCAGCATTGGCTCGGCACCGATCACTTCGGTCGCGACCTGCTGAGCCGGCTGCTGGTGGGCGCGTGGGTCAGCGTGTCCGTCAGTCTCGCGGCGGTGGGGCTGGCAATGGTGCTCGGCGTAACGCTCGGTACGGTTGCCGGCTATTTCCGCGGGGTGACGGACCGCATCCTCTCGGGGATCACGGATGCTTTTCTCGCCATGCCGGGGATCCTGCTCGCGTTGGCGTTGATCGCGGTCATCGGCCCCAGTACCTCAGGCGTAATCGTCGCGCTCGGCCTTGCCTACACACCGCACGTCGCGCGCGTGGTCCGGGGTAACGTGCTGTCGCTGCGGGAAGCGCATTTCGTCGAAGTCTCGCGGCTCTTCGGGCATCCGGCCTGGTACGTCATCGTGCGCCACGTCGCGCCGAACGTGGTCGGCCCGCTGACCGTGCTCGGCAGCGCCTATTTCGCCCAGGCGCTGCTGTCGGAAAGCGTGCTGAGCTTCTTGGGCCTCGGGGTGCCCCCGCCGTACCCGAGCTGGGGCGGGATACTGGCGGAGGGCCGGCGCTTCGTGGCGGACGCGCCCTGGCTCACCGTGTTCCCGGGGCTCGCGATCATGCTCGCGCTGTTCTGCATCAACCTGCTCGGCGATGCACTGCGGGACCATCTCGACCCGCGCTTCCAGGCGGAGTAGCCCGCCGGACATCAATGCGGCTGCTGCAGGTGCAGGCAGCGGCGCGAGGCGCGGCTGATGTTTTTTTCCACCGTGCTCAGGCAGACGCCCTGGCTCGCGGCGATCTCGTGATTGCGGTAGCCGGCGGCACGGCTCAGCCAGAAGATGCGCTGGCACAGCGCGGAAAGCTCGCCGACGGCCCGCATCGCCTCGCCGATCGACGCGCGACGGGCGAGGGTGTCCTCGGGCGACGGCTGGTCCGCGGTGAGCTCGCGCTCGTCGATCGAGTCCAGCGGCTCGTGGGGTGCCACCCGTACACCCTCGGCGCGGTAGTGATCGATGACCAGGTTGTTCGCGATCCGGAACAGGTAGGCGCGCAGGTTGTTGATCGCGGACAGGTCTCCGGCTTTCCGGTGCACCCGTAGGAAAGCCTCCTGGGTGAGATCCTCGGCGGTCGCGAAGCAGCCGGTCCGCGTATAGACAAAGGAGCGGATCTGGTCCGCGTAGTGGGTATAGGCGAGCGCGATCTCGTTGCTGCGGCAATCCACGGTGTAACCCCCCGGTGCGTGAGCTCCGCCCCCGGCGCGGTGCCGGGGCTTACCGGGATCGTATCACCGTTTTGCCAAAATAGTTACCAATTTAGTCTGAACGATTGCCGCCGATTTCAGGAACCGGCCCGGATTCCGAGCCGGGACACTGATTATGTTGAATTCGTCGTGTGCTGCCGCAGGAGGTCAAGCAGCCGCTCCCGGTCGCCGGCCTTGAGCGCCTCGATAATGGCGAAGTGCTCCTGGCTGCTGGCGGTCAAGCCCTCGAAGGTGGTGTAGCGCGCGAACGGGCCGCTGACGCAGCACTCCCTCAGCTTGCGGATGGTCTCCGCCATGATCGCGTTCCCGCACAGGCTGTTCAGCCGGTCGTGAAAGCGATAATTCGCCAGGCGCAGCTCCGCGTGGCTGCCCTTGCGGGTCAGGTCGTCGAACTGTCGCGCAAGCGCCTCGAGCTCCGCGATGTCATCGGGACCGGCGTTGCGCGCGATCGAGACCGCCGCGGCACCCTCGAGCGCCACGATCATCTCCACGATGTCCTCGATCTCCCCCGGTTCGCGGTTGAACACACGAAAACCGCGGTTCTGGGTGTATTCCACGATGCCACGCTCCGCGAGGCTCGAGAGCGCCGCGCGCACCTCCGAGCGGCTGGCATCGTAGGTTCTTTCCAGTTCGGCCTGCTTCAGCCATTGCCCGGGGAAATAGCGGCCCTCCAGGATATGTTCCCGGATGCTCTCGAACAGCACCCGCGACTTCGGGCGGGTGTGCACTTCCACCATGTGCCTTTCTCTCTTCCGCCTTACGTTATCGATCGCCACACTGTCCGGAGACGAGCGCGCGGCCTATTTTCCGGACATTTACGTCCCGCCGCGCCGATCGGTCGGGTATTTTCACCGAAACGCCGTCATCAGCCAAAGAGTAAGGAGCTTTCGTGCCCAAGGACCTGCTGCGCCTGGACGATCTGACCATTGCTTTCACCGGCGACGACGGGGAAGGCAGGACGGTCGTCGACCAGGCGTGCCTGCGCATCGCCGCCGGCGAGACCGCCGCCCTGGTCGGCGAGTCGGGGTCCGGCAAGACGCTGTTGGCCCGATCCCTCGTCGGCTTGCTGCCGCGCGGCGCCAGGGTCACGGGCGGGCGTCTCCGCTTCGGGGACCGGGACTTCGACCCGGCCAGGACCGAGGAGCTTCGCCCGCTCCGGGGATGCGAGATCGGCCACATTTTCCAGGAGCCCCTCTCCAGCCTGAACCCGGCGCTCACCGTCGGCACCCAGCTCACCGAGGGCCTGCGCTACCACCGCGGGCTCGCCGAGCCGGAATGCCGCCGGCGTGCACTCGCGATGCTGGAGCGTGTGCATATCGACGATGCCGCGCAGGTCATGCGCAAGTACCCGCACGAGCTCTCGGGCGGCATGCGCCAGCGGGCGATGATCGCGACGGCGCTGATTCTCGGGCCGGTCCTGCTGGTCGCCGACGAGCCGACCACGGCGCTCGACGTGATCGTCGGCGCGGAGGTGCTCGCGCTCATGCAGCAGCTTGCCCGGCAGTCGGGGACGGCGGTCCTGTTGATCACGCACGACCTCGGCGCGGTCGCTGCCGTGGCGGACAGCGTCAACGTCATGCGCCACGGGCGCATCGTCGAACAGGGATCGACCCGCACTATCCTGGAATCCGCCCGCCATCCTTACACCCGGGAGCTGCTGGCCGCGGTGCCGCAGCCGCGGACGGAGCCGGCTGCGGATGCGGGCGCCGAGATTGCCGGGACGCCGCCCGTGGTCGAGGTGCGCGGACTGACGGTCAGTTTCCCGCGCAAGGGGGGCGGCACGGTCCGCGCGCTGGATCACGTGTCGTTCGCCGTGGCGCGGCGCGAGACCCTTGCCATCGTCGGGGAATCCGGCTCCGGCAAGACCACCCTGAGCCGCACGCTGGCCGGCCTCCAGCGGCCGGACACGGGGGAGTTGCGTTTCAACGGTGAGCTGCCGGCCGGCGGACGGTGGCGGCCGCGGCCTGGACTCCAGCTCATCTTCCAGGACCCCGCCGGCAGCCTCGACCCCCGCATGCGGGTAGCCGATATCGTCGCGGAAGGCCTGCGCTTCGTCCCCGGCGGCACGCGAAGGGAGCGGCGCGAACGCGCGGCGCGGGCACTGGCCGACGTGAAGCTCGACGCGGCGTTCCTGGATCGCCTGCCGCACCAGCTCTCGGGCGGCGAGCGGCAGCGGGTCAGCATCGCACGCGCGCTCGTGATGGAGCCGGACCTCGTGCTGGCCGACGAGCCGGTATCGGCGCTGGACCTCACCGTGCAGAGGCAGATTCTCGAGCTTCTCGCGGCGCTCAAGCGGCAACGGGGGTTTGCCTGCCTGTTCGTCTCGCACGACCTCGCGGTCGTGGAGCACATCGCCGATCGCGTGGGCGTCCTTTACCGCGGCCTGCTCGTGGAGATCGGGCCGCTGGACGCGGTATTCGCCCGGCCGCGCCACCCTTACACGCGCCGCTTGCTGGCGGCGGGCACGGGGCTCGAGTCGGTGGGTCCCGGCGCCTGGCGCCTGGGCCGCCGGCGCTTCGCGGCCGACCCGGCCCCCGCGCCCGCCGCCGATCCGGTCGAACGCCCGGGCCCGGTTCACTACGAGGAGGTCGCGGCCGGGCACCTCGTTGCCCGCCCGGCGGGGGGAGCCACGGCATGAGCCTGGAAACCGGCGACCGCGATCCGCGGCTCGATGCGCTCTATCACCGCGGGGCCACCACCATCTACGCCGCGCGTATCGATCCGCGGTTCTCTTACACGCTCTACGTTCCGGTCGGGTTCGACCGCCTGGACCGGTCACACACGACACTGCTCGTCGCCGTCCACGGCACCGGTCGCATGCAGTCGCTTTACCGCGACCTGTTCGCCGGGTTCGCGGAAGAGCACAACTGCATCGTGCTCGCACCGCTCTTCCCGGCTGGCGTGCTGGGTGACGGCAACCTGAGCGGCTACAAGTACATCCTCGAAGGCGATATTCGCTACGACCGCGTCATGCTCGGCATGATCGAGGAAGTGGCCGGGCGCTACGGTGTCTCCGGAGAACGGGTGCTGATGTTCGGTTTTTCCGGCGGCGCCCATTTCACGCACCGGTTCACGATCCTGCATCCCGGACGCATCCGCGCCGCCTCGATCGGTGCTCCCGGCGCGGTGACGCTGATCGATCGGGACAAGCCGTGGTGGGCGGGCGTGCGCGATTGCGAGGAGCGCTTCGGGATTGCCGTGCGCCCGGAGGCGTATCGAGGTTTGCCCGTGCACTTCGTGGTGGGCGATGCCGACACCGAGACCTGGGAGATCCGTTTCCAGCCGGGCGATCGCTACTGGGTGGAAGGTGCCAACGAAGCCGGTGCAACGCGCGGGGAGAGAATCCGTGCGCTCAAGCAATCGTTCGACAGCCACGGTGCGCATACGCGCCTGGACATCGTTCCCGGCGCCGCGCACGATGTCGTCCCCGTCTCCGCAAAGACGCGGGCGTTTTTTCAGGACGTGCTGACGGGCGCATTCCGTTTTGGCGCGCACAACGATTAGACTCTCAGGCCCGCGATGGCCCGCCGCCCTGCGCGGGCGTGTTTCAAACAGGAAGCAGTGTTGAGGGCACAGCATTCATGACGAAGTCTTTCCGTCCACCCAAGCGTATCCTGATGGGCCCCGGGCCTTCCGATGTCCATCCGCGGGTTTCCGCCGCCGTCGGCGCGCCCACGATCGGTCACCTCGATCCGGCTTTCGTCGGGCTGATGGACGAGATCAAGTCGCTGTTGCAGTACGCCTTCAAGACCCGCAACCGCCTGACCATTCCCGTCTCCGCGCCGGGCTCGGCGGGCATGGAGACCTGCTTCGTCAACCTGCTGGAGCCCGGCGACAAGGCTATCGTCTGCCAGAACGGCGTGTTCGGTGGCCGCATGCAAGAGAACGTCGAACGTTGCGGTGCCGTTGCCGTAATGGTGCAGGACGAATGGGGCAAACCCGTCGATCCGCAGAAGGTCGAGGAAGCGCTGGAAGCCAATCCCGACGCCAAACTGGTGGCCTTCGTGCACGCGGAAACCTCCACGGGCGCACGCAGCGACGCACAGGCGATATGCGAACTGGCACGGCGCCACGGCGCGCTGACCGTGGTCGATACCGTCACCAGCCTCGGCGGCATCGAGGTGGACGTGGACGGCTGGGGCATCGACGCCATCTATTCGGGCAGCCAGAAATGCCTGTCCTGCCCACCCGGCCTTTCCCCGGTGAGCTTCAGCGAGCGCGCCGTGGACGTCGTCAACAAGCGCACGCACAAGGTGCAAAGCTGGTTCCTCGACCTCAGCCTGGTGATGGCCTACTGGTCCGGAGACGGTGCTCGCACTTACCACCACACGGCGCCCGTCAACAGCCTGTACGGCCTGCACGAAGCGCTCGTCATGCTCGAGGAGGAAGGGCTGGAAAACGCCTGGCGGCGCCACGCGCTGCATCACCGCGCCTTCGCCGCCGGTGTTGAAGCCATGGGGCTCGGCTTCGTGGTGGACGAGACGTTCCGCCTGCCCCAGCTCAACGCCGTCACGGTTCCAGGGGGCGTGAACGAGGCGCAGGTGCGCGCGCGCCTGCTCGACGACTACAACCTCGAAATCGGCGCCGGCCTCGGCGCGCTGGCCGGCAAGGCCTGGCGCATCGGTTTGATGGGCGAGAGTGCCAGCCAGTCCAACGTGCTGTTGTGCCTCGAGGCGCTCGACGCCGTGCTGGCGGAGATGAGCGCCCCGATCGCCGCCGGCAAGGCGGTCGAGGCGGCGCGGGCCGTCTACGACGGTTGAGGCGCACGCAAAACTCGCGACGGTTGGACGCTCGCGCCGGCTTATGACCTCAACCCCGTTCCCGTCGACGTTAAGCCGCGTATCCTTTGCACCGCGATCGACGAGGACGACCCGACTGCATCGCTCGAGCTCGCGTTGAGCGTTGCCGAGTACTTCGAGCTCGACGAAGCCGAAGCGCGGCGGATTGCCGGCCAAGTCGGCAGGGCGGTCGCAGGTTGGCGTGAAGAGGCGGCACGTCTGGGCATCGGCGGTGCTGAAATCGACCGCATGGAATCCGCCTTCGCTCACAGCGACCTCGCGCGCGCTTGCGATTTTGCACCAGCCTGATCCCACGACCGTTTCAGCGGCCGAGTGTGCTTGAGGTTTACCGGGAAGGCCCCAAGTCCACCGGATACGTAAAGGCCGATCGAAGGGCCGGCGGAGCCTCCGACCGGTGCCGCTTCGATCGCCGGTAGGACGGAGGTTCCGCCATGTCCATTGCTTCGCTAATCGCCAGCGGCTCGAAAGTCTGGTTGGACGACATCGCCCCGGAACAAATCACGGAGAACCGCGCCCGCGGAATCACCGGCGCGACGTCGAACCCGGTCATCGTTTCGAACATCGTGAAGGACGGGCAGGTCGACGACCGCCTGGCCCGGCTTATCGGCCAGGGAGCGTCGGACGAGGAGGTCGCCTGGCGGCTGACCGACGAGCTCGTCACGTCGGCACAGGATGCCTTCCTCCCCGTATGGGAAAAGACTCGCGGCAATGACGGCTACGTCAGCTTCGAGCTCGACCCGTTGCTCGAAGACGACGCGGCGGGTCTCGACCACGCGGCACGCGTGGAACGCTATGTCGAGCTGGGACAAGCCTGGTCGTCCGGACACCGGAACCGCATGATCAAGGTGCCGGCAACCCGGGCGGGGCTCGCTTCGCTGGAACAACTGGCCGCCCTCGGGGTTACGCTGAACGTGACCTTGATGTTTACCGAGCGGCAGTACCGTATCGCGCGCGATGCAATCTGGCGCGGTGCACAGCGCCGGCAAGACGGGCTCCGGGATTTCAAGAGCGTCTACAGCGTCTTCGTGTCGCGCGTCGACGCCTACACGGCAGAGCACGTGCCGGAGCTGAGCAGCGCTGCCCAGGGTATGGTCGGCATCGTGAACGCGAAGCAGATCTGGCGGGAGAACCGCGATTTCTGGGCCGGCAAGGGCTTGCGGCTGCAACAGGAGATCGTGTTCGCGAGCACCGGCGTCAAAACGGCCGGCGATCCGCCGGACAAGTACGTCGCCGCGTTTGCGGGCGACGGGATTCTCACCAATCCGCCCGCAACCAACGATGCTGTCGAGGCATCGGGGAAAACGTACTCCCGCCAGGTCGACCGCATGCCGGCCGCCGATGTCGTCGGGGAGATCGCCGAGGTGATCGACATGGCAGCGCTAGAGCGCGTCCTCATGGAAGAAGGCGTACAAAAATTCATCGACCCCCAGAAAGCGCTGCTCGCGCTCATCGCGGAAAAGCGCGCCGCGTCATGAATGGCGCTATTCCCAGGTCCGCGGCGTCGGAAAGCCAGCGCGCTATCTGAACCCGCGGCGCCCCGGCCGAGCGCCCATGAGCTAACATGAAGGCAAGTTCTCGACACGGGGCCATCGGTATGCGCTTGCAGGAAATCATGAATACGGACGTCGTGACGATCCGGCCGGACCAGACCGCGACCGCGGCCTGGACGCGGATGCAGCGCAAGCGCATCCGCCACCTGGTCGTGGTCGACGGTACGCGCCTGCTCGGCGTGATCTCCGACCGCGACCTCGGGGGCCGCGACGGCGCCGCCGTGCGCCGCGGGCGCACCGTGCGCGACCTGATGACGGAGAACGTGGCAACCGCCAGCCCGACGACAACCCTCAGGCAGGCCGCCAACCTGATGCGCGGACGCCTGATCGGGTCGTTACCGGTGCTGGACGACGGCCGCGTCGTCGGCATCGTCACCGCCACCGACGTGCTGGATGAGCTTGGACGCGGCTCCACGCGCCCGGCGGTGCGTGCGCAGCGCCAGGACATGCGCTTGCCGCCCGCCAGCGCGCGCCGCATGCCGAAGTCGCCCCCGCGTGCCGCGAAAAAGGCCGCGAGCGGCCGCAAGCGCACGAACCGTGTGAAGAACGCGCGCGCGGCGGAAAACTTCGTTAGCATCAGCGGGCGGGCGGAACGCGAAAGCCAGCCGGACAGTCCCGAGCGCGCACCGCTGCCGAAACAGGTTCCGCGCCCGGTGAAGCGGAGCGCAGGACGCACGGCCGCCGCAGAGATTCCCGCCTATATCCGGGCGGCGGGCGTGACGCTCGACGCCGCCGACCGGGACTACCTCCGCCGCAAGCTCGGTCGCAAGCTGGGCAAGTTTGCGCGTTCCATCGAACGCACCAGCGTGCGCATCGAGGACGTGAACGGGCCGCGCGGCGGCATCGACAAGTCCTGCCGCATCAAGGTGGTTTTGAGCGGGCTGCCGAGCGTAGTCGTCGAGGAGCGTCACGAGTCCCTGCAGGCGGCCATGGATGGCGCGCTGCGCCGCATCGAGTACGCGGTCCGCCAGCGCGTGGAGCGTCGCCGCGAGCCGAAGGGCAAGTGACAGGGCCTCGACCCGGCGCAGGGCGCCAGCCCGGGGTGAAGCAGGCGGCAGGTCCCCGGTTCGGGGACGCCTACAACGCGTATTCGGTGAACTCGGGGGAGCCGAGGTACGGTCGCGGCGCCAGCCACATCCTGCGTTCGGTCGTGTCCATGATCAGCGTCGTCACGGTGCCGGAGAGATTGCCGCCGGGGCGCGCCTTGGGCGTGCGCAGGATGGCATCGGGTGCGCCGAAGGTGTCCGCGAGGCCGGCCTTGAAGGTATCGACCGAGATGGCCGGGCTCGCCGCTCTCATGTGATCGAGGAGCCGCTGGTCGCGGTAGAGCGATTCCGGGCAGCGCAGCAGGCCGATGTCCTGCAACCGCCCGCGCGCCACCGGGCATTTGAAGTGGTTGGCGTGCACGAGAAGGCCTCCTTCGGGCTGCAGCCAGTAGGCTCCTCCCGGCGTCACCTCGAGATTGATGCCGACGCCCGCCGGGTGACTCAGGATGAGGCTGTGGGAAAACGAGATTGGCGTGTTGAGCACCGCGTCGATCGCACCGGCCAGGGTGCGCGACTGCAGCAGCCGCCGCCGGATGAGCGGATTCGGCACGCCGAGGTTGCCGCAGTCGAGATCGCACTGCAGCCCGTTGACGGTCAGCGCGATGCCCTCGCTGTTCATGCCGTGCCGGGCAAGCTGGCCGGCCTCGACGAACGTCAGGATGTCGGGACCGTCGTCGTTCTCGATCCGCAAGACCACCGACGTATCCGCACAGCGCGGGTTCCAGTCCCAGTTCTGGCCGTGCAGCACGTGACCGTCGGCGGTCGTGCCCGGCAGCGCGAGGGCGGCGGTGCATTCCTCCGGCATCGCCGCAACTGCGCCAGCGTTTCCGGTGTCGTTCTCGTGGTCGCGCCAGAAGATGATCTCGGTGCGGGCGTTCAGCACCACGATGGCTTCGACCGATTGCTCGCTGCCTTCCGCGATGCCCTCGATCTCCGCCAGCATGTCACGGTCGTAGGCCTCGACGTGGGCGCGGAAGCGCTCGGCATAGCGCATCGCTTCCGGCCACTCGATCCCGGTCGTGGCAAACGCGTCGCGGTAGAGCGCGATGCCCGCCGCGATGCGCTCGCCCGCGAGGTGCCCGTAGCTTCGGCCCCGCTCCCGCGGCGGCCCCGCAACCGCGATCAGCGGGAACGGCGGCGTGGCATGCTCGCTCATGCGCGGCGGAGTCCCGGCACGCGTGCCATCCTCAGTACTCGATCGTGTAGGTTACCGATCCCCGCGCTCCCGGTGCGGCCACCGCGCAGAAGCTGTAGAAGATCAGGTCGTCGGCGCACCCCATGTAGGTCGCCAGCGGGAAGTACTGCTTGTTGAACAGGTTCTCCACGCCGAACGACAAGGTTCCGGACAGGACCTCGCCGCGGACGTACAGGTCCACCAGCGTGTAGCCTTCCACGTCGCGTTCGAAGGAGCCGAAGGGCGCCTCGAAGCGTTCCTCGTCGAACAGCCGTTCCGCCTGCAGCCGCACGCTCCAGGCATCGCTCACGTCGCCTTCCACGAAGGCAAGGGCCCGCGTCGGCGGTACGCGGCTGAAATCCAGCGGGCCGTCCCAGGTTCCGTCGTTGTCGCTGTCCGTCTTGCTCTTCTGGACCGCGGTGGAAACGCCGCCGCGGAAGCGCTCGGTGAAGTTGGCCCTGAGCGCCATCTCCACGCCCCAGATGCGCTCCGGCGCGCGCACGGTCTCGAAGGTCACGGGATCGAACGTCGCGCCGAGATCGCTCGTGTTGTAGAAGCCGGTCAGCTCGGCGTGGAAGCGGTCGTCGTCGTAGCGCACTCCCGCCTCGTAGCTGTCGACCTGCATCGGCTCGATCAAGAGGCCGAGCTCCGCGATCTCGATCGTCTGCGGCGGCATCGGCACCTGCGGTGAGAGCCCGCGGATGGAGCGCATCACGTCACCGATCGAGAAGCCCTGCGACCAGGCCGCGGTGAGGCTGAACGCGTCCGTGACGTCGTACACCACGCCGAGATTCCCGCTCACGTTGTCGTAATCGAGCTCGGTGCCGATAACCGTGTGCCGGAAAGCCGGGGTGAAGTGATCCCGCGCCATGAAGCCGGGCACGTCCAGCTTGAAATCGTCGTAGCGGATGCCGCCGCGCAGGTGCAGCCGCTCGCCAATGTCGGCCTGGACCTGCACGAACGGCGCGATGCTCGTTTGCTCGAGCTCGGAGGTGTAGACCTGCCCGTCCGCGAACGAGCCCTGCGTCTGGTCGATGCCGTAGTCGAGACCCCAGAGGATCGTACCGTCGGCTTCGGCAAAGGTGAACGGGCTGCGCACGTCGATCCGCGCCCCCTGCTTGGAGCTGTCCGTGACGAGCTGCGATCCTTCCGGCGGGTAGCCGCCCAGCGTCGGTGCGATCGGCAGGAAGTCGAGATGCCGCCACACGTACTGCGCGTCCTGGTAATAGACCTGTGCCTCCAGCGTGCTGCCGCCGAGGATGTCGTCGACGATCAGCCCGGAGCGCAGGAGGGTGTTGTGTGACGAGGGATCCTCGCCGATGAAGTCGAAGCTCACGAGCCCGCCGAGGAGCGAGAAGTTGTTCTGGCGCTTCGGCTCGGCGACCGACTTGATGCCCTGCGACCAGTCGCCCTGCGCGATCGTGTAACCGGTATCCACCTCGGCGTCGTGGTGCACGCCCATGACCTCCAGGCGCACCCGGTCGGTGAGCGCCACGTCGACCTTGCCGAACAGGTTCCACTCGTTGGTGTCGGCGATGCCGGTCTGCCCGGTCGGGTCGGGAGGAATCGGGTCGCCGTCGCCGTCGTAGAAGAGCCCGCGGGAAAGATAGCCGGCGCTGGCGACGAAGCCCACGCGGTCCTGCCGCCCCGCGACGCCCTGCGAAAGCGAATACTCGAAGCCGTCGCTGTCCACCTCGGACAGTCCGGCGGCAAAACCCGCCTTGGTGTACAGCTCGACGCCGTCCTCCGTGGGCGCCCGGCGGGTCACGTAGTTGACGATGCCGCCCGAGCCGCCCAGGCCGTACAGCGAAGTCGAGCCGCGAATGATCTCCACCCGCTCGAGCAGGTTAGGGTCGACGATGCGCAAGTCCCGGCCGCCGCCGCGCAGCGCCGCCGACTGCGGGATGCCATCGATGAAGAAGGCCGGCTTGCGGCCGCGGATGGTCTGCGAGAAGTTGTTGGCGTCGTTGCTCGAGGGCCCCATGCCCGGAACCTGGTTCGCCAGGATCTCGCCGAGATCCGAGGTGATGGACGTCTGGAGCGCGAGCGCGTCCGCGTCGATCAGCGTGACGGAACCGGGGACGGAGGTGACATCCTCCGGCAGTCGCGAGCCGCCGAGAACCACGATCTCCTCGATCGAGTCCGCGTAGGCAGGCGTATCCTCCTGCGCGAGTGCGCCGCCCGCGAGCACGAGCCCGCAGCCGAAGAGCAGGAAGTTGAGGCTCGCGCCCCGGGGTTGGTTCTGTAACATGGCTCGATCCCCCTTCGTGATCGCTACCGGATAATCGTTCGAGGCCCCTTAGGCGGAGGTCTCCGTACAGGAGACGACGAAACGCTGAATTTCCCGTACCGGTTGTCTTGAGGCGGGCGTTTCCTATTCGCGCAGCAGGGACCCGATCAGGCGCGCCGTCTCGAAGCAGGCCTGCCGGGCGTCGTCGATGGTCTCGGAGGCTTCCAGGAAACCGTGGTTCAGGCTTTCGTAATGCCGGTGAATCACGTGGGCGCCGGCATCCTCGAGTTGCCGTGCGAAAAACACGCCCTGGTCGCGAATGGGATCGAAGCCCGAGGTCGCAACGATGGTCGGCGGCAGGGCCTCGAGGTTTACCGTATCGGGCAGGTTGAGCCAGCGGTGCTGCTTGTCCTCTTCCGCGGTGAGGAAGGCGTCGGTGGCGATGCGGATGAAGTCCTGGTCCAGCCCGTAGCCACTGGCAAAGATCTCGTACGAGGGATAGTCGGCGAACCGGATGTCGAGAAACGGGTAATAGAGGAGCTGCGCCTTCGGCACCGGCTCTCCGCGCCGCGCGCTTTCCGAGGAGATGACGACGGAAAGGTTGCCGCCGGCGCTGTCCCCGGCCACACCGATGCGCGCCGGGTCGATGCCGAGGTCCGCGGCGCTTCTGCGCACCCAGTCCCAGGCAGCGAGCGCGTCTTCCTGGGCGGCCGGGAAGGGATACTCGGGCGCCAGGCTGTAGTCCACCGAAACGACGACGAGGTCGCCCATTTTGGCGAGGATTTTCGCTTGCGGCTCCACGGCCTCGATGCTCGCGAACAGGAAACCGCCGCCGTGGAAGTACAGGAGTCCGGGCCGCACCGTGTCCGGGTTCCCCGGCCAGTACACCCGGATCGGGATGTCCCCGTTGGGCCCCGGGATCGTGAGGTCGCGGACTTCTGCCATCGGCCCGATGTCATGGGCCAGCTTAACCCAGTTGACGTCGACCGCGTCGCGCAACCAGGCGCGGCCTTCCGGCTTAGCCCAGGTGTCGACCAGCCACTCGTTGTAGTCGCGCGACGAGGCAGCCCGTTCCTTCGCCCGCTCCTGGAACTCGTACTGCAGCTTCGGGTCCAGTTTTTGCCCGTCCACGACGACCGGCGGTTCGTCCAGGCGCTCGACAAACCACGACTCGGGCTGCGACCAGAAGCGCCGCTCTTCCAGCGCTTCCGCCGGCAGGCTTGCCAGGAACTCGCCCGGTTGCGCCTCGTGTGCGCCAATGGGGTCCGCGGGCGGCTGCGCGCAACCGGCGATCGCGCCGGCGCAAACGAGGAGCAGGGTCGCAAGCGCGGGCGCCGCCGGGGATCGTTCGGTACGGGCAGGCAGGATCGGGGACATGGCGCGTGCTCCTTCTATTGGTCGAGTGCATAGACGGAGTCAGCGCCCCTTTGCCGTACTTGGGGCGGGGATAATCCTGTGCACAGGCATGCGCCGGCACTGGCTTGCGGATGCGGCGTTACAGGGGCGCCCCCACGCGCTACTGCTCGGCCGTTGGATCGAATGCCTTCGAGAAGAACAGCGCATTCAGGAATAGCTTGTTCGTGCCGTACCAATACGCGCGGAAGTTCGGGTTGTCGGCGAACAGGATGACGCTGCCCTGGCCCTTGCGCTCGGCGATGAGGGCGGCGGTGCCCTCGAGCATGATGCGGTTGGCCTCCGATGCATAACCCGACAACAGCGGCGGGGTCGCGTAGGCGATCACCGTGGCATAGGGGTTCGCCGGCCGTTCGAGTACGTCCTTGAGGTTCTTCGGCAGGGCAATGTCGCGGTCGCTGTAGCCGAAGCCGAGCGGGTGCGTGACGTCGAGGTCGCCGGCGAAGATCGCACCGCCGATCACTTCCAGCGCATCGCGGTTTTCCTTTTCGGCATACGGGAAACGGTAGGGCTCGACATCGCCGGTCGTGAGATAGGGATCGTGCCCGGAGGGCGTGGTTGCGTCGTAGTCTTCCGGCCTGGAAAGCGGGTCGCCTTCCGTTTCGACGAACTCGAGCACCTGGCGCTTGAGCCAGTGAGCCGCCTCGCGCTGCCCGACGACCGTACCACCCTCGTTTACCCACTGGCGCAGCCGCGGCAGGAACTCCGGCAGGTAGGGGTCTTCTTTCGTGCCGTACTCGCCGCCGGGGAAGATCACGTGCGTGTACGGCTTCCAGTCGAGCTCGGCGAGGCTGTCGCGGTCGCGAATCGTAAGCGGCATGTGCATGCGGAAATCGAGCAGGTGCCAGATCTCTCCCGCGCCGTAGAGATTGATGTCGCGGCCGACGACGAGCAGCGCCTTCGGCTCCGTGAGCGGCCTGAAGGACGGGCCGCCGATGTCGACGCCCTCCGTACCGTCGGCGCTCGCGCCCGATTCGACGGCGTGCACGAAGATGCCGTCCTCCGCGGCAATTTTGCGCATGATTTCGTGGATCGCCTGCTTCGATGCACGCTGGCGGTCGAACGGTACGAGGATGCTGCCCCGCGGCAGTGCGGCTCGCCCGCGCGTCGTGACGGCCGTGACCGGCTTCGTGGCGACCTTGGCCAGGAGATCCGCATCCAGCACGCGATAAAGCGCCCGGGGCGCGAAGTAGCCCGCCCAGGAAAACGCGTAGGCGTAGCTCGCCTCGTCCGGCGCCTCGGCCGTCGGTAGCTCCGGCAGCACCGGGGCACCCACGAGGTCGCTGTCGAAGCGGCGCCCGGACAACGGCGCGTACTGCAGGTTGAAAGCAAGCGGCATGGTCCACGTCGACAGGTCGTAGAACGTCTTGTCCTCGAACTCGTGCACGGTCTCGAATATGCCGCGGACCAGCCGGTACTGGGGCTGGTTGACCGGTACGATCATCGCCTCGCCCGGCCGGAACGTGATACCGCCTTCCGTAATTTCGGAAGCCAGCCTGTACGCGCGGATGCGGTGGTAGTCGAGCATGTCGAGGAAGAAGTACAGGCGTGCGGGGTCCTGCGGCGCGGCGAAGACGTACGCCTGCACGGCGGCATCTTCAGCAGCCTCCAGGGCCGACTCGTAGAAGCGCTTCTGGTAATTGAGCAGCTCGTCGCGCAGCCCGAGGGCGCTTTCGATGCTCGCAAGGCCGGTGCGGAAATGCTTGCGGATGTTCTCGCGAAAGGTGCGCCGGCCGTTGGGCGTGTCGATTTCGATGCCGACCGTGGTTGCCGCCTCGAACAGGATGCCGACCCCGCCGTTGACGTAAGGGAAGGTCGAGCCCTTGCCGATGTAGTAGTTGTCGAAGCTCTCACCGTGGAAGTACAGGCGCGCCTCGGAGTCCAAAAAATCCTCCGATCCCTTCACGACCGCTTGCATCAGCCGCTTGCCTTCGTCGGTGACGAGCGGGTTGGTGCGCGTCGGCACGCCGGGATGGAAGTAATAGGTCGAATCCGAGCCCATCTCGTGGTAGTCGACCGTCAGGTTCGGGCGCCACTCGTGCCACTTGTTCATCCAGGCGCGCGGCTCGGGCTGCGTAACCGGCAGCCACTGGCGGTTCAGGTCGAACCAGTAATGGTTGGTGCGCGCGAACTGCCAGTTGAAGTTGTGTTCGGCGTGCTGCGGGTCCGGTATGACGACCTTGCTGCCATAAGCGTCCAGCCACGCAATCCGCTTCGCGTGGCCGTCCGGGTTGAACGCAGCGGTGACGAGGATGACGCTCTCGTCGAGGATGCGGTCAATGCCGGCGCCCTGCGCCGCGGCGAGGTGATAGATCGTCGGCAGCGCGGCGTCCATGCCGCTGCCCTCGGCGCCGTGCACGCCGTAGTTGAGCCAGGTCACGACGGGCATGTCCGGCTCGACCGCCTGCCGCGCGGCAGGCTCGGTCAGCGCCACGTGCCGCTCGCGGATCTCGTCGAGCCGCCGGTGGTTGTCGGCCGAAGTGACGACGACGAACAGGATCGGCCGACGCTCGTGCGAATAGCCAATCACCTCCACCGTCATGCGCCCGGAGCCCTCCGCGACCGTCGTGATGTAGTCGACCAGCTCGTGATAGCGCACGGGCGCCGCGCCCAGCTCGTGCCCCAGCGCGTCCGCGGGTGTCGGGATCGACGGATCGTAGCGCACGTCCGTCGGGTACATCGGTGCGCCGGCGTTCATGATCGGGGCGTCAGCGGGTGCCGCGACCGCGGCGGCAGCAATGAAGCACGCGAGCAGGACCGCTGTTGGTTTCGTCACTCGGCTCCCCCTGGTTGGACCGGCGCCGGCGTCAGCCGGCGGCGCGCTCGTCGTCTGGATGCAGGTTCATGAGAGAGGCCAGCAGGCCTTCGTCGGCGCTGGAGCAGACGCCGAGGACCAACGCTTCGTCGAAGCCTTCGGCAACGACATAGGCATGCCCCATGTTGCTGTCGATGTAGATGGAGCCACCCCGGTCCAGGGTCACGGGATCGTAGAACTCCGTGTGCACCACGATGCCGCCTTCGATCACGTAGATGAATTCCTCGCCGGAGTGCCGCACCAGCTCGCCGAAATCCTCGACATCCTTCGCCCGGATGCGTGTGAGGATGGGGATCATCCGCTTCTTGCGCAGCTCCGTGCAGAGATAGTGATAGTCGTAGTTCTTCGTCTCGACCCGCACGGCGTCCTCGATGCGGCCAATGCTGCGCCGCGCCGTGACGGCAGGGTCCAGGGCGTCCTCCGGCTCCGCGAACAGCTCGGACAGGCGCATGTTGAGGCGCTGGCTCAGGCGCAGCAGCTTGTCGTAGGTCAGGGTGAGGCGATCGTGCTCGACTTTCGAGAGCGTGGAGAGCGGAATGCCGGTCCGCGCGCTCATCTCCTTCAGCGTCCAGCCGTTTCGTTTCCGCAGGCTCTTCAGCAAGGTACCGAGCGTCGGCCGATCGTTACTCATAATGTCGTAAGCCTCCTGTGCCGCTGCGGTCAAGGCGCCGTATCGAGCTGGTCGAAAGTCAGGTTCAGAATCGGGTACTCCCGCCAGTCCTCGTAATCGAAGTGCCACCACTCCGATTCGTAGACGGTGAATCCCTCCGCCTCCATGAGCCGGCGCAGCAGGTCACGGCGTTGCCGCTGCTCCGCGGTCCCGCCCGTATAGTCGGGGTATGACCGCTCGGTCATCTCATCGTACAGCCCGGGCATCTGCACCGCCACGCCGGTGTCGAGATCGTAAAGCGTCAGGTCCACGGCGGCGCCGCGGTTGTGCCGCGAGCCGTCCGCCGGGTTCGCCACGAACTCGCGGAGGCCTGGCGGGGTCGCTTCCCAGAACACTTTCGTGACCCACCAGGGCCGATAGGCGTCGTGAATCATGAGCCCGTAGCCGTGTTCCTTTGCCGCCTGGTGCGCCCGCAGCAGTGCCTCGGCGGCGGGACGTTGCAGGAAGGCGCGCGGTTCGTCGTAGAGCCGCGTGCCGAGAAAGTTCATCGTCGTCGCATAACGCACGTCGAGCGCGATCGTTGCATCGAGCGTCGTCAGGTCGACCAGCTCGGGCGCGCGGAAGCTACCTTCCTCTCGCGGCGGCTCGGCTTGCAGCGCTTCGCGCTTCAGCTCCGCGATCGGCCGCTCCGGCTCGATGCGAAAAATTCCGTCGGCAATCGCGGGTGCGGACGCTGTCGGCGCGCTCGGCACCGCCGCCGACTCCCCCGGAGCGGGCTCGCCACAGCCGCTCGCCAGGGGCAACAGGCCGGCCAGGCAGAACGCTGCGATGGAGCGCCTGCGCACGGTCACCTCGGGAGACTTGACAATTTTCCAGATAGGCGCATTGTATCCTGTCTGGGATGCTATTCAACCGCCGGTAGAAATCATACAAACGTAACAATACCGGCGCTGACTCGAACTGCAACTGTTCGCCCGAGGAGTAGACATGCGCTTCAGCCCGCTCATCGCGACCCTCACCTTGTCTATAAGCGCGCTGGCGGTGCCCGGCATGGCGCAGGAGCCGGAGACCGACCCGATCGAGGAGCTCACGGAGCAGCCCCTCGTGCCCGACGAGCGCGGCGAGGCGCTCCCGGTGGCCGTGCCGGGCGCGGCACCCCTCACCCGCGAGGACGTCAACGCATGGCTGGACGGCTTCATGCCCTACGCGCTCGCCGACGGCGGTATCGCGGGAGCGGTGGTCGTGGTGGTTGCCGACGGCGAGGTCGTGACTCAAAAGGGCTACGGTTTTGCGAACGTCGAGGAGGGCACGCCCGTCGATCCGGAGACCACACTGTTCCGTCCCGGCTCCGTGTCCAAGCTGTTCACGTGGACGGCGGTCATGCAACTGGTGGAGGACGGCAAGCTCGATCTCGATACCGACGTGAACGAGTACCTCGATTTCGAGATTCCGGAAGGGCCGCGCGGCGAGCCGATCACCTTGCGCGACATCATGACGCACACCGCGGGCTTCGAAGAGCGGCTGAAGGCGCTCATCTTCGAAAACGAGGACGCGCTGCAACCGCTCGGCGAATCCCTCGCGAGCTGGGTGCCGACGCGCATCTTTCCCGTGGGCACGACGCCGGCCTACTCGAACTACGCGACCGGCCTCGCAGGCTACATCGTCGAGCTCGTGTCCGGCCAGTCGTTCGACGACTACCTCGACGCGCATATCTTCGAGCCGCTCGGCATGACCAACGCGACCTTCCGGCAACCGCTGCCGGAGCGCTTCGAGGGGCAGATGTCGGCCGGCTATGCCGCGGCCTGGGAGGACGCCAAGGCGTTCGAGCTGGTGAATCCCGCCCCGGCCGGCAGCCTCTCCGCGAGCGGTGCCGCCATGGCGAGGTTCATGCTGGCGCACCTGCAGCAGGGCTCCTACGACGGCGCGCAGATCCTGAAGCCGCAGACTGCACGCGAGATGCACACGACGATGCTGACGATGATGCCGCCGCTGAACCGCATGGCGCTCGGCTTCTACGAGGCGGACCAGAACGGGCGCAACGTCATCGCGCACGGCGGCGACACGCAATGGTTCCACTCGGACCTGAACCTGTTCATCGACGACGGCGTCGGCCTCTTCATCTCGATGAACAGCGCCGGCCGGGACGGCGCCACGAGCAAGGTGCGGGCCACGCTGCTCAAGATGTTCGCCGACCGCTACCTGCCCGGGCCGGAGCCTTCCGGC
>CBFGSB010000017.1:0-28504 GCA_965651325.1 uncultured Chromatiales bacterium | reverse complement strand
GCGCGCCTCGAGCTCGCCTCCCAGGAATTGCCCAACAGCGGTTCCGCCGGCATGGCAATGCTCTCCGAGCAGTCCGGCTTCGGTGTGAGCCAGTTCATGGAAAGCGCGCGTTACCAGCATGCGCTGGAAGCAGAGCTCGCGCGCACCATCTCGCACCTCGGCGCCGTGGAGAACGCGCGCGTGCACCTCGCGCTGCCGAAGCAGACCTCCTTCATACGCGACCGCCGCGAGGCGAGCGCGTCCGTGCTGCTCACGCTGCACCGCGGGCGCACGCTGGAGCCGGACCAGGCGTCGGCGATCGTGCATCTCGTGGCTTCGAGCGTGCCGAACCTCGACGCGGGCGACGTGACCCTGATCGACCAGCACGGGCGGCTGCTGAGCGAGCCGGGCGGCAACGCGGATGCGCGACGCACCGCCGACTCGTTCGAACGCGCGCGGCAGCTCGAGGCCGTCTACCGGCGGCGCATCGAGGAGCTCCTGACACCGCTCCTCGGGCCGGGCCGGGTGCGTGCGCAGGTTGTCGCGGACCTCGATTTCACGATCCGCGAGCAGACCCGCGAGAGCTTCGATCCCGAGCGCAGCGCCGTGCGCAGCGAGCAGATCAACGTGCAGCGGCAGGACGCCGCGCTTCCTGAGGCGGCCGGTGTTCCCGGCGCGCTCAGCAACCAGCCGCCCGCGGTCGCCGCGGCACAGCCGGCTGCTGTTGACGGCGCGAGCACCGCGGATTCCGCCGGGTCCATCGAAGTGTCGAAGCAAAGCACGCGCAACTACGAGCTCGACCGCACCATCAGCCACACGCGGCCGGAATCGGGAACCATCGAACGGCTGTCCGTGGCCGTGCTCGTGGACGACAGTGCGCCCGACGGCGCCGCCGCCGAGGACTACGAGCCGTTGTCGGAAGCGGATATCGAGCGTTTCACGGCGCTCGTCAAGGAAGCCGTCGGTTTCAAAGCGGAGCGGGGCGATTCCGTCGTGGTCGTGAATGCCGCGTTTCGCGAGCTGCCCGCGCCCACCGTCGGCGACGCGGTGCCGCTGTGGGAGCAGCCGCTGGTGCAGGACGTGCTGAAGCAGGTGCTCGGTGCCGTGCTGGTGCTGGCGCTCGGGTTCGGGCTCGTCCGGCCGCTGCTGCGCGGGATCGTCGCCGGTCACGCCGGCACATCCCCCGAGCTCGTTGCCGGCGCGGCGTCCGGCGGCCCGGCACGCCTGGTGCGGGCACCGGCTGCTCTCGGCGGCCCGAGCTTCGACGAGAAGATTGCCGCGGCCAGGAACATCACGGGGCACGATCCGGCGCGGGTCGCGCAGGTCGTCAGGAAATGGGTGAGCGTCGATGACAAATGAGGCCGTGGAACTGTCGGGCACGGAGCGCGCGGCGCTCCTGCTCCTGACGCTGGGAGAGGGCGAAGCCGCCGAGGTCCTGAAATACATGGGACCGAAGGACGTCCAGAAGCTGGGTACGGCGATGGCTACGCTCGGCAGCGTGTCGAAAGAGCAGGCGAGCTCCGTTCTGGACGTCTTCATCACCGAGGTCGAGGACCAGACGGCGTTCGGTGTCGGCGCGGAAGACTATGTGCGCAAGGTGCTAACCCACGCGTTCGGCGCCAGCAAGGCAGACGCGTTCGTCGATCGCATACTCGTCGGCCGGGACGCCAAGGGGCTCGACGAATTGAAGTGGATGAGCGCAGCCGAGGTGGCGGAGATCATCGAGGGCGAGCACCCGCAGATCGTCGCCATCGTCGTCGCGTGCCTCGACCCGGAGCAGGCGGGCGAGGTACTCGCCAGGCTGCCGGAGGAGCAGCGGGCCGACGTGGTCATGCGCATCGCGCGGTTGAACGACGTACAGCAGCATGCGCTCGCGGAAATCGAGAATCTCATCGCGAACAAGTCGGCGGCGCCCAAAGCTGGCTCTGAAAAGCTCGGCGGCAACAAGGTCGCCGCGGGCATCGTCAATGCACTCGATCCAGGCGAGGCCGAAGCACTGCTCGCGCGCATCAAGGAGCAGAACGAAGAGCTCGGCACGCGCATCGAGGAGATGATGTTCGTGTTCGATTCGCTGCTGGAGGCGGACGACCGGGGCATACAGACGCTGCTGCGGGAAATTTCGAACGAGGTGCTGGTGGTCGCGCTGAAAGGCTGCGATCCGAAGTTGCGGGAGAAGCTCCTGGGCAACATGTCGAAGCGTGCCGCGACCCTGCTGCAGGAGGACATGGAGGCGCGCGGACCGACCCGGCTGAGCGAGGTCGAGGCCGCGCAGAAGGAGATCCTCGACGTTGCACGGCGCCTCGCGGAATCCGGCGACCTGCGCCTCGGGCGCGGCGGAGAGGAATATGTCTGACGCCGCCCGGCGCTGGGACGTCCCGTCGATCGACGGCTCCTCCGACTCCGGCTACCTCACTGCCGGACGGCTCGAGGCCCTGCAGAAAGAGGCGCACGACGAAGCGTTCCGGCGCGGCTACGACGAGGGACTGGCGGCCGGCCGCGAGGAGCTCGCGCGCCGCACGGCGCGCCTCGACGAGCTGCTGGGTGCGCTGGCCCGGCCCTTCGAGGAGCTGGACGAAACGCTGGAAAAGCAAATCGTCAAGCTGTCGATGAGCGTCGTGAAGCAGCTCTTCCGCCGCGAGCTGCGTGCAGAACCCGGCCATGTCGTCGGCGTCGTGCGCGAGGCCCTGCAAATGCTGCCCGCCGCCAGCCGCGACATCAGTGTCACGCTGCATCCGGATGACGCGGCACTCGTTCGCGATACCTTGCCTCCCACGGAAGGCGCCCGGGCATGGTCGATCGTCGAGGACCCGCTGGTTGCGCGCGGCGGCTGCAAGGTGACGACCCCCGATTCCGAAATCGACGCGCGGGCCGAGTCGCGGCTCAACGCGCTGATCGCCTCGATCGCCGGGGACGAACGCCAGTGACGGCCGAACCGGCAACGGCACTGGCGGGACCGGATCCGAACCGCAATGCGCTGCGCGCTGCCCGGCTCGACAAGTATTTCGAGCGGGCGGCAAACGCCGGCCCGACGATGGTCGTTGAAGGGCGGCTGCGCCGCAGCATCGGTCTCGCCATGGAGGCCGAGGGCTGTCACGCACCGGTCGGCGGGCGCTGCGACGTCGTCGCCTCGGACGGGCGGCGCGTCGAGACCGAGGTCGTCGGCTTCGCCGGCGAGCGCCTGTTCCTGATGGCCGCCGGCGAGATGCGCGGCATCGTGCCGAACGCGCGCGTCATCCCGCGGCCAGGCGTCCCGCAGATCCCGATCGGCGACCACATGCTCGGCCGCGTGCTCGATGGCCGCGGGCGCCCGCTGGACGGCCGGCCACTGCCGCGCTCGGGAGAGTCGTCGCCCCTGTTCGGGCTGCCGATCAACCCGCTCGCACGCCAGCCGATTCGCGAGCCGCTGGACGTCGGCGTGCGCTCGATCAACGCACTGCTCACCCTCGGCCGCGGCCAGCGCATGGGGCTCTTCGCCGGTTCCGGCGTCGGCAAGAGCATGCTGCTCGGCATGATGACGCGGAACACCGCGGCCGACGTCGTGGTCGTCGGGCTGGTCGGGGAGCGCGGTCGCGAGGTCCAGGAGTTCATCGAGCAGAGCCTGGGCGAGGAGGGCATGCGGAAAGCGGTGGTGGTCGCCACCCCCGCCGACGATGCGCCGCTGCTCAGGCTGCACGGCGCGTGGCTGTCGGCGGCAATCGCGGAGCACTTTCGCGATCGCGGCCTGAACGTGCTGCTGCTCATGGATTCGCTCACGCGCTTCGCGCACGCGCAGCGTGAAATCGCGCTCGCCATCGGCGAGCCGCCGGCAACCAAGGGCTACCCGCCCTCGGTGTTCGCGAAGCTGCCGCAGCTCGTCGAGCGGGCCGGCAACGGCGCCGCCGGACGCGGATCGATCACGGCGATCTACACCGTCCTGCTCGAAGGCGACGACCGCAACGACCCGATAGTGGACGCGGCCCGGGCGATCCTCGACGGTCACATAACGCTGTCGCGCCAGATTGCGGATGCCGGGTTGTATCCCGCCATCGACGTGGAGAAGTCGGTCAGCCGCGCATTGACACAGATCACCGACGAGGCACAGCAGGAGCTGATCGGCCGCTTCCGCCGCATCTATTCCATCTACCAGGAGCACCGCGACCTGATCACGGTCGGCGCCTACCAGCGCGGCAGCGATCCGCGCGTCGACGACGCCGTCGCGCGCTGGCCCGCGATGCTCGAGTTCCTGCGGCAGCACCAGCGCCAGCGGGTCGACTTCGCGGCCAGCCGCGAGGCCTTGAAGAAGCTCCTGGACGGCCCGGCGCCGCAAGCGCAAACCGCCGGTCCGGCGGCACAGTCGGGAGGCTGAGGCGATGACGCGCGCGGAGCGGCTGCAGCGAGTCTTCCGGCTCTCCGAAACGGAAGAGCAGGCCGAGTGCCGGAAGCTCGGAGCCGCCCAGCGGCGGCTCGACGAGGAGATCGCGAGACTCGAGCAGCTCAAGGCCTATCGGCAGAGCTATGGCGATCCGCGCCCGCGCGAGATCGGCAGCGTGCAGTGGCAGGATTACCAGCATTTCCTGGCGCGCCTCGACGAGGCGATCGCCTTGCAGGCCCGGACGGTGCAGGACGGCCGCAGCCGCCGCGACCTGCACCGGCGGCGCTGGCTTGCCAAGCGACGGCAGGCGAACTCGCTCGAGCAGGCCGTGGCTCGCGTCGAGAACGAGGAAATATCGGCGCGCGAACGCGAGCTCCAGAAGGCCACCGACGACCTGCCGCGGGCGGACAGCCTGTTCCTTGCAATGACGACATCCGATTAGTGTCCTGTCCCGTAAATAAGTTGGCTGTTTCCGTTGCGGATTTTTTCGGCTGGCAAGGCGCGACGACGAGGAATAGCACCGCTATTGCGAGGAGCCGCAACGCCGCCAGGCGGAAAAAGACGCAGCGAAATAGCCAGGTCATTTGCGGGACAGGACCCTAGAGCGGGCGAGACAGCCTGCTCGTTGCAATGACAACACCGATCGGGGACCTCCTGCACGGGTCGCCAGCAGCGCTTTTATTGCTGGCATGCTTCTTGCTCCTTAGTCGTCGACGGCGAATGGACGCCCGGAGACGATGACCTTGAACAGCCTGCCGCTACTACGGACAGTAACCGCCGACCCGGCCATCCCGGCCCTCGATACGCCGAAGAAACCGGAACCGGGCGACGCGGGCGCCGCCCTGTGGGCGTCGCTCGCCGGGCTGCTGCGGGACGCTAACGGCGGAGCCGTGGCGGCGCCGCCGCTGGCGACTGGCGGAGAAGGCTTGCCGGGTGACGGCAAGGACTTGCCGTCGATGCCTGCCGAGATGCTGTCGGCCGGCGGGTTGCCCGGCATACCGGGGGATCCGGTCGATGCCGCGGATCAGGTTCCGGAATCGCCGGTCGTGGGCGCGGCTCCGCTCCCTGCAGCGGCGCACGCACCGGAAGAGCAACCCGTATCCCCGACGCAGGCGCCTGTCGCTTCGGCTGGCGGCAACCCGGCGTCCTCGTTTCTGGAAGCACCGACGCAGGCGCTGCCGCGGACGGCGGGACGCCAGGCGGCGGTACCTGCTCCGGAAGCGCTGCCCGCGCCGGAGCGCACCGCGCTCGCAGCGAGCCCGGCCGAGGCCCGGCGCTTGTCCTCTTCGCACGGGGAAGCCGGTGGCCATGTCCACGGCGGCCTCGAGGCGCTGCGCCGGCGCGTCCTGCAGCCGGCGGTCGGCACGAGTGGCGATATCGGCGGCCAGGTTGCGGACCGGAAGCCCGCCCGCTTCGCAGCGGGTGACCAGCATGACACGCGCCCGGGCCCGGACGCGCGGTACACGGTGCCGCCGCCGGCCGTCGCGAGGCCAAGAGCCGATACCGCGATCGCAGCGGCGGCCCCGGAGGCAGTTGCAGCCCGCGACGGGACGCCCCTGGCCGCGGGCGGCGTGACCCTCTCCTCTTATGGAACGGCACCGGCGCCGCTGTCCGCGGCTGGCATGGCCGCGCCGCCGGCGGGCTCGCAGGCTCCCGTGCCGCCCGCCGTCACGGCGACCCCGGTGAGCATGCCGGCGATTGACGTGCCTCCCGGCGCCGACGGGTGGGGCGATGCACTCGGCGACCGTGTGATCATGATGGCCGGGCAGCGGCTGCAGACCGCCGACATCCGCCTGAACCCGGCGGACCTCGGGCCGCTGCGCGTGCAGGTGTCGGTGGACGACGGCACGGTATCGGTCAGCTTCCACGCGCAGCATGCGCTGACGCGTGACGCCATCGAGCAGGCGCTGCCACGGCTGCGCGACTTGCTCGGCGACAACGGCCTCGCGCTCGCGGACGCCAGCGTGTCGGACCAGGGTGCGCCACGCCAGGAAACGGACGACAGCCGTGAGCCCGGGGCGTACGGCTCGGCCCCGGCGGACGACCGGCTTGCGAGCGGTGCCGCCGAGACGGGTTCGATCGCCGCGCGGCGCATAGCCGCTTCCTCGCTGGTGGACCTGTTCGCCTGAGCGCGGACCGGCCGGGACCCCGTCGACTTCCCGGCGCCCGCTCGCGGCGCATCGGCGGGTAGCGTCAAAAAACCGTCAGCGTACCGGGAAAACCGCGCGGTCCTGCTATAAGTCGCGGTAAAACAAACAAAAAAATCAGCGCGCCCACTCTGGCATAGCCCTTGCATTAGCCGCTCCGGGGACACGTTACGGAGCTGGGGATGAACCAACAGAATGCGACGCAACCGCCGAAGGCCGGCGGGGGCATCGGAAAAATCATGCTGATCGCGCTGGGCGGCGTTGCACTCGTCGCCGCGGGTGGATTCGCGGGGTCGCTGTTCGGCGATAACACCGCGCCGGCCGCCGCGAGCGAGGCAAAGGCAGCGGCGCCGTCGCGCGACAAGCCGGCCCTGTATGCCAGCCTGCAGCCGCCGCTCGTCGTCAATTTCCGCGACTCGTCGGGCGCAAGCCACTACATGCAGGTGACGCTGGAGGTCATGGCGCGCGACCAGAAGGTGATCGACGCCGTGAAGCAGCATTCCGCAATGGTACGCAACAGCCTCATCCTGCTGTTCAGCGGCACCGTCGACTACGCCGCCCTCAACACGCGCGAGCACAAGGAACAGTTGCTCACCGACGCTCTTGGCGAGGTCCGCAAGGTGATGGGCGAGCGCGGCGTCGACGGCATCGAAGCGGTCTACTTCACCAGCCTCATCATCCAGTAACGCGCAGGCGACGAGATGAGCGAACCCGTATTGACCGACGACGAGAAGAGCGCGCTGCTGGAAGGCGTCTCCTCCGGGGCAGTGGAAGTGCACGGGAATGGAGGGCCGCAGTATGCCTCCGTTCGCCCATACGACGTGGACGTACGCTCGCGCATGGTGACGAACAGCTACCCGCGCCTGCAGGCGCTCGACCAGCGTTTCGCGGAGCACCTCGCGGCGGCGGTGGAGCTGCTGTTGCAATGCGAGGCCGAAGTCACGGCGACCGGCCTCGAGGTACGTACCTGGCGGGAATGTCGCGCGCGCCTTTCGGAACCGGCCATGCACTTCCTGGTGAGTGCAGCGCCGCTTACCGGAAATGCACTGGTTGTCCTGGGCTCGGAGTTGGTGAGTCAACTCGTCGAGGCCTTCTTCGGCAGCGAGCCCGGCAGCGGCTACAACGGTAGCGGGGCCTTTACGCCCGGCGAGCGCTCCGTCGCCAACCGCTTCTGCGACGCCGCGCTCGCGTCATTACGCGATATATGGCGGCCGTTGATCGAGTTGTCACCGGAGCGGGCCGGGAGCGACGTCCCGCCCGACCTGCTCGACATCGCGCGCGACGCCGAGCCGGTCGTGATCAGCGGATTCGAGCTCGCTGTCGCGGGCCAGGGCGCCGGGTTCCACATCTTCTGGCCGCGCGAAACGCTTGCGCCGCTGCTGCCGGCGTTCGAAGGCGCGGTGCGCGAGCGCGACCCCGCGGCCGATGCCCGCTGGGCGCAAAGCATCCGGCAACGGCTTGCGACGGTGCCGATCGCGATCACGACCTGCATCGGGGCGGCCAGCCATCGGGTCGGCGCCTTGACGGCACTGGCGGCCGGCGACGTCCTGCGCATCGCCGACCCGCGTGCCGCGGTGGTGTTTGCCGCCGGCGTGCCGGTCATCGAGGGCCGCTTCGGCGTGTTCGAAGGCCGCAACGCCGTCGAAGCGAGCGCATGGCTGGCGCGCGACGACGACTCTTCCAAACCTCGCGAGGAATCCAACAATGGCAAATGACACTTCCGGTCCGGACCTCCGGACGGCGGAGCAGCCGGCCGGCAATGCCGGCGAGCAGTACGCTCCCGAGAACTTGAGCAATGGCCGGCCGCGAGCCACTGCCGGCGGCGATGTGAACCTGGACCTGGTCCTCGACGTGCCTGTCCGCGTGTCGCTGCGCGTCGGCAGCACGGAGCTGCCGATCCGCGATCTCGTCAAGCTGGTGGAAGGCTCGGTAGTCGCGCTGGACCGTGAGGCCGACCAGCCGATGGACGTGCTGGTCAACGGCACGCTGATCGCCCACGGCGAGATCGTGGTCGTGGACGACCGCTTCGGCGTGCGCCTGACGGACGTCGTCAGCCCACTCGAACGGATCGAGAAGATCGCCTGACCCGACCATGAACCCGCGTCCCTTGATCGCACTCTTGCTTCCGCTTTCCCTGCCGGCCGCGGCCGCCGCGGCGGCGGAGGCGGGCGCGCCGTCGTTCGCCGCCCCCGCCGGCCCGGCCGGGATCCTGAACGTCGTCGTCAGCCTGCTGGTGGTCGTCGCCGCGGTGGTGCTGTGCGGCTGGCTGTACCGCAGGACACAAGGCCTGCGCGGCGGTCCGGGTGGCGAGGTGTTCCGGGTGCTGGCAAGCCAGGCGCTCGGTCCGCGGGAACGGGTCGTCGTCGTCGAGATCGGGGGCAAGCAGCTCGTGCTCGGGATGACGGCGTCGCAGGTGAACACGTTGCACGTGTTCGACGAGCCTGTCGTCCCGGATGGGAATGCACGGCAGCCGGGGAGACTCGAGTCGGCGTTCGCGGAACGCCTGCGATCGATGTTGCGGGGTGACCGGTGAAGGCCTGTTTTGCCGTCCTGCTCCTGTGCCTGCCGCTGGTGGCGGCGGCACAGGCGGAGACCACGCCGCTCAGCGTGGCCGCTGACAGCATGCAGGGCCAGTCGTATTCGCTGAGCATCCAGATCCTGGTGCTCATGACGCTGCTGACGCTGTTGCCGGCGGTGATCCTGTCCACGAGCGCGTTCGTGCGCATCATCATCGTGCTGTCGATCCTGCGGCAGGCGCTCGGCACCGCGCAGACGCCGCCCAACCAGGTGTTGCTCGGCATTGCGCTGTTCCTGACGTTCTTCGTGATGACGCCGGTGATCGACAGCGTCTACGAGACGGCGGTCAAGCCGTACATGGCGGGCGACCTCGGCGCCCAGGCAGCGCTGCAGCAGGGCGTTGCGCCGCTGCGCGATTTCATGCTCGACCAGACGCGCGAGAGCGATCTGCAGCTTTTCGCCGGGATTGCGAACCTGACGATCGCGACGGTCGACGAGGCGCCGCTGTCGATCGTTATCCCGAGCTTCATGGTGAGCGAGCTCAAGACCGCGTTCCAGATCGGCTTCCTCATCTTCATTCCGTTCCTCGTCATCGATCTCGTCGTGTCGAGCGTTCTCATGTCGATGGGCATGATGATGCTGTCGCCGATGCTGATCTCGCTGCCGTTCAAGATCATGCTGTTCGTGCTGGTGGACGGCTGGGCCATGCTGCTCGGCACCCTGGCCGGCAGCTTCCGGATGTGAGGGGAGAGAATCGATGAGTCCGGAAGCCATTACGACGATCGGGCAGCAGGCGCTCTGGGTCACCATGCTGATCGCGGCGCCGATGCTCCTGTCCGCGCTCGCCGTCGGCCTGCTGGTCGGCATGTTCCAGGCGGCGACCCAGATCAACGAGATGACCATGAGCTTCATCCCGAAGCTCCTGGTCATCGTGGCCGCGCTGGTGATCGCCGGCCCCTGGATGCTGGCCGTGATCGTGGATTACACGCGCGAGCTCATGTTGCAGATCCCGTCGCTGATAGGTTGACGGCAGACAGTACGGTGAACAGCGAACATGACTTTCGACATCGCCATACCGCCGCTCCTCGAGCAGCTCGAACGGCACCTGTGGCCGTTCATCCGCATCGGGGCGTTCGCCATGGTGATGCCGGTGATCGCGGGGGGCTTCGTGCCGCCGCGGGTGCGCCTCCTGGTGGCGATCGCCCTCACCGTCGTGATCGCGCCGGTGCTCGGGGTCCTGCCGGCCGTCGACGTGCTCAGTCTCCAGGGCTTGCTGCTGCTGGCGCAGGAGATGGTGACGGGTATGGCCATGGGCTTCATCGTGCAACTGGTTTTCGATGCCGTGGCACTCGGCGGCCAGGTGGTCGCGATGAGCATGGGACTCGGTTTCGCAGTGCTCGTGGACCGGCAGAACGGGGTGAACATGCCGGTGCTGGGACAGTTCTTCATGGTGCTCGCCATGCTGCTGTTCCTGGCGCTGGACGGGCACCTCGCCCTGATCAGGCTGCTCGCGGACAGCTTCGCGGTGCTGCCGATGACCGCGGGGGGCTTGAGCCAGGCCTCGCTTTCCGTGCTGCTCACCTGGTCCGGGCAGCTCTTCGCAGTGGCGGTCACGCTCGCCCTGCCGGCGATTACCGCGTTGATCATCGTCAACCTGTCGTTCGGCGTGATGAGCCGGGCCGCGCCGACGCTGAACCTGTTCGCCGTGGGTTTCCCGACGGCGATGCTGGCGGGGTTCGTGATCATTTTCCTGAACATCGACGCGCTGACGACGAGCGTTTCCCGTGCGTTGACCGGGGCGCTCACGGCGCTGTCGGCGCTGCTGGCTAGCTGAGTCCCGACCATGTCCGAGCAACAGCCGCAAGAAGACCGCACCGAGGAGCCGACACCCAAACGGCTGGAGGACGCGCGCCGCAAGGGCGACGTGCCGCGCTCGCGAGAGCTCACCATGACGGGCGTCATGCTGAGCGGCGCCGCCGCGCTGATCCTGCTCGCGGGCCCTCTCGTGGGACGGATCGTCGAGGGGTTTGCAGGCAGCTTCGAGATTCCACGCGCCGCCGTATTCGACACGTCGTTCATGACCGAGGCGCTGGGCAGCGCGATTGCCAATGCCCTGCTGGGATTGGCTCCGCTTGCCCTCGTGCTCGTCGTCGCCGCGCTCGGCAGCGCGGCACTGCTGGGCGGCTGGTCGTTCAGCCTGCAGGCTGCCGCGTTCAAGGGCAGCCGCATGAGCCCGCTGAAAGGCATTAAGCGGATCTTCAGCGCACATGCCTTGAACGAGCTTGCGAAAGCCTGCGCGAAATTCGCGCTGGTAGCCGCTTTCGCGGCGTTCTGGCTGTGGCGTTCCATGGACGAGCTGCTCGCGCTCGGCATGGCACCCGTCAAGACGGCTATCGCAGCCGCCGGCGAGCTCTGGGCGATATCCCTGCTCGTCGTCAGCACGAGCCTGGTGTTGATCGCCGCCGTCGACGTTCCGTTCCAGCTCCGGAGCTACCGCAAGAAGCTCCGGATGACCCGTACAGAGGTGCGCGACGAGTTCAAGGAAACGGAAGGCCGGCCGGAAGTGAAATCGCGTATCCGCATGCTGCAGCAGCAGGCGGCCACGCGCCGGATGATGCAGGACGTGCCGACGGCCGACGTGGTCATCACCAACCCGACGCATTTCGCCGTGGCGCTCAAGTACGACGAACACTGCCCGGGAGCGCCGCGGGTCGTTGCCAAAGGGCGGGACATGGTCGCAGCGCGCATCCGGGAAATCGCGGAGGAGCACGGCGTGCCGTTGTTCGCCGCGCCGCCCCTGGCGCGTGCACTGTTTCACAGCACCGACATCGGGCACGAAGTACCGGCCGGGCTGTATACGGCCGTCGCGCAGGTGCTCGCCTATATCTTCCAGCTCCGCAACCCGGCCCTGCACGGCCGTCCCCTGGCGCGGCCGAACCCGGAAGTCGACGAAAGCCTGTTCGGGAAGGGTAGGCGATGGCAGTCATGAGCAGACAGAGTATCCTCTCGGGGATCAGCCGCGGGCTCGGTGTTCCGCTGCTGCTCCTCGTCATGCTGGCGATGATGATGGTGCCGCTGCCACCGGCGGCGCTCGATTTGCTGTTCACGTTCAATATCGCGCTGTCGGTTGCAATCCTCCTGACGGTGGTCTACGTCGAACGGCCGCTCGACTTCGGCGTGTTCCCGACCATCCTGCTGGTGGTCACCCTGCTGCGCCTTGGGCTCAACCTCGCCTCCACGCGCGTGGTGCTGCTGCACGGGCAGAACGGATCGGCCGCGGCCGGCCACGTCATCGAGGCGTTCGGCGAGTTCGTCGTCGGCGGCAACTTCGCGGTCGGCCTCATCGTCTTCATCATTCTCGTTATCATCAACTTCGTCGTGGTGACCAAAGGTGCCGGCCGCGTCTCGGAGGTGACCGCGCGCTTCACGCTCGATGCAATGCCGGGCAAGCAGATGGCGATCGATGCCGACCTGAACGCAGGCGTCATCGACCAGGACGAAGCGCGCCGCAGGCGCCGGGAGATTCGCGAGGAAGCGGACTTCTACGGCTCGATGGACGGCGCCAGCAAGTTCGTGCGCGGGGATGCCATCGCCGGCATCCTGGTCCTGTTCATCAACATCATCGGCGGATTGATCATCGGCACGGTGCAGCACGACCTGTCGCTCGGCTCGGCGCTCGAAATCTACACTCTGCTCATGATCGGCGACGGGCTGGCGGCACAGATCCCCGCGCTGCTGCTGTCGACCGCCGTTGCCATTATCATTACGCGCGCTTCCCGTTCCGAGGACATGGGGCGGCAAATTTTCAGCCAGTTGTTCCGCGACCCGCGTGCGCTGATCGTGACCGCCGCGGTCATGACGGTGCTCGGGATCATCCCCGGGATGCCGAATCTCGCGTTCCTGTGCCTCGCGGCGGCCGCCGGCTTCGGCGCCTGGCGGCTGTCGCGCAAACCGTTGCCGGCCGCGGTGACTATCGACGAAGCGCCGCGCGCGGACGCGCCGCTGCCGGAGCTCGGCTGGCAGGACGTCGATCCGGTCGACATGATCGGGCTCGACGTCGGCTATCGTCTCATCCCGCTGGTCGACCGCCAGCGCAACGGCGCGCTGGTCGCCCGCATCAAGGGTGTGCGCCGCAAGCTGACGGAGGACCTCGGGTTCCTCGTGTCCGCCGTGCACATCCGCGACAACCTGGACATCGCGCCGAATGCCTACCGCATCTCGCTCGCCGGCGTCCCCGTGGGCGAGGGGGAAGTGCACGTGGACAAGGAGCTGGCAATCGATCCCGGCCAGGTATTCGGCACCATCGAAGGCATCAAGACGTCGGATCCGGCGTTCGGGCTGGACGCGTACTGGATCCGGCCGGCGCAGCGCGAGGAGGCCCAGATGCTCGGTTACACGGTCGTCGATCCCGCGACCGTCGTGGCGACGCACCTGAGCCAGATCCTCAAGGACCACGCCCGCGAGCTGCTCGGCCACGAAGAAACGCAACGGCTCCTGGAACGCCTCGCGGTAGCGGCCCCGAAGCTGGTCGAGGAACTGACGCCGAAGACGTTGTCTTTGAGCGTGATCGCGCGTGTCCTGCAAAACCTGCTGGAAGAACGCATCCCGGTCCGCAATATTCGCAAGATCGCCGAAACGCTGGCCGAGGAAGGTACCAGGACGCAGGACCCCGACGCGTTGTCGGCGGCGGTGCGCGTCGCACTCGGCCGCTCCATCGTGCAGTCGGTTGCCGGCATGCGCCCCGACCTGCCGGTCATGACGCTCGAGCCGGAGCTCGAGCGCATCCTGAGCGAATCCTCGCGCGACGGCGGCACTCCCGGGCTCGAGCCCGGCCTGGTCGCGCGCCTGCACGAGAGCCTGGCCGGCCAGGCGGAGAAACAGGAGGTGGCGGGAGAACCCGCCGTGCTGCTCGTGGCCCCGGCGCTGAGGCCGTGGCTTGCCCGCATGCTGCGCGGCATCCGCAACCTGCACGTGCTGGCCTACAACGAAATTCCCGATGACAAACGCATCCAGATGCTCGCGGCCGTGGGCTGAGCGAGCCTTGTGCATGCCATTGCAGTAACGACCTGAGGACGAGGCAGTGAAGATCAAGCGATACATCGATAAAGATATGCGGGAGGTCCTGCGGCGCGTGCGCCAGGAACAGGGACCCGACGCGGTCATTCTCTCGACGCGCCGCGTGGAGGAGGGGATCGAGCTGATCGCGGCCATCGACTACGACGAAGCGCTGATGCGCCAGGCCGTCTCGCCCGCTCCCGCCGTGGCATCCGGTGAGCGGCCGGCGGCCATTGCTGCCGACCGGCGACCGCCGGCGCCGGCTGCGGCAACCCGCGAGCCGCGCGCCGCGGATCCCGCCGAACAGGGCCGGCCCGAACCGGCCGCGGCGGCGGACACCGATGCGCATCACCACGCTGTACCCCTCGCAGAACCCGTGACGGCCGAGGCGGAGCTCACCGCCGTGCAGGCGGAGCTCAGGAGCCTGCGCGGGCTGTTGGAGACACAACTGTCCGGCATCCTGTGGAAGAGCTCGGCCAAGCGTGCCCCGCTGCGCGCTCAGGTGCTGCGGAACCTCGCGCTGATCGGCCTGGCGCCCGACGTCGCGCGCGGGATCGTCGACAGTCTCGAGCCGGTGGAGGAAATCAGGCAACTCTGGCGCGATCCGCTGGCGAAGCTGGTACAAAGCGTGCCTGTGATCACGGACGACCTCCTGTCGGAAGGCGGCAGCGCAGCGCTCGTCGGCCCGACCGGCGTGGGCAAGACGACGACGATTGCCAAGCTCGCCGCGTGCTGGGCCATGCGCCACGGCGCCGGCGGTATCGCACTGGTGTGCGCCGACGCGTACCGGATCGGCGCGCGCGAGCATTTGGAAGCATTCGCGAAAGTGATCGGTGTGCCGGTGCACTGCGCCGCCGATACCCAGGAGCTCGATCGCGTACTGGACCGGGTGCGCTCGAAGCCGCTCGTGCTGATCGACACCGAAGGTGTCAGCCAGCGCGACATCGGTTTGTCGAGCCGTGTCGCGTCGCAACTCGCCGACTCCGGCCGCGTGCGCCTGTACCTGACGCTCTCGGCGGCCAGCCAGGAAGCCGGCCTCAACGAAACCGTACGGCAGTTCAGCCAACTGCCGCTGACCGGCGCGGTAATCACGAAGATCGACGAGGCGGCGCAACTCGGTTGCGTGCTCGGCACGCTCATCCGGCACGCGCTGCCCGCGGCGTGGCTGTCCGACGGGCAGCGCATACCCGACGACCTGTTCCCGGCCGACCGCAAGAAGCTGTGGCTGGCGGAGCGTGCCGTCGAGTGCCTCGAGCGCAGCGGCGCCCAGGTGACCGAGCGCACCATGGCCGAAAACTACGGGCAGGCGGCCGCCGCCAATGCGTGAGCAAGCGCGGAAAGCCTTCATCCAGCGCGCGATGCGCCGCGAGCCGGTCAAGGTTGTGGCGGTGACCAGCGGCAAGGGCGGTGTCGGCAAGACCAACGTCGCGGTGAATCTCGCCGTGGCCCTGGGGCGCGCCCGGCAGCGCGTCATGCTGCTGGATGCCGACCTGGGCCTCGCGAACGTGGACGTGCTGTTGGGAATGCAGCCGAAGTACAACCTGTCGCACGTGCTCCAGGGCGAGGCTGCGCTCGCGGATACGATCATGCGAGGCCCCGCGGGTGTGCAGCTCGTCCCGGCCACCTCCGGCAACTTCACGATGACGGACCTGCCGGCGGCATCCCAGGCCGCCATCGTGCACGCCTTCGCGGAGCTGGAGAATCCGCCGCAGTGCCTCGTGGTCGACACGGCCGCGGGGATCTCGCCGTCGGTCGCGCGCTTCGTGCAGGCGGCGCAGGAAGCAATCGTGGTCGTGTGCGACGAGCCCGCCTCCATCACCGACTGCTATGCGCTGATAAAGGTGTTCAGCCGGCACTACGGCATCACCCGGTTCCAGGTCGTGACCAACCGGACGCGCACGCGTGCGCACGGCCACGAGCTTTTCAGCAAGATCCGCAAGGTTACGGATCGCTATCTCGACGTGGTGTTGCGGCATCTCGGCGACGTGCCCGACGACCGGTTCCTCCAGAACGCCGTGCGCGAGCAGCGCGCCGTGGTCGAGGCGTATCCCGAGTGCGATGCCGGCCGGGCCTTCAGGCGTCTTGCCGAGGCCGTCGCGCAATTGCCGGGTGGCAAGCCCGGCGGCGGCATCCAGTTCTTCTTCGAGCGCTTGTTGCTGGCCGATACTGCTTCGGCGGCGGGGGCGTGCGCATGAATGCCTACGGGAGTGCCGCGGTGCAGGCGTATCCGTCGCAGGAAGAGCTTGTCGCGGAAAACGTCGGGCTCGTCAAGCGCATCGCCTGCCACCTGGCCGGACGGTTGCCGTCGTCCGTGGAGATCGACGACCTGATGCAGGCCGGCATGATCGGCCTGCTCGAAGCGGCCGCGAACTTCGATGCGTCGCGCGGCGCGAGCTTCGAAACCTGGGCCGGCATCCGTATTCGCGGTGCGATGCTCGACGAGGTCCGGAAGCTCGACTGGACGCCGCGCTCCGTCCGCCACAAGTTCCGGCAGGTCAGTGAGGCCATGCGCACGCTGGAAGCGCGTACCGGGCGCGCTGCCGAGGGCCGGGAAGTCGCGGAGCTCGTGGGCATCTCGATAGATGAGTACCACGCGATCCTGCGCGATGCCGCGGGCAGCCGTCTCTTCAGCTTCGAGGAAACACAGGAGGAGACGCCGGCACGCTCGGCGGCCGCGCCGGGCGACCAGGCGCCGGACCAGGTGCTGTCCAGCGCGCAATTCAAGCAGCAGCTTGCCGGTGCCGTAGGGCGGCTGCCGGAGCGCGAGCGCCTCGTGCTGTCCTTGTACTACGAGCAGGAGCTGAACCTGAAGGAAATCGGCGCGGTGCTGGAAGTCAGCGAATCGCGGGTGTGCCAGATTCACGGCCAGGCGTTGATCCGCCTGCGCTCGATGCTGGAGAGGTGAAATGTCCGATCCGATGAACCGGGTCAATCCGACACGGCCGCCGTGGCCGGTGCGGCCCCTGGCGCCGTCAGGCAAGGACCGCGAGCCCGGGCAACGCAAGAAGCCGCCCCAGCCGCCGCAACACCCGGACGGGGACAACGACGAACGTCAATCGACCATAGACGAGTACATATAAGATGAGTGAGTTGATTTCAGCGAATGCGCTGCTGGTTGCGAACCTCCTGCTGCTCGGCGCGGCGGCGATCGAGTTGCTGCGCGTCAGGCGGATCGTCGCCCGCCAGCGGCGAGCCGTACCGGAAAGCACGCCCGTGCAGCCCGCAAGAACGGCGGCGGACGACGCGCGCTTCCTCGACGCACTGGACGAGCGCATCCTGGCGCTGCGGCAGGTCGCCGACGAGCTGGTGCGTGTGGAGCCGCCGGTCGGGCCGGCGGAACGGCAGGATACGGCGTACGACGACGCCGTGCGGCTGGCGCGCCGCGGCGCACAAGCCGCGGAGCTGACCCGAAGCTGCGGGCTGAACCGCGGCGAAGCCGAGCTGATACAGCGCCTTTACGCCGTCCGCGCCTGAACCCGTCCCGGGGCTTCCTTCCCCGAGGCGCACCGGGGAGCCTCCGCGCGGGTCGTGGACTGCGTTTTTGCGCCCAGGCTTGCGCGGAAGCTGCCTACGCGTCACCGCGCAAGCGCCGCTCCCGCAGGGTTTCCGCCTCGCGGCTGAACAGGTGATGGATGATGACTTCGCGCTGGGGCGCTTCCAGCCCGTGGAACTCCACGACCACGCCGCAGGAATGCCGCGCATCTTCCGGGTCCGGCGGGGGGACCTGCCGGACGACGGTGCCGAAGGTCTCGATGTAGCGGTGCGACGCCCCGAGCAGGAAGCGTATCGCCAGGCGCTGCCCGGGCTCGATTGCCTCGCCGGTCCCGAACGAGATGCCATCCGCACCAAGCTCGCATTGCAACGGTTCGCGCTCCGCCAGCGACGTCTTCTGCTGGCGCAGCTCGGGCAGCCGTTCGACGACCGCCGTGAGCTTGTCGTTCAGGATCGAAATGCATTCCGCGGCGGTACTCGACGAAGCCCGCAGCAGGTACAGCTTTTCGGCGAGCTGCGCGTCCAGGTCGAGCAGCGTCGAGCACAGTCCGCTCACGCCGCCCAGCCTGGCATTGCGCCGGGCGCGCCCCTCGTGGAATTCACGATCGCTGATGACCGCGTAATCGAGGTGTAGCCACTCGGTCACGCGGAATGAGCGCCGCTTTTCGCGTTCATCGTTCATGGTGGAGCTCCCCCGGGCCCGCCGTGCCGGCCCGCACATCGCCAATACTCACCTGGCGCCTGGTGTCCAACTCGTTGCCGCGTACGATGCTGATATCGACGCGGCGGTTCTTCGCGCGGTTCTCCAGGGTGTCGTTCGGCGCGCGCGGCCGCGTATCGGCATGGCCGGTGACCACGAAACGGCCCGGGTCCAGCGACGACGTCGACATCAGCTCGTGTGCGACGGATACCGCGCGCGATGTCGACAGTTCCCAGTTTGAACGGAAGCGTCCGTTTGCGATCGGCACGTTGTCGGTATGACCCGAGACCGTCACGGTGCCGCTGTTGTTGTCGATCAACGCGCCGATCTTCTGCAGCACGGGGATGAACTCCGGGCGCACGTTGGCGTAGCCCGAATCGAACGACGGATTCTCGAGAATACGGATGATGATCTTCAGCTCCTCGGTTTCGATCGCGACGCTGCCGGCCTCGATCTCGGCGTGCAACGCGGCGCGCAGCCGGTCTGCGTGTGCCTCGGTTTCCTCGAGCAGCCCCGCGCGCCGCTGCATGATGTCCAGTGTGTTGAGGTTGGAGTCGATCGTGTGCTGGTTGATGACGTCGAGCGGCGTGGGTGTCGGGGTCCCGGGGCTGAACTCGCGCGCGATGATACTCGTTCCCTTGGGCATGGTGCGTGCGTCGAGCAGCGCCTGCACGCCGAAAGCGTCGCGCATCGAGCCCGACAGTACCTTGAAGCGCGCGACGTCCATCTCCGAGAACGCGAGCAGCAGCACGAAGAAGCACATGAGCAGCGTCATGAGGTCGGCGAATGTCATGACCCACGGCGGTAGCCCCGCCGGTTCCTCTCTTTCCGGCAGGTCAAGCACCTTGCTCTCCTACCTGCGTGAAGCCGTCCGGCTGGCGCCTTGACTTCGGCAGGTACATGCCCAGCATGTCGTCGATCACCCTCGGGTTCTGTCCGCTCTGGATGGAAAGGAGCGCATCGATGATCAGTGACTTGCGGTGGCTCTCCTCGCGGCTCCTGACCGCGAGCTTGTCGGCAATGGGCAGCGCGACGAGGTTCGCGAGCAGCGCGCCGTACAGGGTGGTCAGCAGCGCAACGGCCATGGCCGGCCCGATCTGCTTCGGGTCGTTCATGTTGGAAAGCATCTGCACCAGTCCGATCAGCGTGCCGATCATGCCCATCGCCGGCGCGACGTCACCGATCGCCTTGAAGATCGCCTGCCCGTCGGCATGCCGCTGCAAGGTCTGGTGCAGGTCCTTGGTAAGCATGGAGCGGACGACCTCTCCCGGATGCCCGTCGATGACGAGCCCCAGCCCGGTTTTCATGAACTCGTCGGGCACCTCGGCGTCCTCGAGCGCGAGCAGGCCGCCCTGGCGCGCGGTTTTCGCGAGCCCGACGGCACTCGAGATCAGCTCCTCGGCGGACGACGGCTTGTGCAGGAACGCCTTGACCGCGATGGACGCCGCACTCGTGAACTGGCCGAGGCTGAATTTCATCATCGTGACCAGCGTCGTGCCCCCGAGAACGATCAGGAGCGACGGCAGGTTGACGAAGGTATTGGCAGCGCCCCCGATGAGAATGGATGCCAAAACCACGGCAAAGGCGCCGATCAGCCCGATCAGGGTAGCCAGGTCCACTCGTCCACTCCTCCTTGGTTGCAGGCGATTCCGTGCGCCCGGCGGGCTTCCTGCGCACCGGGTATCCTTCCTGTTATCGGCGGGGGGAGCGCTGGCTTGAGGGCGCGCGGGGGATACACAATTGGCGCGTCACCACATCGCACAATGTGACATGGTCGGTTTGAAACTCATGCTGCGTGCCCGATAATCGCAGGCGCTTGCAGGTCCCGAAGCAAATAACAGGCGCAACCAGGGACTTGTAGCTGGAGGTTTACATCAGCATGCCACGTAACGTCGGGGCGCCGAGGGGCGCCGTGAGCGCCGACCGAACCGGGGCGACACCCTGTCGGCCCGCAAGAGAGGGAACCCGATGAGCGGGACCCTCCTGATCATGATCGTGGACGAGGTGCCCGACCGGGCACAGAAGCTGAAGTCGCTGATCGAATTCCTGGATGTGCCGCAAGTGCAGATCGCGCCGCCGAACGACTGGCTGGCGCGCCTCGGCGACCGCCGGCTGGCCGCCATCTTCGTGAGCAACGACCTCGACCAGCAGGTCGTCCACGAGGTTATCCGGGACCTGGGAGAGCACGACCCGAACGTGCCGATAGTGATGGTGGACAATCGACAAGGCGCTGAGCGCCGCTAGCCCGAGAGAGTAATGCTAAAAGAAGCCTTTCCCTGGGCGCGGCTCTACACGCTCGGACACCCCGTCCAGTTCGACGAGCTCGGGGACATACTGGAAGACATCTGGACCGCGCACAGCCCGCTGCGGCAGACCGGCGTGCCGGTCGATCCGGATGACGGCCTGGTCGGCGTCAGCGAGACGATGCGGCAGGTCGCGTCCCTCGTCGAGCGTGTCGCGCCCTCGCTGGCGACGGTGCTGATCACCGGCGAGTCCGGGACCGGCAAGGAGGTCGTCGCGCGACGCATTCATCGCCTGTCCGGCCGGCGGGGGCAATTCGTGGCGATCAACTGCGGCGCCATACCGGAGCAGCTCCTGGAGAGCGAGCTGTTCGGCTACGAGCGCGGCGCATTCACCGGGGCGGTCGCGCGCCGGGTCGGGCGTTTCGAGCTGGCCGACGGCGGCACGCTGTTCCTCGACGAGATCGGCGACATGGCCATGCCGATGCAGGTGAAGCTGCTGCGGGTGCTGCAGGAGCGTGTCGTCGAGCGAGTTGGCGGCGGCGAATCCATCCCGGTCGACGTGCGCGTCATTGCCGCAACGCACCGGGACCTGCCGGCCCGTATCGACGAGGGGCTGTTCCGTGAGGATCTCTATTATCGGCTGAACGTTTTCCCGATCGAGATTGCGCCGCTGCGGGAGCGTGCCGAGGACATCGCCCCGCTGGTAAGCGAAATGATCGCCCGCGTGCAGCGGCGCCACGGCGTGCGCCTGCACATCACCGACGATGCGGTTGCGGCGCTCGAGAACTATTCCTGGCCAGGCAATGCGCGGGAGCTCGGCAACCTCGTCGAGCGGCTGGCCGTGACCAGGCCGAACGGCCGTATCGATGCCGCGATGCTCCCCTGGCCGCTGCGGTCCGAGGAGGATGCGCCCGAGCCGGAGGAGGAGGCAGATGCCGACTTGCCGCCGGGCACGCCGGAGCTGCCGGCCGACGGGCTGGACCTGAAACGCCATCTCGAAGCCCTCGAGCGCAGCATGATCAGCCGGGCGTTGGAGCGCTCCGGCGGCGTCGTGCAGCAGGCCGCCGACGAACTGGGCATCCGGCGCACCACGCTGGTCGAAAAAATCAGCCGCTACAACCTGCGTCCGGCGAACGCCCCCGCGGCTCGCGGCGAAGATAGCGGGACCGACTCCTGAACGCCCGCCGGCCGGCGGCGGCGCCTCCAATATCGCAGCAGGTCGGGCAAAAAGGGCAGGTCGTTCCGCGGGGCACGGCGGTATAGTGGCCGACGTGCAGGAACTCGATACATTCTTCGGCCCGGCGAGCCCGCTGACCCGCTGGCTGCCCGGATTCCAGCCGCGCGCGGGCCAGGCGCTGATGGCGCAAGCGGTCGCGGACGCACTCGCGGAACGGGGTAAGCTGGTGATCGAAGCCGGCACCGGTACCGGCAAGACGTTCGCCTACCTCATCCCCGCGTTGCTGTGCGGGAAACGGACCATCATCTCCACGGGCACCAAGGCCCTGCAGGATCAGCTCTACCACCGCGACCTGCCGCTCGTCGGCAAGGCCGTGGGGCGGCCGGTGTCGACCGCGCTCTTGAAGGGGCGCGCGAACTACCTCTGCCTGCACCGGCTCGAAGCCGTGGCCGGCGACCAGGTGCCGCGATCGGCATCGGCGGATCTCGCGGCGGTACGGGCGTGGCGCCACCGTACGGTCGCGGGCGATCGTTCCGAGCTTGCCGAAGTCCCGGAGGACTCGCCGGTATGGCCGTGGGTGACCTCCACCGCCGAGAACTGTCTCGGCAGGGAATGTCCCTTTTTCGCGGACTGCCACGTCGTGCGTGCGCGCCGGGCCGCGCAGGAAGCGGAGCTCGTCGTCGTCAATCACCACTTGCTGCTGGCCGACCTGGCATTGAAGGAAGAAGGATTCATCGAGTTCCTGCCGGACGCGGAGGCGGTCATCCTGGACGAGGCGCACCAGGTGCCGGACCTCGCCGCCCAGTTCTTCGGCGTGAGCCTCGGCAGCCGCGACCTCGAGCGGCTGCTGGACGAAGTGCGTGCCGCGACGCTCGCGCTCGCGGAGCGGGAGCTCGGCCGGCGCCTCGACAAGGCGGAAACGGCGGTGAAGGTGTTGCGCGCCGCGGCGCCCGCGCAGGAAGGCCGCCACCAGCTCGCGGAGCTGGTCCCGCAGCTCGAGCAACCTTTGCGCGAGTTGCGCGGCGCCCTGCAGGCGGTGCACGAAGCCGTTGCCGGCATCGCGGACGCGTCGCCGGAAATCGCGAAGCTGCACGAGCGCCTGTGGAGTGCGAGCGAACGCCTGGCGCAGCTGTCGTCGGACGATAGCTGGGACGGGCTGCGCTGGGTGGACGTTCACGCCCGCAGCCTGCGCCTGAACCTGACGCCGCTCGACGTATCGGGAACCCTGAACGGCTTGTTCGGCAGCGCCGCGCAGGCGTGGATCTTCACGTCCGCCACGCTCGCGGTCGGCGAGGACTTCAGCCACTTCGCCGGCCGGATCGGGCTTGCCTCCATCGCCGGGCTGACGTTTCCGAGCCCCTATGCGCTTCACCGGCACGGCCTTGTCTACCTGCCGCCCGGTCTGCCGGCACCGTCGCACCCGGAGCATACGAACCGCATGCTCGAGAGCGTCACGCCGCTGTTCGCGATGACCGATGGCGGCGCCTTTTGCCTGTTTACGAGTCACCGCGCGCTCGAGGCGGCGCGCCGCTGGTTCGGCAAGCGCAAACGGCGGCTCGCGGGCCGGCCGCTGCTGGTGCAGGGAGAAGCGCCGCGCGATGACCTGCTGCGCCGTTTTCGCGAGCACGGGAATGCGGTGCTGCTCGGCACCGGCAGCTTCTGGGAGGGCGTTGACGTGCGCGGCCCGGCGCTGTCGATCGTGGCGATCGACAAGCTGCCGTTCGCGTCGCCGGGCGATCCTCTGATGATGGCGCGGCTCGAGTTCATCAAGCGCCAGGGCGGCAACGGATTCACCGAGCACCAGCTTCCGCAGGCGGCGCTGGCGTTGAAGCAGGGCGCGGGGCGGCTGCTGCGCGACCACGCGGATTACGGTGTGATCGTGCTCTGCGATCCGCGCATCACCTCGAAGTCCTACGGCAGCGTGTTCCTGGAAAGCCTCGCGCCAATGCCCAGCACGACGTCGGAAGCGGAGGTGCGGGCGTTCTTCGCGCGTCATGCCGAGGCGCTCGCGATCGAGCCCGGGGACGGACCGGGCAGGGCGAAGCAGCCCGCCGAAGCCGAGGGATCCGGGGAAGGGCACGCTGGCGCGAAGCAAGGCGCCCCGGCCCGACACGCCGGATGAAGCTGCTCGCTATCGACACCACGACCGCCGCCTGCTCCGCGGCCCTCGCGCTCGGGGACGACGTGCTGGAGAGGCACGAAGTGCGGCCGAAAGAGCACACGCGCTTGCTGGTGCCGATGCTCCGCGAGTTGCTGGACGCGGGCGGCCTGGCGCCGGCGGAGCTCGACGCAGTGGTACTCGGCAACGGACCGGGATCCTTCATCGGCCTGCGCATCGGCGCGTCGCTGGCGCAGGGCATCTGCCATGCCGCCGGACTGAAGCTGGTCGCGGTGTCATCGCTTGCGGCCGTTGCCGCCGAAGCATTCGAGGGCACCGGCGCCGCCCGCGTGGTCGTCGCCCAGGATGCGCACATGCACGAGGTGTACCTTGGCACGTACCGACGCGGGGACGACGGGCTGCCGGTTGCGGAAGGCGACGCGGTGCTGCAAGGCATTGCGTCGATCGAGGACCTGCCGGGCGGCGAAGCCGCCGCGGGCTGTTACGCAGCAGGCGAGGGATGGCGGCGTTACCCGGAACTGCTGGCGCTGAACGAGCAGCGCTTCGCCGGCATTGCCGACGTCCGGTGGCCGCGCGCACGCTACCTGCTCGGGCTCGGCCGGCGCGCGTACCGCGCAGGCAAGGCGATCGAACCGGCCGCGCTGGTGCCGGAGTACGTGCGCGATCGAGTGGCGGCCCCGCCGGCATCCGCCTAGCGCGGGGGAATGGCACGCGCGAGCGCGGCTTGCCCTGGTCCCCGATTTCCTGCATCGTCCGCGTCCATGCGCACTGCTGTCCTGGTCCTCCCGTGAGCCGCCGCGCGGTCAATGCCGCCGGCGTCGGGATCTGCGCCGGGCTGATGGCGTATGCGCTTTATGCCCAGTACGGGTTGCTGCTCCAGCCCTGTCCGCTGTGCGTGTTCCAGCGCATGGCGATGATCGCCCTCGGGGTGGTGTTTTTCGTCGCCGCGCTGCACAACCCTTACGGTTGGGGGCGTTTCGTCTACACCGGACTCGTCGTGCTGACGGCGGGCGCCGGGGTCGCCGTCGCGGGGCGTCACCTGTGGTTGCAAAACCTGCCGCCCGACGCGGTACCCGCCTGTGGTCCCGGCTTCGACTACATCATCGACAGCTTCCCCATCCTCGAGGCGCTGCGCCTGATCTTCAGCGGGTCCGGGGAGTGCGCCAGTGTCGACTGGGACTTCCTCGGGCTGTCGATGCCCGCGTGGGTGCTGGCCTGGTTCGTGCTGCTCGGGGCCGTGGGCGCCTGGAACAACCTGCGGCGCTAGCTACCAGGCTTGCCGCGCCGGCCGCTCACCCGGGCGGCTACAGCAGCAAGAGCTCCAGGATGCGCCGGTACATGCCGGTGAGCATCGGAAGGTCCGCCGCGCGCACGTGCTCGTCGACCTTGTGAATGGAAGCGTTCACCGGTCCGAGCTCGATGACGTCCGCCCCCGCAGGTGAGATGAAGCGCCCGTCCGAGGTGCCGCCGCCGGTGGAGAGCTCGGGCCGCGCACCGGTGGCTTCCAGCACTGCCTGCGAGACGGCGTCCGTCAGCTTGCCGGGGCGGGTGAGGAACGGCTCGCCCGACAGGTGCCAGCGCAGCTCGAATTGCAGCCCGTGCGAGCGGAGGATTTCGTCAACCTTGCGCTTCAGGCCGTCGTGATCCCATTCCGTCGAGTAGCGAAAATTGAAACGCGCGCGCAGCTCGCCCGGCGTGACGTTCGGCGCGCCGGCGCCGCTCTCGAGGGACACCACTTCGAAACCGGTAGGCGGGAAGTAATCGTTCCCCTCGTCCCAGCGGGTGGCATACAGCGCGGCCAGGGCAGGGGCGAAGCGGCGGATCGGGTTGTCGGCGAGTGCCGGGTACGCAACGTGTCCCTGCGTACCGTGCACGGTCAGCATGCCGGAGAGGGAGCCGCGGCGCCCGATGCGCACGGTGTCGCCGAGCGACGACTGGCTGGACGGCTCGCCGATTACGCACCAGTCGATCTTTTCACCGCGCTTGCCTAACGTCTCCATCACTTTCAGCGTGCCGTCGCGCGCCCTGCCTTCTTCGTCGCTGGTGATCAGGAAAGCGATGCTGCCGGGATGATCGGGGTGATCTTCCACGAATCCCTCCGCCGCCACGACCATGGCGGCGAGGCTCCCCTTCATGTCCGCGGCACCGCGCGCGTACAGCAGCCCGTCGCGAAGTGCGGGCTCGAAAGGATCGCTCCGCCAGGCGGCGGTATCGCCCGGCGGCACGACGTCGGTGTGCCCCGCGAAGCACAGCAGCGGAGCGCCGCTGCCGCGCCGCGCCCACAGGTTGGTGACTTCGCCGAAGGGCAGCGACTCACAACCGAATCCGGCACGGGCAAGGCGGGCTGCGATGAGACCCTGGCAGCCGGCGTCCTCCGGCGTGATGGAGGGGCGGCGGAGCAGGTCGCACAGCAGTCGGACGACCGGATCGGTGTCCGAAAGCTCTGTCAAGGTGTCGTCGGGTTGCGTGGTCAATCGATGTTGCGCAGCAGTTCATTCAAGCCGACGCGGCTGCGGGTTTTCGCGTCGACGCGTTTGACGATCACGGCAGCATACAGCGAATAGCGGCCGTCTTCCGAGGGCAGGTTGCCCGGCACCACGACCGAGCCCGCCGGCACGCGGCCGTAGCTTGTCTCGCCTGTCTCGCGGTTGTAGATTTTCGTGCTCTGGCCGATGAACACGCCCATCGAGATCACCGAGCCGCGCTCCACGACGACGCCCTCGACGATCTCCGAGCGCGCGCCGATGAAGCAGTCGTCCTCGATGATCGTCGGCGCGGCCTGCACGGGCTCGAGCACCCCGCCGATGCCGGCGCCGCCGGAGAGGTGCACGTTCTCGCCGATCTGCGCGCAGCTTCCGACGGTCGCCCAGGTGTCGACCATCGTGCCGCGGCCGATGCGCGCGCCGATGTTGACGTAGCAGGGCATCAGCACGACGTCCCCGGCCACGTACGCGCCGTAGCGCACGATCGCATCCGGTACGACGCGGAATCCGCCCCGTTCGAATTCGGCCGAACCGAAGCCGCTGAACTTGAGCGGCACCTTGTCATAGAAATTGCTGTGCCCACCCTCGACCAGGCGGTTGTCCTGCAGCCGGAAATACAGCAGCACGGCCTTCTTCAACCATTCGTTGACGCGCCATTGTCCGTCGCGGCATTCGGCGACTTGCGCCTTGCCCGTGTCCAGCAGCGCGATCGCCTCGGCCACGGCTTCACGCAATTGCGGCGACAGGGCCGATTCGTTGGCGCGGTCGCGCCAGCCTTCGTCGATTTTCCGTTCCAGTTCCTGCATGCGATTCCTTTACAGCCGTGCGTCTATTTCTGCGCGTCGAGCGTCGAGGTCAGCCGTTCCTCGAGATCGCGGCACAATGCTTCAGGCAGCGGCTCGCCCCGCGCGTCGACGATGTAGAACACGTCCTCGGCGCGCTCGCCGATGGTCATGACCTTGGCGGTCTCGATGTCGATGCCGAGATCCACGAAGGCCTGGCCGACGAGGCTCAGCAGCCCCGGCCGATCGCCGGCCACGAGCTCGAGAATCGTACGGCGGTTGGCGGCATCGTAGTCGAACTCGACGGCAGTCGGTGTCTGGAACAGCCGCACCTGGCGCGGCGCGCGGCGGGTGACCGGCTCGACGCGTTCGCGCGGGGCGGCGATGACGCGCGCCAGCGCCCGCCTGATCTTGTCGAGGCGGGAATCGTCGATCTCGATGCGGCGGTCGAGCTCCATAAATATATAAGTGTCGAGGCTGTAGCCGCCTTCGAGCGGCACCACCCGCGCATCGACGATGTTCATTCCGAGCTCGTCGAGCGCCGCCGTGGCGTGCGCGAAGGTGCGGGTCGTGCGCGGTGCGTAGATGAACGCCTCCAGGCCGTCCCCGGCGCTCTGCCGTCGTACCTCGAGCCGCGCCGCCTCGCCGCTGCCCGCGCGCGCGGCGAGGGCCTCGGTGTGCCAGGCGATCTCCTCGCTGCGGTAGCGCAGGAAATAATCCTCGGGGAACAGCCGCCACACGGCTTCGCGCCGCGCTTCCGGCAAGCCCCGCTCCTCGAGCAGCGCCCGCGCGGCCGTTTGCGTCTCCCGGATCAGCTCGTCCCGGTCGACCGGGTTCTCCAGCCCGCGGCGCAGGGCCCGCGCGGTCGAGTCGTACAAATCGCGAAACAGCGTCGCCTTCCAGGAGTTCCAGAGCTTCGGATTGGTGCCGCGCACGTCGGCGACGGTCAGGACATAGAGGTAGTCGAGATGCGCCTTGTCGCCGACCAGCGCCGCGAACGCGTTGATCACCGCCGGGTCCGCGATGTCCTTCTTCTGCGCCGTCGTCGAGAGCACGAGATGGTGCCGTACCAGCCAGGCGACGGTGCGCGCGTCGTAGCGGCTCATGCCGTGCTCGAGGCAGAACGCCTCCGCGTCTACGGCACCGAGCTCGGAATGGTCGCCGCCGCGCCCCTTGGCGATGTCGTGGAACAGCGCCGCGAGGTAGACGATCTCCGGCTTCTCGAACGACTGCATCAGCGGGCTGCAGTGCGGGAACTCGTGATCGTAGCGCGAGAGCGCGAAGCGGCGCAGGTTGCCGACGACGAAGAGCGTGTGCTCGTCCACGGTGTAGGCGTGGAACAGGTCGTACTGCATGCGGCCGACGATGCGCCCGAAGGAGGGGATGTAGAGGCCGAGCACGCCATACAGGTTCATGCGGCGAAGCTGGTGGGTGACCCCGGCCGGCGCGCGCAGGATAT
>CBFGSB010000016.1:0-28510 GCA_965651325.1 uncultured Chromatiales bacterium | reverse complement strand
GCTTTATTTGCCCCAAACACCCCCCGCCGCCCCCACCGACCGCTCCCGGGGTGGCCCGCAATCTCGCAACGCCGTTCGGCTAACGGAAACACCGTTGGCGGTTTCGAAACCGCTCACCGTGGTGGGAGGCGTAGCCGTGCCCGGGGGAGGGGTCTTCGGCGGCGTGCGAGGCAGGGATGCCGAGCCCGCAGGCCCACAGGGACGTGCTTGTGGCCGGCGCCGAAGGCCCCTCCCCCCGGGCGCGGCTACGCTTGCACGGCCTCAAGATGCGAGAGCCACAAGCCTCAAGATGCGCGAGCCACAGCCGCAAACTCAAGAGCCACAAGCCTCGAGATTCAAGGGCCGCAGCCGCAAAACTCAAAGGCCGTATCTGACGTTCAGGGTTTCAGTCGTCGTCGTTCAGGTCGATGGAGAACGTGTCCTCGAGTTCCCTCATCGCTTCGCGTTGTTCGCGGATTTCGTCGAGGCGACGCCGCACTTCCTTTTTGCGCGCGGCGCTCGAGTCGGCCGAGCCTTCGAGCTCGGCGATCAGTTCCTCGACATTGATCTCGACCGAGACGTCCCCGATGTTGTCCGAACCCTTGCCCGGCGAAAAATCATCCGAATCGTCATCGGAATCATCGTCGTCCAGATCCAGGTCGTCGTCGTCGGAAATGTCGTCCTCGTCCTCCGGCAGGTCGAGATCGCGGGGTTCCTTCTGCATCAGCTAACCTCGTTCGCAGAAAAGTGGCCTTCCGCTGGCCGTGCACACGGGTCGTCCGGGACCCGTTCCGCGCTTGTATACCGTGAAAAATAAGGCGGTGCAACAGGGTTGTCGACACTTTTGTGCCGGCTCTTAATTTGCAGAAAAAACAGCAGCTTGAGGAAAGCTACCGGATCAGCGTATTGAGCTCGAAGATCGGCAGGAGAATTGCAAGGACAATCAGCAAAACCACCGCCGCCATCACGATGACGAGCAGCGGCTGCATGATGCCGAGCAGCGTCGCGATGAGTCCATCGACCTCGCGTTCCTGGTTGAGCGCGGCACGCTTCAACATTTCCTCCAGCCGGCCGCCGGCCTCGCCACTGGCGATGAGGTGGATCATCATTGGGGGAAAGAGCTTGCTTGCCGCGAGCGATTTGCTGATGGACGCACCTTCCCGCACGCGCAGGGATGCTTCTTCAACCGCTCCGCGCATGGGCAGGTTCACGACGACTTGTGCGGCGATGCGCAGCGCTTCGAGGATCGGCACGCCGCTGCCGGCCAGGATGCTCAGGGTCTGCGTGAACCGCGCGGTGTTGATACCGCGCACCAGTCGGTTGACGATCGGAACGCGGAGCAGCAAACGGTGGTAGCGGCGTTTCGCCTCTTCGCGCTTCAGGAGTTGCTTGATGCCAAACACCGCGGCAATCGTGACGACGATGAGCGCGAGCCAGTAATCACGCAGCAGATCGCTGGTCCATAGCATCATGCGGGTCAGTAGCGGCAACTGCTGGTCGTAGTTCTCGAAGATCGTCACGACCTTCGGTACGACGTACGCGAGCATGAAGCTGATGATGCCCGCGGCCGTAACCACGAGCGCGACCGGGTAGATCAGCGCGTTCCGAACCTGTGACTGCAGTGCCTGGCGGGATTCCGTGAACTCCGCGAGGCGCTCCAGCACGGCATCGAGGTGCCCCGACTGCTCGCCTGCGGCCACGGTTGCCCGGTATAGCTCGGGGAAGGCCTGCGGAAAGTCCGCGAGCCCGTCGGCCAGGGTATGGCCCTCCATGACGCGGGCGCGCACGCCGAGGAGGATGCTTTGCGCGCGCGGCTGCTCGTTCTGCTGGCTGACCGCGAGCAAGGCTTCCTCGAGGGGCAGGCCGCTTTGCGTCAGGGTCGCGAGCTGGCGGGTGAGCAGCGCCAGCTCCGAGGCCGAGAGCCCGCGGCGCGGCGAAAAACCGGTACGGCGGCGCGTCTCCTTGCGCGCGACCTCGACGACCTTGACCGGCAGGAGGTCCCGTTCACGCAGGAGCTGGCGCACATGCTTCGGTGTGTCGCCCTCGAGCAGTCCCTTGGTTTCCTTGCCTGCCTTGTCGAGGGCAACGAACTCGAAAGCACCCAACTACGCTGCCCTCAGTCCGCGCGGGTGACGCGGAGCACTTCTTCGAGCGTCGTGCTTCCCGCGAGCACGCGCCGGCGCCCGTCGTCGCGTATGCCCGGGCTCAGGGTACGCGCGTAGCGCTCGAGCTTTTGCTCGCTGACACCGTCGTGGATCATCGTGCGCATGGCGTCGTCCACGGCGATCAGCTCGTAGATGCCGGTGCGGCCGCGGTAGCCGGTGCCGCTTTCCGTGCCGGGGCGGTACAGCATGGGCGGGTCCTGCGGGTCCAGGTTCAGGCTCCGGCACTCGTAATCACGGGCCGGGTAGGCAATCTTGGTGTCGTCGTCCAGCACCCGGACGAGCCGCTGCGCCAGGACGCCAATCAGGCTCGACGACAGCAGGAACGGCTCGACGCCCATGTCGCGCAGGCGCGTGATGGCGCCTGCCGCGGTGTTGGTGTGCAGCGTCGACAGCACGAGGTGGCCGGTCAGGCTCGCCTGCACAGCGATCTGCGCGGTCTCGAGGTCGCGAATTTCGCCAACCATGACGACGTCCGGGTCCTGCCGCAGGATCGCGCGCAGCCCGCGTGCGAAGGTCATCTCGACCTTGGTATTCACCTGGGTCTGCCCGATGCCGTCGATGAAATACTCGATCGGGTCCTCGACGGTCATGATGTTGCGGCTATGGTCGTTGATGCGCTCGAGCGCGGCGTACAGCGTGGTGGTCTTGCCGGAACCCGTCGGGCCGGTGACGAGGATGATGCCGTGCGGCTTGTGGATGAGCTCGTCCATGACCGCCAGCGACTGGTCGTCCATGCCGAGCGACGACAGGTCGAGCCGCCCCGCCTGCTTGTCGAGCAGGCGCAGCACGACTCGTTCGCCGTGACCCGAGGGAATCGTGGAGACGCGTACGTCGACCGCCCGGCCGGCGATGCGCAGCGAAATGCGACCGTCCTGCGGCAAGCGCTTTTCCGCGATGTCGAGTTTTGACATGACCTTGATGCGCGAGACGACCAGCGGCGCCAGCGCGCGTCGCGTCTGCAGGATCTCCTGCAGCACGCCGTCGATCCGAAAGCGCACGTTCAGCCGGTTCTCGTACGGCTCGATGTGCACGTCGGATGCGTTTTCCTTGACGGCCTCGGTCAGGATCGCATTGATGAAGCGGATGATCGGCGCGTCGTCGTCGCTCTCCAGCAGGTCGGAAGGCTCCGGTAGCTCCTGGGCGACCTGGAGAAGATCGGTTTGCTCGTCGAGATCGCCGACCATCTGCATGGCTTTGTGGCTGCCTTGCTCGTAGGTCTGCTGCAGCATGGCGTCGAACGTCTCGGGGGTCACGCGCGTGAGCTCGAGCGGCACGCCGGCAAAGCGGCGTGCTTCCGCGATGACCAGCGGCGAGGCCCCGGCGCGGTATACCGTGTCGGCGATCCCGTCGCGGATTTCCCGGATGAGTACGCCGTGCCGCTTCGCAAAGGAAAACGGCAGCGGCCGCGTCGCCGCGGCCGGCTCGACGAGCTCGATCTCGTCGGGAGCGGTCGCTGCATCGGTTTCGAGGATGATCTCGGAATGCGTTGCCATGGAAATCAGGGTTCGGGCTGCTGGTCCGCGGACGGTTCGTCCCCGGGACCCGGGTCTTGCGGCACGTCCCGTGCACCGCGGGAGCCTGGGTCGATGTACCGGTCGAACGATGGCAGCAACGGCCGCTCCGCACCGGGCATCAGCGGCACCTGGGGCCCCAGTCCGGGTCGGTTTTCGCGCTGCAGGTCGCGCAGGTAATTGTACTTCGCTTCGGTCTCGTACGAAGCCTGCTCGTGGTCGCGCAGGATGCGCGGATGGATGAACACCATCAGGTTGGTCTTCACCTTGTCGGTCGAGCGGTTGCGGAACAGGTTGCCGACGAGGGGAATGCTGCCGAGTATCGGCACGCGCTGGTCGGTCTCGCGCAGCGTGTCCTCGATCAGGCCGCCCAGCACGAGGATGTCGCCGTCCTCCACGATCACGGTCGTGTCGATGGTGCGCTGGTTGGTCACGATGTCCACCGCACCCTGCGCCGAGCCCGCGATGCTCGAAATTTCCTGCGAGATGTCGAGGATCAGGGTGTTGCCCTCGCTGATCTGCGGGGTGATCGTGAGCTGCACGCCGATCTGCTCGCGCTGGATGGTCTGGAACGGATTGACCACGCCGCCGGTTCCGGTGCCGGTGTTGGAAAAAGAACCCGTGAGGAACGGCACTTCCTGGCCGATGCTCAGGGAAGCCTCCTCGTTGTCCGTGGTCACGATGGTCGGCGTCGAGATGATGTTGGTATCCGCATCTCCCTGCAGCGCGCGCAGGATCGCGGCGAAGCTCGTGCCCGAATCGCTGATCCGGCCGACGCCGAACGTGACACCGGTGCCGATCAGGTTGCCGAGATTGGACGGGTTTTCCGCGCCGAGTGCCGCACCGAGCTGCACGACGCCGGGGCTCTCGGTGCCCCAGTTCGTGACACCCACGGCGTTGTTGTCGTTGCTGCCATCGACGGCCCAGGTCACGCCGAGCTCGGAAGACCGGTCTGCCGTGATCTCGACGATAATGGCCTCGACCAGCACCTGTGGACGCCGGATATCCAGCTTGTCCACGATGTTCATCAGGGAGCGCATCATCTTGGGCGGAGCGTTGACGACGATGGCGTTGGTCTGGAGGTCCGCCCAAACGCTGACTTCATCCGTGCCTGCGCCGCCGGGTGGCGGTGCATTGCCCTGCGCCGCGGCGGCCTGGATCCCGGCAAAATGCTCCTGCAGCTTTGCCGCCAGCGCCTCCGCATCCGCATAGCGCAGGTAGCGGACCTGCGTCGATCCGCCGTCCTGCAACGGTGTGTCGAGGTGCGCGATCAGCGCCCGGAGCCGCAGGCGCTCCGATCTTTCGCCGCCGATCAGGATACTGTTGGTACGCGGGTCCGCCACCATGCTGATGGTCACGGGCATGCCGTCGGCGCGCGGCGCCTGCGCAAGGGTCGTCAGGACCCGGACCACCTCGGCGGCAGACGCATTCTCGAGGCGCACGACCTCCACGTCCTCGTCGGTGGAGACATCGATGCGGCGGATAATCTTGATGACGCGGTCGACGTTTGCCGCGCGGTCCGAAATGATCAGCATGCGCGAGCCGGGCGGCGAGGCGAAGTGACCGTATTGCGAGATGAGCGGCCGCAGCACCGGCACGAGCTGCGCCGCATTGATGTTCTGCACCTCGATCACGCGGGTGACGATGTCCTCCAGGGTCTCGGCCGTGTCGCCGATCCCGGTCGGGTACTGGCGTACCGCCGCATCCGGAATGATCTTGACGACGTTGCCGGTTTCGACCGCGGCGTAGCCGTGCACCTCGAGCACGGACAGGAACGCCTCGTAGAACTCGGCGGGTGTCATTGGTGACGACGACAGCATGGTCACCTTTGCATTCACCCGCGGGTCAAGGATGAAGTTCCGGTTGGTCACGGCGCTGACGGCTTCGACGATCTGGCGAATGTCCGCGTCCCGGTAGTTCGGCGTGACGGTGGGCTGCTGCTGCGCGGCCGCGGCGGATAGCAGCAGGCAAAGGGCCGCTGTCGCCAGTGAGCGAACTGTCGTGCTGAATCGCGGTCGGTGCATGTTCTTCTCTTTTTATTGCTCGTCGCCGAGCGTCAACTGGCTGGTGCTCAGGGTCAAGACCTGCTGCTGTCCGTTCCGTTCCACGGTAACGGTCACCTGGTCGGCGTCACCGAGGCTCTGGAATATCTCCATTGCTTGCTGCGGATCCGCGAGCGAGGCCCCGTTCACGCTCTTGATCAGGTCCCCGGGGCGCAGCCCGAGCGCGGCGAATTGCTTCCGGTCGCGGCCCGGGTAGACGCGGAAACCCTGCTGCTCGCCACCGACAAAATAGGGAGTGGGCCGGATCACGTCGGCGAGCTTGGTCACGTTCCGGGCCACGACCTGCTGGATGCTCGGGGTCGGATCCGGCGCCTCGCTGGCCTCCGGCACGCTGATGCGCCTGGCGGTCGTGGGCCCGCCCTGCGGAAACTCCTTCGGCAGCTTCAGCGCTTCGAGGGCACCGCCGGTGTTCAGGATGACGCGGTCCGGGTACACGGCATGCAGGGTGGTACCTGTCACTACCGTATCGTTTACGGCATACACTTTCTCGTCGCGGCCCTGCGCGGCGATGATGGCCAGCGAGCCGTCCCGGCCATCGGCGGCGATCGTGCCTTTGAGCACCAGGTTGAGCCGCGTTTCGGCGAGGTCCTCGTGCAGCTCCTGGCTGGGGGGAGGCGGTGCCGCCGCGGCCGGGTCGGCCTTGCCGAACAGGTGGGCCGCAGCGATCGACTGCACGTCGGCGCCGCCGGGTGCAGCCGCCGCGGCGGCCGCGCCGGCGGGCCGGCTCGTCACCGGGTCGCCCACGGCATCCGCGGGCACGAGCATCCATGCGATTCGCGCAAGCTGCCAGGCGATCGCGGCTACCAGGAGGACGACAATCCACTTCGGCAGCAGCTCCTGCGCGGCGGCCACGGCCTGCTCACGATCCAGGTTCCTGAAATCGGACCATTTTGCGTAGGTTCTCATGGCAGGGTGGGGCACCTGGTGTTGTGGCCGGCTTGCCGAAAAACGCTGCCATCATACGTCCCCCCCGTCGGGACAGACAAGCCCGGGTTGGTAAAAAAACGTTGCAGTCCAATCATCTATCGCAATTTGTTAAGCTGGGCTCTCGTTTGTCGTCGGCGTGCCGAAAACGGGCTGCTCGCCGGCCAGGACTCCCACGCCCGGCGGGTGGGAGGGGTTTGGAGATGCGTCACCGGACCCCATATATAATGACCTTGCCGGTGCGTTACAGAGTGTGACACCGGGAATTTGAAATATTGCGATGCGTTGCTATTTTCTGAGTTATGTCTGAAAGAGACCAGTCCGGAACCCGAATACACGATCGTGACGTGGCGATCGAGGAAGCACGCCCGAAGCTGAAACGTCCGCCGCTGTACCGGGTCATACTGTTGAACGACGACTATACGCCGATGGAATTCGTGGTCGAGGTTCTCGAGACGATTTTCGGCATGGAGCGCGCCCGTGCAACCCGGGTAATGCTCGAAGTGCACACCAAGGGCAAGGGGGTTTGTGGCGTTTACAGCTACGAGATCGCCGAAACCAAGGTCGCACAGGTGACAAAAATCGCGCAGCAGCAGCAACATCCGCTGCTGTGCACGATGGAGGAGTCCTGATCCCGGCCGGCGGGTTGTTTGCCGGACAGGACACGGGGCTGGCACGAATTGTGAATGTATTTTTCCGCGAGCGCCGCCCGCGGGCCACTCGAAAGCCGGGAACGGATCGATAAATTGGATGGATTTGAGCCTAGAACATGTTGAGCAGTGAACTCGAATTTTGCCTGAACGAGGCGTTCCAGAGCGCGAGGGAGCGGCGTCATGAGTTCATGACGGTCGAGCACCTGCTGCTGGCGCTGCTCGACATCCCGAAGGTCCACGAGATCCTGAAGGCGTGCAACTCGAACATCGCCCAGCTGCGGCGGCAGCTCACCGAGTTCATCGACGAGGCCACGCCTTTGATGCCGCTCGAGGACGAGGGCGACGTGCAGCCGACGCTGGGCTTCCAGCGTGTGCTCCAGCGGGCCGTGTTCCACGTGCAGTCGAGCGGCAAGAAAGAAGTCACCGGCAGCAACGTGCTGGTGGCGATCTTCAGCGAGAAGCAGTCGCAGGCGGTTTATTTCCTGGGGCTGCAGGACATCACCCGGCTCGACGTCGTCAACTATATTTCTCACGGCATGCCGCAGCTTCGGGGCGAGGGCTCGGAGGAAGAGCAGGAAGTCGCGGAGGAACGGGAAGCCGGGGAAGATTCGCGTGCGCTCGAGCTGTACGCGACCAACCTGAACAAGCGCGCCATGGAAGGCAAGATCGATCCGTTGATCGGCCGCGATCTCGAGATCGAGCGCACGGTGCAGATCCTCTGCCGCCGGCGCAAGAACAATCCGCTGTACGTCGGCGACGCCGGCGTCGGCAAGACTGCGCTGGCTGAAGGGCTGGCGCGCATGATCGTGGAGGAGCAGGTTCCGGAAGTCCTGCGCGAGAGCACGATCTACGCGCTCGACATGGGCACGCTGATTGCGGGGACGAAATACCGCGGCGATTTCGAGAAGCGCCTGAAGGCAGTGATCGCCGAGATCCGGGAGGACCCCGGCGCGATCCTGTTCATCGACGAGATCCACACCGTGATCGGCGCCGGCGCGGCATCCGGCGGCGTCATGGACGCGTCGAACCTGATCAAGCCCGTGTTGGCGAACGGTGAGATCCGCTGCATAGGCTCGACCACCTATTCCGAGTACCGCGGCGTGTTCGAGAAGGATCACGCCCTCGCGCGGCGCTTCCAGAAGATCGACGTGCCCGAGCCCAGCCTCGAGGAGACGGTGGCGATCCTGCGCGGCCTGCAGACCCGCTTCGAGGAGCATCATGGCGTCACCTACGAGCCGGATGCCATCCAGGCCGCGGCGGAGCTGGCTGCGAAGCACATCAACGACCGGCGCCTGCCGGACAAGGCGATCGACGTCATCGACGAAGCCGGCGCGAACCTCCGCCTGCAGCCCGTGAGCGAGCGCAAGGACCGGGTGACGGTCACGATGGTCGAGAACATCGTGGCCAAGATGGCGCGAATTCCGCCGAAGAGCGTCTCGGCCTCCGACAAGGACGTGCTGCGTACGCTGGAACGCGACCTCAAGCTGACCATTTTCGGCCAGGACCAGGCGATCGAGGCGCTGGCCTCGGCGATCAAGATGGCGCGCTCGGGGCTGACGGAAGAGACGAAGCCGATCGGCTCGTTCCTGTTCGCAGGCCCCACCGGCGTCGGCAAGACGGAAGTCACCCGCCAGCTCGCGCTGGTCATGGGCGTCGAGCTCATCCGCTTCGACATGTCGGAGTACATGGAGCGGCACACGGTGTCGCGCCTCATCGGCGCGCCGCCGGGCTACGTCGGCTTCGACCAGGGTGGGCTACTGACCGAAGCGGTTACCAAGAACCCGCACGCGGTGGTGCTGCTCGACGAGATCGAGAAGGCGCACCCGGAAGTCTTCAACCTGCTGCTGCAGGTCATGGACCACGGCACGCTCACGGACAACAACGGCCGCAAGGCCGATTTCCGCAACGTCGTCATTGTGATGACGACGAACGCGGGCGCGCAGGAGATGAGCCGCGCGTCCATCGGCTTCACGCAGCAGGACCACAGCAGCGACGGGCTGGCGATCATCAAGAGGTCGTTCACGCCCGAATTCCGCAACCGGCTGGATGCCATCATCCAGTTCGCCTCGCTCGACACGCGCTCCGTGGCACGCGTCGTGGACAAGCTGGTGGTGGAGCTGGAAGCGAAGCTCGGCTCCAACAACGTCACCCTGGAGCTCGACGACGCGGCGCGCGAATGGATCGCGGAGCGTGGCTACGACCCGAAGATGGGTGCACGCCCGATGGCCCGCATCATCCAGGAGCACATCAAGCGGCCGCTGGCCGAGGAGCTCCTGTTCGGCAGTCTCGCCGAAGGTGGGCACGTGCGGGTCACGGTCGGGCCGGACGGCGAGTTGAAGCTGGATGCGGAACCGGCGAGCAAGCAACTCGCACACATGCCCAGGGATTGATCCAGGAGAGCGCCTGGCGCCTGTTCGGGCAGGTACCTGCCCGGCGCCCGGCGCGCGCCGGCTACCGTCCGCGGTAAACGATCCGGCCCTTGCTGAGGTCGTAAGGCGTTAATTCCACGGTCACGCTGTCACCCGTCAGAATACGGATGTAATTTTTGCGCATCTTGCCGGAGATGTGCGCGGTGACGACGTGACCGTTCTCCAACTCGACGCGGAACGTCGTGTTGGGCAGCGTCTCTGTCACGACGCCCTCCATCTGAAGTGCTTCTTCTTTGGCCAAACCGTGGTGTCCGTGGGGAAATCAGGCGCCGAATTGTGCAGAAACGGCCGCTCTAATGCAATTGACCGGTTTCCGGTGCACGGTCAATCCGCAAGCAATTCCCGGGCCGGCCGGGTGTCACGCGGCCAGGCTGTGAAGGGTGTGCGGAGCTTGCACGCCGCTCGCACGGCGGGCCCGAATGCCGCGCGCGGCATCGGCCGTGCCCCCAGCGTCAGGAGGTGCGGCGACACGAGCTGGCAGTCGAGCAGTTCGAAGCCTTGTTGGCCGAGCGTGCGGCACAGCGCGAGCATGGCGGTCTTTGATGCGTCCGGTGCGCGGCTGAACATCGATTCGCCGAAGAACACCCCGCCGATCGCGAGCCCGTAGATTCCGCCGACCAGCCGGCGGTCCAGCCAGACTTCCACCGAATGCGCCCAGCCGTCCCGATGCAGGCCGGCGAAGGCCTCGATCATGTCCGCGGTGATCCAGGTACCCGACTGCCGCCGCCGCGGCTCGGCGCAGGCTGCGATCACGCGGTCGAAGCTCCGGTTCCAGGTGACTTCGAAGGCCCCCTGCTTCAGCGTGCGGCGCAAGCGCCGCGCGACGTGGAACGCGTCGGGCGGCAGCACGCAGCGCGGGTCCGGCGACCACCACAGGATCGGCTGGCCCCGGTCGAACCACGGGAAGATGCCGTGCTCATAGGCGTACAGCAGGCGCTCACGCGACAGGTCGCCGCCGGCCGCGAGCAGCCCGTTAGGCACGGTCAGCGCGGCGTCGATGTCCGGAAAGGCGTCGGGCGGGTCGTCGCGGCTCAGCCATTTGATCTGCGGCGCGGTCACGTCACGCCGCCCCGTCAACCGCGCGGCCGCTCGCCGGCCGGCAGGTCGCCGCGATATGGGCTGTGCCCGTCGACGGCGGCCATGTAGCGATCGACGTGCCGGCCTTCCTCGCGGATGTAGCGGCCCACCGCATCGAAGAATTCGGGGCGCGCGAGCCAATGCGCCGACCACGTGGTGACGGGTACGAAGCCCCGGCTGATCTTGTGCTCGCCCTGGGTGCCCGGCTCGAATCGCCGGATGCCGTGCGCGATGCAGTAATCGATGCCCTGGTAGTAGCAGGTCTCGAAATGCAAGGCGTTGTAGTGTGCGTCACTGCCCCAGTAGCGGCCGTACAGCGTGTCGGCGCCGACATAGAAGACCGCGGCAGCGACCGGCGTATTGCGCCGTTCCGCAAGCACGACGAGGATCTGCCGCGGCAATCGGCGCGAGACCTCGACAAAGAAGTCGTAGTCGAAATAGGGCATGGAGCCGCGGCGCATGAACGTGTTGCTGATCAGTTGGTAGACGTCGCTCCAGGTCGCGGCATCCAGCGCGTCGCCGGCGAGCCAGCGGAACGCAATCCCCTGTTCGCTGACGTGCCGCCGGTCGCGGCGTGCCTTCTTGCGCTTGGCGGAGCTGAACGTGGCGAGAAACTCGTCGAACGAGGGATAGTCACGGTTGTGCCAGTGGAACTGGCAGTCCTTGCGCAGCTTGAGGCCTGCCGCGCGCAATGTATCCAGCTCGTTGGCCTCCGGGAACAGCACGTGCAGTGACGAATGACCTGCATCCGTCGCCAGCTCGAGTGCGGCGGCCAGCAGCCTGGGCGCAAGCTCCGCGTTGCCCAGCAAGCGCGGACTCGGCGCGGGCGTGAACGGTACGGCGGACACGAGCTTCGGGAAGTACTCGACACCGGCGCGCTGGTACGCCTGCGCCCAGGCCCAGTCGAACACGAATTCTCCCCAGGAGTGCGTCTTTTCGTAAAGCGGCATCGCCGCCACGGCTCTGCCATCGGCGGCGCGCAGGACGAGGTGGCGCGGCTCCCAGCCGGTGCCCCTGGCGACGCATCCGGTGGCTTCGGCGGCGTGCAGGAACTCGTGTTGCAGGAACGGGTATGCCGCACCGGCCAGGCGGTTCCAGTCGCCGGCGTCGATGTCCGCAATACGCTCGAGGATCTCGACGCGCAGCGCGTCAGGCGGCGTTGTCGTCCGTGTCTTCGGCATCCAGGAACTTCTCCGCGTCCAGCGCGGCCATGCAGCCGGCGCCGGCCGACGTGATCGCCTGCCGGTAGACGGAGTCGGCGACGTCGCCGGCCGCAAACACACCCGGCACGCTCGTGGCAGTCGCGTCGCCGTCGAGGCCGGAACGTACCAGGATGTACCCGTTGCGCATCTCGAGCTGACCTTTGAACAGTTCCGTGTTCGGCCGGTGCCCGATCGCGATGAACACGCCCGACAAATCGAGCGTCGTGGTTTCATCGGGCTCGCGCGTGCCGCGCAATCGCAGCCCCGTCACGCCGGTTTCGTCGCCCAGTACCTCGTCCACCACATGGTCCCAGAGAATCCTGACATTTCCGTGCTCCGCTTTCTGGAAAAGCTGGTCCTGCAGGATCTTCTCCGCCCGCAGCGCGTTGCGCCGGTGTACCAGTGTCACCCGGGATGCGAGGTTGCTGAGGTACAGCGCCTCTTCCACGGCGGTGTTGCCGCCGCCTACCACCGCCACTTCGCGATCACGGTAGAAAAAGCCGTCGCAGGTGGCGCAGGCGGAAACGCCGCGGCCGCGAAACGCCTGCTCGGAAGGCAGGCCGAGGTACATGGCCGTGGCGCCTGTCGCGACGATCAGTGCGTCGCAGGTGTAGGTGCCGTAGTCGCCGGTGAGCTGAAAAGGCCGCTTCGAGATGTCCGCCGTGTGGATATGATCGTTGATGATTTCCGTGCCGAATCGCAGCGCGTGTCGCTCCATGCGCTGCATCAGCCCGGGTCCCTGCAGGCCCTCGACGTCGCCCGGCCAGTTGTCGACGTCGGTCGTGGTCATCAATTGCCCGCCTTGCTCCATTCCGCTGATCATCACCGGACGCAGGTTTGCCCGCGCCGCGTACACCGCGGCCGCATAGCCCGCCGGCCCGGATCCGAGGATCAGGACCCGGCAATGCCTGGATTTGCTCATGTATACTTCGCCTTCGATTTTGCCCGGCCGGATCGTTCCCCGATCTCGCCTGAGAGGTTGCGATATGTGACCGCGGCGAGGCGAATCAAGAGCCTGCGGGTACGGCCGCCAAGCGGGAGCGCAGGCCCCACGAGGCTCAAGTGTAGGCAAAAGGGCGGGTACGGGCAAAATGCCGGCAGGGGGCGAAGCCGCGGGGGTGCTTCGGGCCGCGCGCCGCGCGAGGGCATCCAGGGCAGGCTGTGAGGACGCTTATTAGCAGCCAAAAATCAATTGATTACCTTAACCAGCTATAATCGGCTTTAACATGGCCAGAGCACAGAATTCAGTTCGGGCCGGGTCGCGGCTGTCCGACCAGGTCGTGCGCACGCTGCGTGAGGGTGCGCTGTGGGTGTTCGGCGCGCTGGCGATCATCCTGTGGGTGGCGCTCTTTACCTACGACCCGGCGGATCCGGGCTTCTCGCAGGCCAGCGCCGGCAGTGAAATCCACAACAGCGTCGGCCGGGTGGGCGCGCTGGTCGCCGATCTCCTGTTCAATTTCTTCGGCCGCCCCGCCTACCTGTTCACCCTCATGGTGTTCTACTTCGGTTGGATGATTTTCCGCGAGCAGCGGACGCGCGTGGAACTGACGCGCGCCGACTTCGCACTGCGCTTCGGCGGCTTTCTCGCGACCCTGGTGACGAGCTGCGCGCTCGCGACGCTGCATTTTTCACCCGACGGCTTCAGGGAGACCGCCGGCGGCATCGTCGGCCAGATCGTGGGCCTCGGCATGCAGTCGGTGATGAAGCTCCTCGGCGCGAGCACGTTGCTGTTCTTCCTGTGGCTCGCCTCGCTTTCGCTGTTCCTCGGCATTTCCTGGCTCAGCGTCATGGACCGTATCGGGCGCTGGTGCTTTGCCGCGTGGGAAGGCATGCGCGTGAAAATCGGCGAGTGGCGCGATCGTGCCGAGGGACGCCGCCAGCAGGCGGCAAGGCAGGACGTGTTCGCAGCCGAGAAGAAGCGCACCCGCGAGCGCACACCGCCGCGCATCGAGCCCGTCGTGGCGCCGCTGGAGCCGAGCGTGCGCGCGGAAAAGGAACGCCAGGTGCCGCTGTTCGAGCCGCCGTCGGCCGGTGAGCTGCCGCCGCTGTCCCTGCTGGACGATCCGCCGCCGCAGAAGAAGGGTTACTCGGAAGAATCGCTCGAAGCCATGTCACGCGTGGTCGAGCTGAAGCTAAAGGACTTCGGCATCGAGGTCGAGGTGGTCTCGGTGTCCCCGGGGCCGGTGATCACGCGCTTCGAGCTCGACCCGGCGCCGGGTGTCAAGGTCAGCCAGATCTCCAATCTTGCGAAGGACCTGGCGCGTTCGCTGTCGGTCGTGAGCGTGCGCGTGGTCGAGGTGATCCCCGGCAAGTCATATGTCGGCCTCGAGATTCCGAACGAGCACCGCGAGCTCGTGACGTTGGGTGAGATCCTGAAATCGCGCGCCTACGACGACCTGGCGTCGCCGCTCACCCTGGCGCTCGGCAAGGATATCGGCGGCAACTCCGTCGTCGCGGATCTCGCGCGCATGCCGCACCTGTTGATCGCCGGCACGACCGGGTCCGGTAAATCGGTGGCGATCAACGCGATGGTCCTGAGCCTGCTCTACAAGGCCAAGCCGGAGCACGTCCGCCTGATCATGGTGGATCCGAAGATGCTCGAGCTGTCGGTGTACGAGGGCATCCCGCACCTGCTGACGCCCGTGGTGACTGACATGAAGGAAGCGGCGAACGCGTTGCGCTGGTGCGTCGGGGAGATGGACCGGCGCTACCGGCTCATGGCATCCCTCGGGGTGCGCAACATCGGCGGCTACAACCGCAAGGTGCTGGACGCGATCGAGTCGGGCAAGCCGATTCCCGATCCGACGTTCACGCCGCCGCCGTGGGAGGACGAGGATGACCCGGTCGAGCACCCGACGCTCACACCGCTGCCGTTCATCGTCGTGATCATCGACGAGCTCGCCGACATGATGATGATCGTCGGCAAGAAAGTGGAGGAGCTGATCGCGCGGCTGGCACAGAAGGCGCGGGCATCCGGCATCCACATGCTGCTCGCCACGCAGCGCCCCTCGGTGGACGTGATCACCGGGCTCATCAAGGCGAACATTCCGACCCGCATCGCCTTCCAGGTGTCCGCGAAGGTCGATTCGCGCACCATCCTCGACCAGATGGGAGCGGAGAACCTGCTGGGACACGGCGACATGCTGTACCTGCCGCCCGGCACGGCGGTGCCGGCGCGTGTTCACGGCGCGTTCGTCGCGGATCACGAGGTGCACGCGGTAGTGCGCTACCTGAAAAAAAGTGGCGCCCCGCGTTACATCGACGAAATTCTCGAGGGCCCGGCGAGTCCAACCCCGGGACTGACGGGCATCGACCCGGCGCCCGTGGACGAGTTCGACGCCGAGCAGGACCCGCTCTACGACCAGGCGGTGCAGGTGGTGATCGAGACCCGCAAGGCCTCGATCTCCGGCGTCCAGCGGCGCCTGAAGATCGGCTACAACCGCGCGGCACGCATGGTGGAGAGCATGGAGCAGGCGGGACTGGTCGGACCGCTGCAATCGAACGGCTCGCGGGAAATCCTCGTGCCGCCGGCGGCCAAGGACTGAGCAAGGACCAGGAACGAGCATCGATGCAAAAGAACCGCTGCACGTCACCCTCGAGAGCTGCCGCCGCGGTGGCCGCGGGCAGCCTGCTGTGCCTGCTCGGCGCGCTCACAGGTGCCGAGCCGGGCGGCGGGGACGCGGCAGGCCGCGAAGTCGTCGAGAACTTCGTGTCCGACGTCAACACGATGAGCGGCCGCTTCGAGCAGAAGCTCGTGAGCGAAGACGACGCGGTGGTGGAGAGCTCGAGCGGGACGTTCGAGATCATGCGGCCCGGACGCTTCCGCTGGTCGTACTCTGAGCCCTACGAGCAGCTGCTGGTTGCCGATGGGACCAACGTCTGGAGCTATGACGTCGACCTCGAGCAGGTGACGGTCAGGCCGCAGACGGAAGTGCTGGGGAGCACCCCGGCTTCGCTGCTCGGCGGCTCGACCGAGGTGCTGGAGAACTTCGAGGTGCTGGACAGCTTCACCGACCGCGGCACGTTCTGGGTACACCTGCGTCCGACGAGCGGTGACAACGGGTTCGAGACGGTCGAGCTCGGCTTCACGGACGGTGTCCTGACGCGCATGATCCTCGCCGACGAGCTGAAGCAGAAGACGCTCGTCGCGCTGTACGACGTGGCAGTCAACGAGCAGATAGATGCCGAACGGTTCCGCTTCTCGCCGCCCGAGGGAGTCGACCTGGTCGGCCGGCCGGCCCAGCCTTCGGCGTCCACGCACTGATGCTGCCGCTGCGCTACGCGCGCCGCTGGCAGGCCGCCGGCATCGGAGTGCTCGCACTCGTGCTGGGCGCCACGCTGACTCCCGACTTCGGTTTGCACGATACCGATATCATGCCCTCAGACAAATGGCAGCATGGCGTCACGTTCGCGTTCCTGACGGTCTGGTTTTGCGGGCAGTACCGGCCGCGGAGCTATTGGCGCGTAGCGCTCGGCATGCTCGCGTTCGGCGCGTTCATCGAGCTGTGCCAGCGCTGGGTCAGCTATCGCAGTGCCGAATCGCTGGACCTGCTGGCCGACGGGATCGGCATTGCCGTCGGGCTCGTGATCGCCGCCGCCGGGGCCGGCGGCTGGAGTTTGCGGCTGGAGACCTGGCTGGCTGCGCGCCGCTGAGCGCAACACCGATTGCAGGAGCGCTCCTGCACAGGGGATTCTGGATTGGCCGACCTGTTCGAGAATGATCCGGGCGAAAAAGCCGCCGCCGGCAGGCCGCTCGCGGACCGGATGCGCCCCGCATCGCTCGCCGGGTTCTTCGGCCAGGAGCATCTGCTCGGCGAGGGCCGGCCCCTGCGCGAGGCGATTGCGCAGCGCCGCCCCCATTCGATGATTTTCTGGGGTCCTCCCGGGACCGGCAAGACCACGCTCGCGCGCATCATTGCACAGTCGAGCAACGCGCATTTCATCGCGCTGTCCGCGGTGATGGCCGGGGTGAAGGACATCCGCGCAGCCGTCAAGGAAGCCGAGCTGCAGCGCATGCAGTCCGGCCGCGCGACCATCCTGTTCCTGGATGAGGTGCATCGCTTCAACAAGGCGCAGCAGGATGCTTTCCTGCCGTACGTCGAGGACGGCACGCTGACCTTCATCGGCGCCACGACGGAAAACCCGTCGTTCGAGTTGAACAACGCCTTGCTTTCCCGGGCCCGCACCTATGTCCTGAAGCCGCTCGACGATCAAGCGCTCATGCGTATCCTGCGGCACGCACTGGAAACGCCGGCGGCCTTCGCGGCCGAAGCGGTGGACGCGGACGACGAGGCGCTGCAGTTGCTCGTCGACGCCGCCGACGGCGATGCGCGGCGGGCGCTCGGCCTGCTGGAGCTCGCGGTGGACCTCGTGCCGGACGAAGAAGGCAGGCGGCACCTCGGCCGCGACGCCGCGGCCGAGGTGGCGCGCGGCGGCCACCGCCGCTTCGACCGGCAGGGCGAGTACTTCTACGACCAGATCTCCGCGCTGCACAAGTCGATTCGCGGCTCCGACCCGGACGCGTCGCTCTATTGGCTGATGCGCATGCTGGACGGTGGCTGCGATCCGCTGTACGTCGCGCGGCGCATGGTGCGGGTGGCGTCCGAGGATATCGGCAATGCCGACCCGCGGGCGCTCAGGATCACGCTCGACGCTTGGGATACGCTGGAGCGGCTCGGCAGCCCGGAAGGCGAGCTGGCGCTCGCCCAGGCCATCGTCTTTCTCGCGTGTGCGGCCAAGAGCAACGCGGTGTACAAGGCGGCGAACGCCGCGCGTGCCGACGTCGCGGAGTTCGGCTCGCTCGACGTGCCGCTGCACTTGCGCAATGCACCGACGCGACTTATGAAAGACCTCGGTTACGGCAAGGGCTATCGCTACGCGCACGACGAAGAAGGCGGCTTCGCGGCGGGCGAGCGCTACTTTCCCGAGGACATGCCGGAGCGCAGGTATTATCATCCGGTGCCCCGAGGCCTCGAGCGCCAGATCGGCGAGAAACTGCACGAGATCGCCGAACGCAATCGTGAAGCCCGTGGCAAGAACAAGAGCCAAGACCAGGAACAATGATCGACCCCAGACTACTCAGACAGGCGACCGACGAGGTCGCGGCCAACCTGGCGCGGCGGGGCGCCGCATTCGACGTAGCGGAGTGGCAGGCCCTGGAAGACCGCCGCAAGGCGCTGCAGGTGGAAACGGAGTCGCTGCGCAACGAGAAGAACAGCCGCGCCAGGGCCATCGGGCAAGCCAAGGCGCGCGGCGAAGACATCGAGCCCCTGCTGGCGGCGTCCAAAGACGCGGGCGCGCAGCTCGCTCGCGCGGAGCAGGAGCTGCAAACGGTGCGGGAAGAGCTCCAGTCGATCGAGCTCGGCTTGCCGAACCTGCTGCTGGAGGACGTCCCGGATGGTGCCGACGACGCCGCGAACGTCGAGGTGCGGCGCTGGGGCCAGCCACGGGCGTTCGACTTCGAGCCGCGCGACCACGTGGACCTGGGTGCGGCGCTCGGGCTCCTGGATTTTGATGCGGCGAGCAGCATCTCCGGCGCGCGCTTCGCGGTGTTGCGCGGAGCCTTGGCGCGGCTCCAGCGCGCGCTCATCCAGTTCATGCTCGACTTGCACATCGGCGAACACGGCTACGAAGAAACCTATGTGCCGTATCTCGTAAGGGCGGATGCGCTCTTCGGCACCGGGCAGTTGCCGAAGTTCGAACAGGACTTGTTCAAAACGGAGGGCGAGACGCCTTTTTACCTGATCCCGACGGCCGAAGTGCCGCTGACCAACCAGCTACGCGACAGCATCGTGGCCGCGCAGACGCTGCCGCGGCGCTACGTCGCGCACACGCCGTGCTTCCGTTCCGAAGCGGGTTCCCATGGCAAGGACACGCGCGGCATGATCCGCCAGCACCAGTTCGAGAAAGTGGAGCTCGTGCAACTCGTCAAACCCACCGAATCGGCGGCCGCGTTGGAGGCACTGACCGGACATGCCGAAGCCGTGCTGCAGGGCTTGGAGCTGCCATACCGGGTGGTGACGCTCTGCGCCGGCGACACAGGCTTTGCCTCGGCCAAGACTCATGACATCGAGGTCTGGCTGCCGGGGCAGGGCGCCTACCGCGAAATCTCCTCGTGCAGCAATTGCACGGATTTCCAGGCGCGCCGCCTGCAGGCTCGCTGGCGCAATCCCGACACCGGCAAGCCGGAGCTGCTGCACACGCTCAACGGCTCCGGCGTCGCGGCCGGGCGGGCGCTGATTGCGGTGATGGAGAACTGCCAGCGTGAAGACGGCGGCATTGACGTCCCGCGGGCGCTGGTGCCCTACATGGGCGGCACCGCGACCATCCTCCCTTTACCGCAGGAGTAGGAGGAGCGCGCAATCGCGCTCCGTGCGGCTACTCCCGCGCGAGGAACAACCGCAGGACGTACCAGAACATCAGCGCGATTGACGCAAACAGCGCCATCGAGGCGGCGACGTACTTGTCCTCGGGATAGTGATGCATGATGTTCGAAGTGTCGTAGAGCACGGCGGCGCCGGCGAACCCGATCATTGCGACGGAGAACCAGGTGCCGAGCGCGAAGCCGAACAGGATGCTCGCCACGATTCCGACCATTGCGAGAATGCCGCCCCAGACCAGCAACCCGCGCAGGAAAGAAAAATCCTTGCGGGTAACCATGGCGGTGGCGATCAGCCCGATACTGCCGAGCAGCGTTACGCCGGCTGCGCTGTCGATTACGCCGGGCGCCACGGCGTTCGCCACGTAGAGCAAAGGTGCAAAAATCAGCGCCTCGACGACGACGAACGCTGCCAGCGCGGCGTACTGGGCCTGCTTTGACTGCACGCGGTGAGCGACGTGCGTCGCCCCCCAGCTTGCCAGCATGAACCCACCGAGCACCAGCAGCCAGTTGTTGAACATCGGCTCGGCGATGGCAGCGGCGATGCCGCTCTGGAAGAAGTAGACCTCGATCGCGGCAAACGCGACGATCGCGCCGACCACGTGCGCGTAACAGCGCCAGATGAAGTTGGAGCGATCTTCGGCCGCCAGCTCGGAAACGGGCGCCAGGTAGTTCACGTTCTGGTTCATGCAGGTGTCTCCCCAATCAGAAACCGGATATTAGCACGGCTGTCTCACGCCCCGCCTTCGAGCAAAGGCTCCAGCATCGGGTGCTCGGCGCCGTTTTCGGTGCAAACGGCGTAGCGCTGTGTATCGTCGGCCGCGTACATTGCGACGCCGGCATAACGGCCCACGTTGTCGAGAATGTAGAACTTGACGTTGAAGTTCGGCTCGCCGCGTTCGTTCAGCAGGCGCGGCTCGATGGTGTTGCTCCTGATGCGCCTGAGTGCCTCCATGCCCGCGTCCCGCGGGTGGCGCCCGCGCCGCATTTCCTCGACGATGAAGAACGAGCAGAGATTGAACAGGTTGGCTTCGCCGCGGCCCGTCGAGCCCGCGGCGCCGATATCGCCGTCGACGTACAGGCCCGCTCCGAGGATAGGGGAATCGCCGACCCGCCCCGGAATCTTCCAGGCCAGCCCGCTCGTGGTCGTCACACCGCAGATCTGCCCTTGCAGGCCCAGGCCGTTGCAGTTGATCGTGCCGTAGTACTCGTCTTCGGGGATCAGGCCGTCGCGGACCATGTCGAGCCCGGCGCGCCGCCCGGCTTCGAAGCGCTCCTCGGGGTCGAGGTAGTGACCGGGGTCCGTGCGCCGCTTCCATTCGAGCCAGAGGCCACGGGATTTCTCGGTGTTGAGATCGTCTTCGATCTGGAAGCCCATGTTGCGGGCGAAGCTCTGAGCGCCTTCGCCCACCAGCAGGTGGTGATCGGTGTTTGCCATCACGGCTTTCGCCACCAGCGACGGCGTGCGCACACCCTCCAGCGCCGCGACGCCGCCGGCCTGTTTTTTCGGGCCGTGCATGCAGCAGGCATCGAGTTGCACGACACCATCGGCGTTCGGCCGGCCGCCGTAGCCGACGCTCGCGTCTTCCGGATCCAGCTCGACGATATTGACGCCGGCGATGAGTGCGTCCAGTACGTCCTCGCCATTGACGATACGTTCGAAAGCCGTCTCCACGCAGTTCAGCTTGCCGCCGTTCTTCATGGTGTAGCCGTTGCTCGACGATATGACGACGGGCTTGACCCGGTTGCTGATTTTAGGCCGCACGGCCTGCGCCGGCGCGGCCAGCGGCGTCCCGGCCGCGAACCCGGCGGCGGCTCCGGAAATCACGAACTGCCTGCGATTGATGCCTTTCGCCATCAGTTCAGGTGATGCGGGTTGTCGCGGCGGTGGCACAAAGCCGCCGCAAGGCCCAGGAGCTGGCTCGGCCGTACCGGTTTGTCGAGGTAGGCGGCGCCGTGCAACGCCTCGTCGAGGCGAATGTCGTGCAGGCTCGAAGAGAGAATCATGGGCACCGACTTCAGTTGCGGCACGTCCTTGACGGCCTCGTAGAGCGGCCGCCCGTCCATCAGCGGCGTCAGGCCGTCGAGGATGACGAGCGACGGCGGCGCTTCTTTCGACAGGTATTCGAGGGCTTCGCGGCTATCGCCGGCGCTGACCACGTCATAGCCGGAACCGCGCAGCACCTCCACGACCTCGTCCCGGAAAGGCTTATCGTCGTCGACGACCAGGATCGGCCCGAGCGCCGAGCTCATCGAGGCGACCTCTGCCTTGGGCGCGCCGGCGTCGAGCCGGAAATAGAAGCAGCTCCCGTGGCCTTTGCGGCTTTCGACGCCGATGTCGCCACCGTGCGCCTGCACGATGCCCTTGGCCACGGCGAGTCCCAGTCCCGCGCCGCGGTCCTTGCGCCGGTCGGCCCGCCAGAAGCGGTCGAATACGCGCGCAAGGTTGTGCTCGTCGATGCCCGGCCCGGTGTCCGCCACCGCGATGCGTACCCGCCCTGCATCGTTGGCCGCCGATAGCGTGATGTGGCCCCCCGAGGGCACGAACTTCAGGGCGTTGCCGAGCAGGTTCGACAAGACCTGCAGGATTCGATCGCGATCGACGTGCACCGGGGGCAGCCCGGGCTCGACGGAACATTGCAGGTCGATGGCCCGCTCGCGCGTCAGTTCCTGGAACATTGTCCGTGCTTCGCTCACGAGGAACTCCACGTCAGTCGGCTCGCGATTGACGAAGAGCTGGCCGGCGTCAATTTGCGTAATGTCCAGCAGGTCCTGCAGCAAGCGATCCATTTGTTCGGTGGCAACGCGAATGGCAGCGGTGCTCGCGGCGCGGCGTTCGGGAGAATGGTCCACCTGCAGGACGGCCGCGGCACTCGCGATCGATTGCAGCGGGTTGCGGAGGTCGTGCGACACTACGGCTATCATGTCGTCCCGCGCGCGTATTGCCGAAGTGGCTTCCGTGTACAGGCGCGAGTTGTCGATGAGCAGGGCGGCATGGCTCGCAAGCTCGCGCGCCAGTTCCAGGTCGCCCTCATCGAAGGCGCGCGGTGACGAGGCATCGGTGATGAGCGCAATGGCACCCACGGTGCGGCCGCGGGCCTTGAGCGGAGCCAGCAACACGGAGCGCGGCTCCAGCCGCCGCAGGGCTTCGCGTTGCGAATGGCTCTGCAGGTTGCTCTCAAGCACGTGGGGCGTAACGTCGGTCGCGATCATCGGCTCGCCGCTGCGAATCACCGGGCCGACGCCCCAGTTGTCGTCCAGCGTGGGCGGGTCCGCGGCAGCCAATGCTTCGATATATCGCTTCTTCTCCGGATCGCGGTGCGCCAGGCCAACGCGCCGGATCGAGCGGCCGTCGAACGCGTACGTGAAGCAATAGTCGGCGGTGCGGGCGGCCAGGCGTTTGGCCAGCAACCGCAAGGCGGCGTCGGGTTCGAGCGAAGAGGCGAGGTCGTCGTGCAATTCCGCGAGCGTTTGCAGCCGCTCGCGGGCGCGCTCGGCCGCGACACGCGCTTCCTCCGCCGCGTTGGCCAATTGCTGCTCGTGGACGAGACGCTCTTCGAGCTTGCCGGCCACGCGGAAGTGCTCGATTGAAAAGGCGATCGAGCCGGCAATGATTTCGGCCGTAACGATTTCCTCTTCCGTGAACTCGTGGGGCTCGCGGTAATACAGCATGAACTTGCCGAGCACGCGATTTGCGAAGCGCAGCGGGATGAAGGCACAGGCGCGGATGTCCTCGCTTTCCATGATGGCGCGGTAATCCGCGCAGCCGGGATCCTCGCGCACGTCGCTTACCAGCACGGGCGTCGCAGCCGTGTCATGGGGTTTCCAGGGAGAGTGCCCGTCGACCGCGGCGCGGTAGCGATCGGAGAGGCCGGTCCACGCGACGAAGCGCATCACCTTGTGTTCGTCGAACACGAGCAAAGAGGCGCGCTCCACCTCGAGCGTGTCCTGCAGGCAGGTGAGCGCGCAACTGTAAACGTCAGGGAGCGTGGCGGCCTCGGCCACCCGCTCCATCAGGTTGCGCAGCACGACTTTGTCGGGCACGTGACTGACGCCTCCCGCGGGAGTTATGAACAGCCATTAAACACAATCCACGCACATATTGGTAGAGCTAAGGCGGCACTTGAAAGAGCACCCGCTTCTAGTTTGATTTTGGGGGATTTGGGGTGGCGGAGAGGGTGGGATTCGAACCCACGAAGGGCGTCAACCCTTGCTGGTTTTCAAGACCAGTGCATTCAACCGCTCTGCCACCTCTCCCGGGGCACGGCATTCTGCGTCGGCGGCGATGACGATTCAACCGCCAGGCGCCATATTCCAGTTGCGTCGCACCGTCGAACCCGACGCTTGGCCTGCGGTCTTATCGGAGTCTCACAACTTTCGGGGAGAAGTTAATGAAAATTCCAACAATTCTGCTCATCTCGACAATCGCGGCCGCCCCGACCCTCGCGCCTGGCGCGGGCACCTCGGAGGAGGCCGCCGGTGCCACCGCAGACGCACCTTGCCTGCAGAAGGACGCCTTCCGGGCGTTCGATTTCTGGATTGGCGAATGGGAGGTACGGACACCGGATGGGCGCCTCGCCGGGTACAACCGTATCGAGCCGGAGCAGGACGGTTGCGTGCTGGTGGAGCAGTGGGCGGGTGCCGCTGGCGGCTCGGGCATGAGTATGAACTACTACGACGCCGCGGCCGGCGAGTGGGTCCAGCTCTGGACCGGGGCGGACGGCAGCCAGATCCTCGTTCGCGGCGGTCCGAGCGGTGATGGTATCCTGCTCGAAGGGCAGGTCCACTACGTGGAGAACGGCACCACGGCAGCCTTCCGCGGGCTGTGGACGCCGCTGCCGGACGGCCGGGTGCGGCAGTTCCTGGAGGAATCCAAAGACGGCGGCAAGACCTGGGAACCCTGGTTCGAAGGGTTCTACAGCCGGGTCGAGCAGGTTCCAGCACCTCCGGAGTCGACTGAGGTTCCTTGAATCATTGGCTTATGACAAATCGTAGAATCAATTTCTCAGGTGTTCCGGCCGGCAATCCGTTGCTCAACGGGCTGATGGTCGTGGTCGGCATCGTCGCCATCGGCGCCATGGTCGTCCTCGGCGTCGTTGCGTTCCTGGTGGTGGCGTCGGTGCTCGTGGTACTTGCGGGCATCGTGGGGCTGCGCCTCTGGTGGATCGGGCGGAAGCTGCGAAAGGCGCAAGGCAGGGCCGGGCACTTCCGCGCCGATCGCGTCATCGAGGGCGAATTCCGGCAGGTGCCGACCGGGAACGACCGGGAGCGGGAGCGCCAGGCGCGCGATTAGCCGCCGCGGCACGGCTGCTCGCCGCGTGGTCAACGGCCGCGAAACCCCGTAAGCTCGCGCCACATGCAAAACGGGACGCCAGAATCCGACCGCCGAAAACGCAAGAAGCGGCGGCGCCGCCGCATCCAGATCGTCATCATCTATACGGCCATTGCGATCGGTCTCGCCTGGTTTTTCGAGTCGCAGGCGACCACGACCGTCATCTTCGTGCGGCATGCCGAGAAAGCTGCGGCACCGGCGGAGGACCCTGGCCTGTCACCGGCCGGCCAGCGGCGGGTCGCGGAGCTGACGCGGCAACTGCGCGAGGCAGACGTCGTCGCCGGTGTCGACGCGATCTATTCGACACCGTACCGGCGCACGCTGGAGACGGTACGACCGCTGGCCGACGCGCTCGACTTGCCCGTGCACCGCTATGACCCGGAGCCTGAAGACCTCGAGGCGTTTCTCGAGGGTATGGTCGACAAACACAAGGGCAAGATCATCCTGGTCGTGGGGCACAGCAATACCATTCCGGAGATGATCGCCGAGCTCGGCGCGAGCAAGAAGGTACCGCCGATCGCGGAGGCCGAATACGACAACATCTACATCATCTCGATTCCGTGGTTCGGCAAGACCAAGACCATCCGCCTGCGCTACGGCGAGCCCTACACCGGCGAGGCGCCCGGGCCTTCCTCGTAGGTGCCTCTTCGAGCCGCCGGGGTCTTTGATCCCGCCGGTGCTGTGAGACAATAGGGCAATCACTGCCGGCATCGCATCGCAAATGTTCAAGCAACAGGAATTGCAGGTCAGCACGGACGGCCGCGGCACCTACGACCTCACCGACCGTATCCAGGATGCCGTCGGCGAGTCCGGCATCCGGAACGGACTGTGTCACGTCTTCATCCGCCACACGAGCGCTTCGTTGATGCTGTGCGAGAACGCCGATCCCGCCGTCCGGCGCGATCTGGAAACCTTCATGCAGCGGCAGGTCCCCGACGGCGACCCGATGTTCTCGCATACCGCCGAAGGGCCCGACGACATGCCGGCGCACGTGCGCACTGTCCTGACGCAATCGGACCTCAACCTGCCGATCCGTGAAGGCCGGTGCGCGCTCGGCACCTGGCAGGGTGTGTACCTCTGGGAGCATCGCCTTGCGCCGCACCGGCGCCAGGTGTTGCTCACCCTGCACGGGGCATGAGCCGGTCATGACGCCGTCGAGAATCGTGTTCGTCCGGGCGCTTTGCCTGTTGCTGGTCCTCGGGGGCTGCGCAACGGCGCCGCCGCCGAACGCGAACGTCCAGAGCACCGTCGTCAGCATCCCGCTCGACATCGGCAGGCTGAAGATCGCGCGATCCTACGACTACCCGGACCCGCGGCTGGGAACGGTATATGCCTATTCCGGCAACTTTGCCCTGACCCCCGACGTGTACATCTATCCCAACCCGTTCCTGGCCGGGTCGCCCACGAACGACGCCCGCAAGCAAAGCCTCCGTCCGGAGGTCGCGCGCTTCAAAAATGAAATCGAACGCGCAGTGCAGCAGGGACACTACGATTCCGCGGAATTTCACGGCACGACGGACGTCAGCCACTCCTTGCGATACGGCACTGTCGAGGGCAAGCGGGTTGTGCTCACGATCTCGAAGGACGGTAACACCGCGCTCTCGCACGCTTACATTTTTCCCATTGCGGACATGATCGTGAAAATCCGCATCTCGCATTACGAGTACTTCGGGCTCGCCGACAACATGGACTGGTTTGCCGAAGAGTTGCTGCGAGGGATGCGGGTGGCTTTCTACGATGCCGAAGGGGAAGCGGTGATCAATGCCGGCGGCGGCGCCTCGATGCAGGACCTGCTGTCCCGCATCGAGGACGTCCAGGTCATCGAGACGAGGGAGGCCTCCATTCAACGTGCCGTCGTCGAGACGCGCGGCGGCGCTGTGTACTACGGGGAATTCGACACGAAGGAACCCGTGCTGGGCTCGGCGGAAAGTGGCGCCGCAAAGGCCGCTACGGGCAATGCGGGAACCGGGCGGGCGCTTTGATACAATGGCGCGCGCCAGCCGCATCGTAACGCCCCGGTAGCTCAGCAGGATAGAGCACCAGATTCCTAATCTGGGGGTCCCATGTTCGAATCATGGTCGGGGCGCCATTTTCAGACGCCGGCTCGAAACGGTCACGCCTGGCTGGCCAAACCGTAACCGCGCGAATACCGACACCGTCACCTGTCCTACATAACATGCGTGACCGGTCAGCCCCTGCCCCCAAAGGATTCACTGATGAGCAGAAAAATCAGCAAGCGACCCCGCGTCGGTCTCCGACATGCCGAAACGATACTCGCGGTACCTGCCGTTTTGCTGCTGTCGGTTCCTGCCGCCGCGGACATCGACTTCTACGGCAAGCTGAACGTGACCCTGCAGAACTCCGACGAGCCGCGGGGCGAGCAGGTGGAGTTGCAGAGCAATTCCTCGCGCGTGGGCGTGAAGGGCGAAGAAGACCTGAACGGAAACCTCAAGGCGATCTACCAGCTCGAATGGCAGGTCAATATTGACGCCCCGTCCGGTGAGGACAATATCACCGCGCGCAACCAGTTCGTCGGGCTGCAAGGCGCTTTTGGCACCGTCAAGGTAGGGCGGCACGATACGGCGCTGAAGGAGGCGCAGGGCGACTTCGACCTCTTCAACGACCTCGAGGGCGACATCAGCAGAAGCTTCAACGGCGAGAACCGGCTGAAGGACTACATCGGCTACACCACGCCGACGTTTGCCGATGCGTTCAGCGCCACCGTGAACTTCTTCCCGGGCGAGGACCCCGCTTCCGGCAATGACGGGCTGGCCGACGGGACCTCGCTATCGCTTGCCTACGAGACCGATCTCATTTATGCGGCCGTCGCCCGTGACAGCGATATCGACGGTGAGGGAGTCGAAACGACGCGCGTGGTCGGCGGCTACACGTTCGGTGCCGCGCAGGTCATGCTGCTATACCAACTCACCGATGCCGGGACCGTGGACGAGCATGGATTCGGCGGATCGATCGCCTGGACGTTCGGCGACAACACGGTGAAGCTGCAGTACCTGTCCGCCGACATCTGGCAAACCGATCCGCAGCTCGACCCGCTCGATAACCTCTTCGAGTCGCTGTTTTCGGTAGGGCTCGATCACGAGCTCGGCGAGGCGACCAAGGCGTTCGCCTTCTACACGACCGGCGACATCGGGGGGACGAGCGAGAGCAGCAACTACGCCGCCATCGGGATCGAGCACGCGTTCTGACCCGCGACGAGTGCCGCCCGTGCGTGCCGCTCGCATGCGAGTGCAAAGCAGCGTTCCTGGATTCTGCGTATCACCGGCGGGACCTTCGACATTATCACCGAACGATGACCGCCGGGCGACCGACATCGTAACCCCGAACCAATAACCTCCAATGCCTGGACGCATGTTGCGTGCGTCGTCATCGCGTAAGGAGGACACCATGCCGAATCCATACCACGTCGTGATCATCGGCGGAGGCTTCAGCGGAACGGCTCTCGCCATTCACCTCGTTCGGCGCGGCAGGCGGCCCCTGCGCGTGACGCTGGTCGAGGCACGGGCGCGGCTCGGCCGTGGCATCGCTTACAGCACCAACGTGAACGAACACGTATTGAACACGCGGGCGGGCGCCATGAGCCTGTTCTCCGATGCGCCCGAGCGCTTCGAGAACTGGCTCGGAAAGTATCGGTTGCATTCGCCGGATACGGAGTTCGTGCCGAGGTCGGCGTACGGCGATTACATCGAAGACACGCTGGTCGAAACGCTGGCCGGTAACCGCGAGCGCCGAGCCGCGCGTGACCACGATCTCCGCCAGTTGCTCCGTGCTCCGCACGG
>CBFGSB010000015.1:0-29514 GCA_965651325.1 uncultured Chromatiales bacterium | reverse complement strand
TCGATGAGCAGCGTGCGCGTATGCTCGGCCATCTTCTCGGCGCGCACGTTTTCTTCCAGCACGGTCGCGGAGTACTTGGCGTCGAGCTCCTTGATCGCCTTGTCCGCGACGTTGATGATCGTGGAGTCGTCTGACTGCTTGATTTTCTGCAAGACCTTCCGGACCGTCTCGGCACGCTTTTCATCCGCGAGGTGGGAGATGGCCTTGATTGCCTCCACCTGGATTTCGCGCTCGGGCCGCTGCAGAAGGGGCACGATCTTGTCGATGATCTCGTGGTTGCCGAGCTTGCCCAGCGCCCGCACCACCACGCTGTCGGTCTTCGGGTTCTTGCCGAGCATTTGCACCAGCTTCGGCACTGCCTTGGGACTGCCGATCTGCGAAAGCGCGTCGACCGCCCGCTCGCGCACCCACCAGTCGCTGTCGTCGGTGGCCTTCAGCAGCTCGCCGACCGCGCGCTCGTCCTTGGTGGCGTTCAAAATCTCGATCGCCGTACGGCGGATGTCCTCGTCCTTGTCGCGGATGAGCTGCAGCACGGAGTCGACGACCTTCGGTCCGCCGATTTCCGCCAGCGCATCGCCGGCGCGGGCGCGCACCCACCAGTCGTCGTCCTTGATCGCTGCCAGCAGGTCCTTGACGGCGTTCACGTTGCCGATCTCGTTCAGGACCTCGACCGCCGCCCGGCGGGTGTATTCCGATTCGTCCTTCAGGGCCGGCACGAGGTACTTGATGGTCTCCGGATGGTTGATCTTCACCATCACGTCGACGGCCTTGTTCTGCACGTCGAGGTCGGGGTCGAGCAGGAGCTTCGCGACCTTTGCGATGTCGACCCGGCCCCCGCGCTTCGCCAGCGCGCCGAGGGCCGCGCTGCGCACGAGCTTGTTGCCGTCGCCGAGCTGCATCTCCAGTGCCTGGTTGATCTCGGGGTTGTCGAAGCGGGCAAGCAGGTTGATCAGGTGGATCTTGATGCCCGGGTCCTTGCCGCCCATGCGGGCAATCAGGTCGGGCACCATGTCCTCGGACACGATCTCCTCGATGATCTTGAACAGCGATGCCTTCTCTTTCGAGTCCAGTTCGTAGGCGCGGCGCAGCAGGTCGTGCACGCTGAGGTTGTTCTTGTGGACTTTCAGGATCTCGATCAGGGCCGGCTTCGAGACCTCGGGCTCGTCCAGGAAGTCGAGGAGGGCGTTGGCGTTGTAGTTGTTGCTGCTGGAGAGGGCCCAGGCGGTGCCCGATACCACGCGTTCGCCGCCGTCGGCGAGGCCTTCCTTGTAGAGCTTCAGGGTCTTGTCGCTGACCTGGCTCGCCAGGATGTCCACGAACAGCATCTGGTGCGTCCGGTCGCTCATCGCGAGCGCGTCAATGGCTTTCGGAATCACTTTCGGCCCCAGCTTTTTCAGCCGTTCGGTCAGCTTCTGGGCATTGGCTGACCCCGTGTCGTTTTCGCTGATGAGCTGGGTGATCAGTTGATCCGCGCGAAAACCGCCTAGTATCGCCATAAAACCCCGCGGCGGTACCGGAGCGACCACTGGACGGCGTGCTCGCGGGATCCGGGCCCGCGTGCCGTGTCTCGCTTTACTGCCCCCCAAGTGCTTTGTGCCTGAATCGTTGTCACGTACTTGTTGCTCATGGCCGCGCCGACCCGGGAGGCCACAGGGAATTGCGTCTCGAGCTGCCGGCGAATCCCTGGGCTCCCCACGCCTTATTCCGTTCCGCCGGCCCCGTCATTATGCCACATCGGCCGAAATCGGCCGCCCGTGCGGGGGCTGGTCCGTTTACAATAGCCGCCGCAATCCGAGCCGCCCGCGCGCGGGCCGCCGTCGCCGGCTGCTTCCGGCAAAGTTAACCTAACGCCTACGCGTGGAATGTGACAGTGTCAGCAAATTCGGCCTTGAAAGAAGCACTTGAAGCCACCGCGGTGCCGGGAATCGGGGTCGCGCTCGAGCGCGTCGGCAAAGTGCGCCGGGCGGACCTCGAGGGGGCGCGCGGTGCCGTCGAAATCGAGCTCGGCTTTCCGTTCGAGAGCGCGCGCCCGGAGCTCGCGGCCCGCTTCGGCGAAGCGATTCGTTCGATTGCGCCCGCAGCCGAGGTTTCGCTCGCGCTCGAGAGCCGGATCGTGGCGCACGGCGTGCAGCCGAACCTGAAGCCGCTGCCGAATGTCTCCAACGTCATCGCCATTGCCTCCGGCAAGGGCGGTGTCGGCAAGTCCACGACCGCGATGAACCTCGCGGCCGCGCTGTCCCGCGATGGCGCGTCGGTCGGCGTGCTGGACGCGGATATCTACGGGCCGAGCCAGCCGGCAATGCTGGGCCTCGCGGGGCAGCGCCCGACCAGCCGCGACGGCAAGACGATGATTCCACTCGAAGCCCACGGCCTGCAGGTCATGTCCATCGGCTTCCTGATCGACCCGGACCAGCCCATGGTGTGGCGCGGGCCCATGGTGACCCAGGCGCTGAACCAACTCCTGCAGCAGACCGCTTGGACCGACCTGGACTACCTGCTCGTCGATATGCCGCCCGGCACCGGCGATATCCAGCTCACGCTCTCGCAGCGCGTCCCGGTGAGCGGCGCCGTGATCGTCACCACACCCCAGGACATCGCCCTGCTCGACGCACGCAAGGGGTTGCAGATGTTCCGCAAGGTTTCGGTGCAGGTGCTCGGCATCGTCGAGAACATGAGCACGCACGTCTGCAGCAACTGCGGCCACGAGGAAGCGATCTTCGGCAGCGGCGGCGGGGCGCGCATGGCGGAGGAGTACGGCGTCGAGCTGCTCGGGCAGCTCCCGCTGGATCTTGCGATCCGGGAACAAAGCGACAGCGGCACGCCTGCCGTGGTCGCCGACCCCGACGGGCCGATCGCAGAAGCCTGGCTGCGGACGGCGCGGCGGATGAGCGCGCGCCTGGCGATGCAGGACAAGGACTACAGCCGCCGGTTTCCGAACATCGTCGTCGAGAACGATTAATACCCAACGGGGAGCGCTGTGAGCATCAAATCGGACCGCTGGATCCGCCGCATGGCGATCGAGCACGGCATGATCGAACCTTTCGAGCCGGGGCAGGTGCGCGAGAAAGACGGCCAAAAGATCGTTTCCTACGGCACCTCGAGCTACGGCTACGACGTGCGCTGCTCGAACGAGTTCAAGGTGTTCACGAATATCGATTCGGCGATCGTCGATCCCAAGGCGTTCGATGAAACCAGCTTCGTCGACAAGACGAGCGACGTTTGCGTGATCCCGCCGAACTCGTTCGCGCTGGCGCGCACCGTCGAGTACTTCCGCATTCCGCGAAACGTGCTGACGATCTGCCTCGGCAAGTCGACCTATGCGCGCTGCGGCATCATCGTCAACGTCACCCCGCTGGAGCCGGAGTGGGAAGGGCACGTCACGCTCGAGTTCTCCAACACCACCCCGCTGCCGGCGAAGATCTACGCGAACGAGGGAATCGCGCAGATGCTGTTCCTGGAATCGGACGAGGAGTGCGAGGTGTCGTACAAGGACCGGGGCGGGAAATACCAGGGGCAGACGGGAGTGACGCTCCCGAAGGCGTAAGGCAGGGTACCTTACGCCGGCGGAAAGACGAGCGGCTCGTCCAGCCGCTCGCCGTCGTACCAGGCGGCATCGTCGGCGTAGCGCACGCGGCCCGCGGCCACCAGTCCCGCGGCCCAGGGATAGATCCGGTGTTCCATCTCCAGCACGCGCGCGGCGAGCCGCGCCGGCGTGTCGTCCGGCAGCACCGGGACCCGGGCCTGTGCGATGCGCGGGCCACCGTCCAGGCGTTCCGTGACGAAATGCACGGTGCAGCCGTGCCAGCGGTCGCCGGCGTCGATGGCGCGCCGGTGCGTGTCGAGCCCGCGGAAGCGCGGCAGCAGCGACGGGTGAATGTTCAGGATCCGGCCTTCGTAACGCGCCACGAAGGCGCCGCTCAGGATGCGCATGAAGCCGGCCAGCACCAGCAGGTCCGGGGCGTAGCGGGCGAGCCGCTCGGCAAGCGCGTCCTCGAACGCCTCAGCGTCGGCATGCTCCGCGCGCGGCACGCACTCGGCAGGCAACCCGGCACGCCGCGCGCGCTCCAGGCCTTTGGCCTCCGGGTTATCGCTCAGGACGGCGCAGAGCCGGAGGTCCAGCCTTTGTTCACGCGCCGCGTCGATGAACGCCTGCAGGTTGGTGCCCCCGCCCGAGACGAGCACGGCCGCGCTGGGGAAGTCAGTCAAACGTACCGCACCCCGCCCGCGCCGGCCGCGATGCGGCCCAGGCGCCAGGCGCGCTCGCCGGACGACTCCAGTGCCTCGAGCGCGCGGTCGGCATCGCCGGGGCTTACCACCAGCGCCATGCCGACGCCGCAATTGAACGTACGCCGCATCTCGTCGGCGGCTATACGCCCGGTCGCGGCGAGCCAGTCGAACACCACGCCCTGTTGCCAGCTATTGACGTCGATTTCCGCATGCACGCCATCGGGCAGCACGCGCGGCAGGTTTTCGGTGATGCCGCCGCCGGTGATGTGGGCCATGCCCTTGATCCTCACCTCGCGCATCAGCGCGAGCAGCGGTTGCACGTAGATGCGGGTGGGCTCCAGCAGCCGCTCCGCCGCCGGTGCGCCGTCGAGCTCCGGCGCGGCCCCGCCGGCATCGTGCGCCGCGATTTCGAGCACCCGGCGGACCAGGGAATAACCGTTGGAGTGCGGGCCGCTGGACGCGAGGCCGAGGACGACGTCACCCGCCGCGATGTCCCGTCCGTCGACCAGCTCGCGGCGTTCGACGGCGCCGACGCAGAAGCCCGCGAGGTCGTATTCGCCGATGGCATACATGTCCGGCATCTCGGCCGTCTCGCCGCCGATCAGCGCGGCGCCCGCGATTTCGCAGCCGCGCGCGATACCGCCGATGACGGCCGCGGCCACCTCGACGTCCAGCCGCCCGCAGGCGAAGTAGTCGAGGAAGAACAGCGGCTCGGCGCCCTGCACCAGCACGTCGTTCACGCACATGGCGACGAGGTCGATGCCGATGGTGTCGTGCCGGCCGGTCTGCTGCGCCAGCTTCAGCTTGGTGCCTACGCCGTCGGTGCCGGAGACCAGCACCGGCTCCCGGTAGCGGCCTGCGGGCAATGCGAACAGCCCGCCGAAGCCGCCGAGGCCGGTGAGCACTTCGGGCCGCGCCGTGCGCGCGACGAGGGGTCGAATCCGGTCGACCAGGCGGTTACCGGCGTCGATATCAACGCCGGCGTCCTTGTACGTCAGTGATTTGGGGCTCATGCGGTTCCGGGGGCGAACGTAGTGGCGCGATATAATAGCAGCGCGGTTCTCGCCCGCCGCGCCGTGCCGGGATTGCGCCGCGGCCGCAAAGAAAAGAACATCTGTCAGCTTTGACCGCGAGACGGGGAGCCGAGGCTCCGGGAGTCCATGAACATTACTTTACAATCCTCCTGCACTATTCGCCTTTACGTGTTGATTGCCTTGGGATTAGCCGGCCTGGCCAGCGCCTTGCCGGCGGCCGCGATCGAAGTGCAATCGCTGTATACCGCACAAGCCGCATTCGAGCGCGATGACGCGGCGCACCGGGCGCAGGCGTACCGTGAGGCCCTCTCGCAGGTGCTGTCGCGCCTCACCGGTCTCGAGGAACCACTGCTGGCGCCTGCGATCGCGCCGCTCTTCCCCGAGCCGGCGCGTTTCGTCCTGCAGTACCGCTCGGGCGACGATCGAACGCTCTGGGTCACCTTCGACGGCGCGGCGCTCGAGCGCCTGCTGCGCGGTGCGGGCGTCACCGTCTGGGGGAGTGACCGGCCGCTGACGCTGGTCTGGCTCGCCGTCGACTGGGGACAGGGCGAGCGCGAGATCATCGCGGCCGGGGACGGCGAGCAAGCGCTGCCGCCGCGGCCGCTGGGTCCCAACCCGCCGCCCGATCGCAACCGCCTGCTGCGCGAGCGCGTGCAGGAGGCTGCAAATCGCCGGGGCATCCCGATTGCCTTCCCGCTGCTCGATGCAGCCGACCTGCAGCACGTAAGCTTCAGCGACGTCTGGGGCGGCTTCGACGATCGCCTGCTGCTGGCTTCCAAGCGCTACGGCGCCAACTCGGTGCTCGTCGGACGGATCCGGCCGGATGCCCTCGGCAGCAATCGCTGGTCGTGGTATTTCGCCGGTGATCGCGGCGAGTGGACCGGGGAACCCGAGGAAGTGATCGGCCGCCTCGCCAACACGCTCGCATCGCAGTTCGCGATCGCCGGTGACGAAGACCTCGACACCTTCGAGCTGACGATCTTCGGTATCAATTCGGTGGCCGCCTACGGCGCGGTGCAGAGTTACATGGAGAGTCTCGAAGTGGTGGATGCCCTGGCGATCGACCGCGTGATGGGCGACAGCGTGCGCTATCGCGTGCGCGCGCACGGCGGCGCCGCGCGGCTGCAGCGCGTGCTCGAAACGAGCGGGCGGCTGGACCCGGTCGACAGGTTCGGGCGGCCCGGCACGAGCGCAGGCCTCGGCGCGCTCGAGTTCCGGTATCGTCCCTGAGGCGCCCTCCGGGTACGACATGAAGCTGAGCTGGTTGCCCAACGCCATTTCGATCATGCGCATCGCGCTGGTCGCACCCATCCTGTGGCTGATGACCGAGGGCCGCTTCGAGCCGGCAATCGTCCTGTTCTTCATTGCCGGCTTTTCGGACGGTCTCGACGGCTATCTCGCGAAGCGTTTCAACTGGCATACCCGGCTCGGTGCGCTGCTCGACCCCGTCGCCGACAAGCTGCTGGTCGCCGGCGCGTTCATTACGCTCGTCTTTACCGGTCACGTGCCGCTGTGGCTCGCGCTGCTCGTGGTGCTGCGGGACGTAATCATCGTCGTCGGCGCGACCGCCTACAACTTCCTCGTGGGTCCGGTCGAGGGCGAGCCAACGCGCATCAGCAAGCTGAACACGGCGCTCGAGTTGCTCTACGTGCTGTTCGTGCTGAGCCGCGCGGCATACGACTGGCCGCCCCAGATCAGCACCACGGTCCTCGGCGCGGGCGTGCTGGTAACGGTCGTCGTCAGCGGGATCGACTACGTGTGGTCCTGGACGCGGCGCGCCCAGGGTCGAACGGCCTGAGCCGGAGCCCCTATGGCTGAAGCGTTAGCGGAGCCCCGCAACCGCCGGCTGTATGCGCTCATCGCGCTGGCGATCACCGGTTGGCTGCTGTATCGGCTGGCGCCGGTGCTGACGCCGTTCATCGCCGCCGCGCTGCTCGCCTACATTGCCGACCCGCTCGCGGACCGCCTGGAGCGGCTGCGGCTGCCGCGGCCGCTGGCCGTCATCGCGGTGTTCCTGCTGACGTTCGCCTTCCTCGGCCTCCTGGTGCTGCTCGTCGTGCCACTGGTCAACGCCCAGGTGAAGGCGCTGCTCGATGCCCTGCCGGCCATCGTCAGCCAGGTCGAGCAGGTCTGGTGGCCGAAGCTCGCGCCGTTTTTGGACATCGAGCCGGGCGAGGATATCGGCTTCGGTGCCTTCATCGCGCGCTATGGCGAGATGGCGACCACGTGGGGCAGCAGCATCCTGCTGTCGGTGAGCCGCTCCGGCGGCGCGCTGGCGGCGGCCGTCATCAGCCTGTTCCTCGTCCCGATCCTGACTTTCTATCTCCTGCGCGACTGGGACACGATCATGATTCGCGTCGCCTCGCTGGTCCCGCGCCGCCACCGCGACACCGTGTTCCGGCTCGCGCGCGAAACCGATGACGTCCTGAGCGCGTTCCTGCGCGGCCAGATCCTGGTGATGATCTCGCTCGCTGCCATCTATTCGCTGGGCCTGAGCCTCGTCGGCCTGCGCTTTGCGATTGCGATCGGCGTGATCGCGGGGCTGGTCAGCTTCGTGCCCTACCTCGGCTTCGTATTCGGCATCCTGCTCGCCGGCGTCACCGTCGCGCTCGAGCCCGATCCGCTGTGGCGGCTCCTGGGCGTCGTTGCCACGTTCTCGATCGCGCAGATGATCGAAGGCTCGCTTCTCACGCCGAAGCTCGTCGGCGACCGCATCGGCCTGCATCCCGTGCTCGTGATCTTCGCCGTGGCGGCGGGTGGCCAGCTCTTCGGCTTCTTCGGCATCCTGCTCGCGTTGCCGATGGCGGCCGTGCTGTCCGTGCTGATTCGCTTTGCCTACCGCAACTACCTGGCCGAGCACCCCGAGGCGTTGGAGCCGCCGCCCGGCGAGAGCGACAGCCCGGCATGAATGCCCAGCTCACGCTGCCGCTAAGGCTCAGCGATCACGCCGTCTTCGCGAGCTTCCTGGGCGCGGGCAACGAAACGCTGGTCGCCTGGCTGCAGCAGCTCGCCGACAAGGGCGAGGGCGGCGGCGCCTGGCTGCGCGGGGCCGCGGCGACCGGCAGGAGCCACCTGCTGCAGGCCACCTGCGAGCGTGCCGGCGGCGGCGCGGTCTACCTGCCGCTGCGTGAGCTCGCCTCCGGCGATCCGTCCATCCTGGACGGCCTGGCGTCCCGCCGCCTGGTGTGCCTCGACGACATCGAGGCAGTCGCCGGCCGTGCGCCCTTTGAGCTCGCGCTGTTCGCTCTCTGCAACCAGCTCGCCGACACGGGCGGAATCCTCGTCGCCGCCGCCGCAAGCGCCGCGCGTGACAGCGGCTTCACCCTGCCGGACCTGGCCAGCCGCCTGTCGAAGCTGCCGGCTTTCCGCGTCGCCCCGCTTGCGGAAGCCGACCGCATCCAGGCGCTGAAACTCCGCGCGAGCCACCGTGGGCTCGACCTCCCCACGGAAACGGCCGAATACCTCCTCCGCCGCGCCCCGCGCGACATGGGGAGCCTCTACGCCCTGCTGGATCACCTCGATCAACAGTCCCTGCGGGCGCAGCGCCGCCTCACCATTCCCTTCGTCCGCGACGTGCTCGCGCTAAAGGAACCGCGCCGTCACAGCGGGCCGGACTGACACCGCCCGCCGGACTGTGCGGCACCACGACCAGCAGTCGGCCGCACTGTCCATGGGCACCGGGTTCATGGCCATTTTCGTCCTCTCCGGATTTCTGTAACTGTACAATCGGCGGCAAACCGCAAGCACCGTCTGCTGCTGGGCGTTTTGTTGGGGGTAATGCACCGATGAGTCTCAAAACTCGCCTCGTAGCGATGAATTTCCTGCAGTACTTCATCTGGGGCTCGTGGCTGATCACGATCGGCGCTTACTGGTTCCAGACCCGCCAATGGTCGGGCGCGCAGTTCGGCGCGATCTACTCCACCATCGGTATCGCCGCGATCATTACGCCTTCCATCGCCGGCATCGTCGCGGACAAATGGATCAACGCGGAGCGGCTTTACGGCGTACTGCACCTGCTGGGCGCCGCCACGCTTCTCGCGGTACCGCTGGTCGACGATCCGGGCGTCATGTTCTGGGTCATGCTGCTGAACATGTTCTTCTACATGCCGACGATCTCACTGGCGATCGCCGTCTCTTATTCGGCCCTGAAGGACGACGGCAAGAACATCGTCAAGGATTATCCGCCGATTCGCGTCTGGGGGACGATCGGCTTCATCGTGGCGATGTGGGCAGTCAGCCTGCTGCAGCTCGAAAAGACCGTGGGGCAGTTCTATGTCGCATCGGGGGCGGCGCTGCTGCTCGGCCTGTACGCGTTTACGCTGCCGAAGTGCCCGCCGCGCGGCGTTCGCCGCGGTTCGTCGCTGGTCGACCTGCTCGGGCTGCGCGCCTTCACGCTGTTCCGCGAGCGCCAGATGGCCATCTTCTTCGTCTTTGCCATGCTGCTGGGCGCCGCGCTGCAGCTCACGAACGCGTACGGCGATACGTTCCTGCACGATTTCGCCGCGATCGAGGAGTACCAGGACACGCTTGCGGTGCGATACCCGGCGATCATCATGTCGATCTCGCAGATTTCGGAAACGCTGTTCATCCTCACCATCCCGTTCTTCCTTGGCCGCTTCGGCATCAAGAAGGTCATGCTGATCAGCCTTATCGCGTGGGTGCTGCGCTTCGGGCTGTTCGCTTACGGCAACCCGGGGGACGGCCTGTGGATGATCATCATGTCCTGCATCGTCTACGGCATGGCGTTCGACTTTTACAACATCTCGGGGTCGATCTACGTCGAAACCCGGACCGACCAGGCGATCCGCGCCAGCGCACAAGGGCTGTTCATGATGATGACCAACGGCTTCGGCGCAATGCTCGGCAGCGTCGGCAGCGGTTTGTTGATCGAGCATTTCTTCACGGGTCCCGCCGGCGATATCGCGTGGCGCGGCGTGTGGCTCAGCTTTGCCGGTTACGCGCTGGTAGTAGCGATCCTGTTTGCCGTGCTCTTCAGGGACCGGCGGGCGGCGCCGGCCGGGCACGTTGCGCACGCCGAGGCCTGAGCATCCACAACTTCGACTGAAACGGCCGCTCAAGTATCGGTGCCTGCGGCCGATATCCTCCTGTAACGGCAAGAGGGCGCCAGGGACTGCCGCGGGAGGAAGGAATGCTGGTCATAATCGGCTACGTGATCGTCGTCGGATCGATTTTCGGCGGCTACGCGGCCGCGGGCGGTCATCTCGGGGCGATGTTCCAGCCGCTGGAGCTGCTGATGATCGGCGGCGGCGCCATCGGCGCATTCGTCGTCGGCAACCCGGGAAAGACGCTGAAAGCGACAGCACAGGTCCTGCCGTCCCTGTTCAAGGGCTCGAAATACGGCAAGTCGCTGTACATGGAGTTGATGTCGCTCTTGTACGGGCTCCTCGACAAGGCCCGCAAGGACGGGCTGCTGGCGATCGAAAGCGACATCGACGCGCCCGCTGAAAGCGAACTGTTCCAGAGGCACCCGAAGGTGCTGCGCGACCGGCACCTGGTCGAATTCATTGTCGACTACCTGCGCCTGATCGTCAGCGGAAAAACCAACGCGCACGAGATCGAGTCCCTGATGGACCGGGAAATCGATACGCATCACCACGAGGGCGAGATTCCGGCCCAGGCCGTGCAACGCGTCGCGGACAGCCTGCCGGCGTTCGGCATCGTCGCTGCCGTCATGGGCGTCGTGCACACGATGGAATCCGTCGGCCTGCCGCCGTCGGAGCTCGGAGTGCTCATCGCGCATGCGCTGGTCGGAACGTTCCTCGGAATCCTGCTGGCCTACGGTTTCGTGGGACCGCTGGCCGGCGTGATCGAGCACAAGCTGCACGAGTCGACCAAGGCGCTGGAATGCGTCAAGGCGACCCTGCTCGCAAGCCTCAACGATTGCGTGCCGTCGGTGGCGGTCGAGTTCGGCCGCAAGGTGCTTTATTCGACCGAGCGGCCCGGGTTTGCCGAGCTCGAAGCGCACGTGAAGGAAGCGTCCCGCGGACCCGGCCGGGCAACCGCAGAAGCGGCCTGATGCCTTTTCCTGCAGGAATCGACGATGGCTTCCGGTAAGTCGCAGCAGGTCATCGTCAAGCGCGTCAAGTCGAGGCACCGCGGCGGCCATCACGGCGGCACGTGGAAGATTGCCTACGCCGACTTCGTCACCGCGATGATGGCCTTCTTCCTGTTGATGTGGCTGGTGGGCTCGACGGCGAAGGGCGATCTCGAAGGCATCGCCGAGTACTTCCGCACACCGCTCAAGGTGGCGTTGCAGGGCGGCTCGGGCGCGGGTGACAGCGCGATCGTGATCACGGGCGGTGGCGAGGACCTGACCCGCTCCGAGGGCCAGGTCAAAAAGAGCGAGCCGCAGCAGATGGAGCAGATGCTCAACCTGATGGTGGCTCCGGATTCGCGCCGGCAGGCGGAGATCCGGGAATTCGAGAAACTGCGCGGCAAAGTAGAGCGGGCGATACTGAACGAGCCGGAGCTCGCCCGCTTCCGCGACCAGATCAGCCTGAAGATGACCGCAGAAGGGCTGCAGATCCTGATCGTCGATGACCTGAGCCGGCCGATGTTCGACACGGGCGACGACGCGCTGGAAAGCCACACCCGGGAGATCCTGCGCGCGATAGGCTCGTTGCTGAACAGCGTGGACAGTGCGATCTCGCTCGCCGGGCACACGGATGCCGCACCGTATGCAAAAGGCGAGCTCGGCTATTCGAACTGGGAGCTGTCGGCCGACCGTGCGAACGCGGCACGGCGCGAGCTCGTGGCGGGCGGCATGGACGAAACGAAGATGCTGCGCGTCGTTGGCCTCGCGTCGTCACTGCCGCTCGATGCCGCCGATCCGCTGAACCCGATCAACCGGCGCATCAGCATCGTCGTGCTGAACGACGAGGCGGAACGCGCCATTCGCGGAGAAGTGCGCCTGGCGGTGGAAAGCGTGGACGAGCTGAGCATGCAGTGACGGTGCCAGGGAGCCTCTGCACAAACCTGGGCGGAAAGACGCCGTCCACGACTTGGGCAAAAGGCGCCCGGTCGCGCGCGGCTTCAGCGCAGGCTGCGGTCGAGCCGGGGGACGCTGGCGAGCAGCCGCCGGGTGTAGGGGTGGGCAGGCCTACTGAAGATCTCGCTTGCCGGTGCTTCCTCGACGACGGAGCCCAGGTACATCACGACCACGGTGTCCGCCAGCTTTTCGACGACCGCCAGGTCGTGGCTGATGAAGACGTAGGTCAGTCCGTGCCGGTCTTTCAGCCTCTCCAGCAGCTTCAGGACCTGGGCCTGGATCGAGACGTCCAACGCCGATACGGGTTCGTCCAGGATGATCACGGAAGGCTCCGCCGCAAGCGCGCGCGCAATGCCGACTCTCTGGCTCTGTCCCCCGGAAAGCTCGTGCGGGTAGCGGTCCAGGAACTCCTGCCGCAGGCCGACGTCGTCGACGACCTCGGCAACCCGCTCCCGCAACTCGTTCTTCCGCAGGCCGCGCAGCCGCTTCAGGGGCAGCTCGAGGATCTGGCGCACCGTCTTCCTGGGGTTCAGCGACGTCAGCGGATCCTGGAAGACGAATTGCACTTCCTTGCGAAACTGCCGCAAGGCGGGCCCGCGCAGGCCGGCAATGTCGCGGTCCTCGTGGACGATCCTGCCCCGCGACGGCTGCTCGAGGCCCACGAGCATGCGCGCCAGGGTGGTCTTGCCGCAGCCGGACTCGCCCACCACGCCCAGCGTGCCGCCCTTCGGAATGGCCAGGTCGACATCCGCCACCGCCTGTACCGAGGGCTGCTTGCGCAGGAAGCCTCCGCCTCCGAAGGTCTTGCTGACGCCGTCCACGCGCAGGATCGCCGTCATGGGTCGATCTCCTGCCAGCGGATGCAGCGCACCTCCCGCCCGTCGGGCGCAACTTCCAGCGGGATGGGGCGCTCACGGCATTTCGCTTGTGCGAAGTCGCAGCGGTCGGCGAAATTGCAGCCCCGCGGCAACGCGTCGAGCGGAGGCGGCAGGCCCTCGATCGCCGCGAGCACCTGGCCGGGCTCGCCGAGGCGCGGGACGCAGGCCATCAGCCGGCTGGTGTACGGGTGCCGGGGATCGCGGAACAGGGCATCCACGGGGCCGGACTCCACGATTTCACCGGCGTACATGACGATCACCCGTTCGCACAGCGCGGCGATCACGCCGAAATCGTGCGAGATGAACAGCACCGCCAGCTCGCGTTCCCGCCGCAGCTCGTCGAGCAGCTCGAGTATCTGCGCCTGGATCGTGACATCGAGCGCCGTCGTCGGCTCATCGGCAATGACCAGATCCGGGTCGTTCGCGAGGGCAATGGCGATGCCGATGCGTTGCCGCATGCCGCCGGAAAGCTGGTGCGGGTAATCGGAGGCGCGCGCCGCGGGGTCCGGAATATGCACGCTCGCCATGAGCTCGACCGATTCCTGCCATGCCTGCTTCCAGGTGACGTCGCGATGCCGGCGTATCGCCTCGGCAATCTGCTCGCCCACCCTCAGCAGCGGATTGAGCGTCGACAGGGGGTTCTGGAATATGTAGGAGATCTTCGCGCCGCGCACGGCGTTGAGCTCGGGCAACGGACTGCGCACCAGGTCGTGGCCCTGGAAATCGATGCGGCCGCCGACGATGCGGCCGGGCGGTGAGGGCACGAGCCGGAGGATGGAGGAAGCGGTCACCGATTTGCCCGAGCCGGACTCGCCCATGAGGCCGAGGCACTCACCCTTGCGCACCGCGAAGCTCACGTCATCGCAAGCGCGGACCGGCGCGTCCCCGATCATCATCCACGTCCGCAGCTCGCCGACCTCGAGCAGGTTTGCCGACACGGCAGCGGCCGGCGCGGCTTGCCCGACGACCGCGTTCGCCACCGCCGGGTCCACCTCGGTCGCGGGCGCCGGGCTGAGCAGCGCGCCGGCTTTGAGCCTCGGGTCCAGCAGGTCCCTGAGCCCGTCGCCGAACAGGTTGATGCCCATGACCAGGACGAAGATGACAATGCCCGGGATGGCGGTGACGTGCGGCGCGACCATGAGCAGCTTGCGGCCCGCCCCGAGCATCGAGCCGAGATCCGCCTGCGGCGGCTGCGCGCCCAGCCCGAGAAAGCTCAAACCCGCCGTTTCGAGGATCATCCAGCCGACCGTCGTGGACATGGTGATGATTACCACCGGGACCACGTTGGGAAAGACTTCGCCGAGCAGGATCCGCCAGTTCCGCAAACCGCTCAGGCGGGCGGCATCGACGTACTCCAGCCGCACGATCGAGACGGTCGCGCCTCGCACCGAGCGCGCGAAAAACGGAATGTTGACGACCGCGATCGCAAGCAGGGCATTGAACAAGCCAGGGCCGAGCACCGCCACGATGGACAACGCCAGCAGGATGTAGGGGAACGCCATGATCATGTCGATACCGCGCATCAGCACGTTGTCTAGCCGGGAGAAGTACCCGGCGAGCATGCCGATCAGTGTCCCGGCGAAAGCCGCGATGCAGGTTGCCGATACGGCCACCGCGAGGCTCAGCCGCGTGCCCCACAGCACGCGCGACAGGATGTCCCGGCCGAGCTCGTCCGTACCGAGGAGATAACCCGTGCTGAACGGCGGCAGGATCCGGTCGGTGAGCTGCGTGGCGTCGGGATCCTGCAGCGGCAGGACGGGCGCCGCGAGGCTCGCCGCCACGATGGCGGAGACAATGAAGAAGCCGGCGACCGCGAGGCGGTTGCGGCTGAACCGGCGCCACGTCGCGAGCCAGCGGCCGCTCAAGCGGAGATCCTCGGGTCGAGCCAGCGCTGGAGCACGTCGGTCAGCAAGTTGATGAGGACATAGCAGGCCGCGACGACGATGACCGCGCCCTGCACGAGGAGGATGTCACGGCTCAGGATCGCGGTGACGATCATGTCGCCGATCCCGGGCCACTGGAACACGGTCTCGATGTACACGGCACTGCCGAGCACGAACCCCGCCTGGATTCCCAAAACCGGTATAACCGTCACCAGCGCGTTCCTGAACGCATGCTTGTAGATCACGGTTCTCTCATCGAGCCCCTTGGCACGCGCCGTGGTGACGAAGTCCTTGCGCAGGACCTCGAGCATCGACGAGCGCGTCAGGCGCGCGATGACGCCGGTCGCAACCACCGCCAGGCAGGTCGCCGGCAGCACCAGGTGGTGCAGGACCGAAAGCCAGCCGGCGGGGCCGTAGATCGGGTACATGCCGCTCGCCGGAAACCAGCTCAACCTGACCGCGAATACCAGCACGAACAGCAGCCCCAGCCAGAACGTCGGGGTCGAGATGCCGACCAGCACGAACAGCGTCGTCAGCTTGTCCTGCCATCCGTACTGGCGCACGGCGGAGATCACGCCGGCGACAAGGCCCAGGATCGAGCACAGCACGAGTGCCGTGCCCGCGAGCAGCAGTGTCGGGCCGAGCCGGTCGGTCACGATGTCGAGCACGGGCCGGTCCAGGCTGTAGGAGTGCCCGAAGTCGCCGCCGAGCAGGTTGCCGAGCCAGATGAAGTAGCGGTTGACCAGCGGCTCGTCGAGGCCCATCTCCTCCCGCAGGTTGGCGAGGTTCTCGGGTGTCGCGTAGGCGCCGAGCAGCGCCTGGGCCGGATCGCCGGGCAGCAGGGCCATGATGAAGAACACGATGAGCGAGATCCCGGCCAGGACCGGTACGAGCAGGAGCACCCGGCGCAGGACGTATCCGCCCATCTAGTGTTCCCTTCCGCGAATAACTTTGCCCTTTCGCTGCGTCTTTTTCCGCCTGGCGGCGTTGCGACTCCTCGCACTAGCCCTGCTATTCCTCGTCGTCGCGCCTTGCCGGGCGAAAAAATCCGCGACCGAAATGGCAAAGCTATTTACGGAACGGGACACTGGTGTTCTGCTCCGGGACACCGGCTCATTGCTTGTGCACGTTCTCCAGGAACAGGAGAAACGACGGGTGCAGGTCGAAGCCGCGGACGCCAGCGCCGGTTACCGCGTGCTGCTTCCAGTTGGCGACGAACAGCCAGGGCGCGTCGTCGTGGACGATCTGCTGCATTTCCCGGTACAGCTCGGCGCGCCGGGACCGGTCGGTCGCCGTGCGCGCCTGCTCGATCAGCGTGTCGACCCGCGGGTTCGAGTAGTAGCCGGAATTGAATCCGCCCTGGTCGGGAAACGCGGCCGTGCGCAGGGTCAGGTAAGGCAGGGTGTCGGGGTTGTTGGTCATCCAGGCCATCTCCGCCAGGCTCGCCTCGGCGAGCCCTGCGTTCACGCGGCTCAGGTAAGTGTTCCACTCGTACGTCTCGATGACGGTCGGGATCCCGACCTTCGCGAGGTCGGCCTGGATCGCCGTGGCCATCGCAATCGGCTGGAGCATCCCCGAGCCGCCCTCGGCGACGTAGAAGACGAGGGGCTCGCCGTCGTAGCCCGAAGCTTCGACCAGCGCCTGCGCTTTCCCGGGGTCGTAGGGATAGGGTTCGAGCGTGTCGTCGTGGGCCCAGCCGAAGGCGGCGGGCGTCGGCCCGGCGGCCACCGTGGCGGTTCCCTGGAGCACGCTGCTGACGAGGGCCTGCTTGTTGACCGCGTAGTTGACGGCCTGCCGCATGCGCTTGTCGCTGAACGGCTCCCGGCTCATGTTGAGAATCAGGAACCAGACGTGAGGACCGGCCTGTTCGTGCACGGTGAACCCGGCCTCTTCCTGCTCGAACAGGGTAAGGGAATCCGGCGGCACCTCGACCATCAGGTCGAGCTCGCCGGAGAGCATCGCGGCGACGCGCGCGTTACCGTCGGTAATAGGCCGGAAGATCAGGGTGCTGGCGCTGTTCGCCTGCTCGCGGTAATCCGCGAACTTCGTCAAAACGACCTTGACGTTGCTTTCCCATGACGCGAACGCGAACGGCCCGGACCCCACCGGGTGCCGGCCGAAGCGGGCGCCCTGTTCCCTGACCGCTGCCGGCGACACGATCATGCCCGGCGGATACGCGAGGTTGGACAGGAACGGCGCGTACGGCTCCTTCAACGTAAAGCGCACGGTGTAATCGTCGGGCGTTGCGACCGTGTCGACCGCACTGAAAAAGAACGCGAGCGGGAACGGTCCCGTTGCCTCGTGCATCGGATGGTTCTGGTCGAGCATCCGGTCGAAGGTGAACTTGACCGCGGCCGCGTTTACCGGCGTCCCGTCGTGGAACGTCAGGCCTTCGTGCAAGCGGAACGTGTAGACCGTGCCGTCGTCGCTGACGGTCCAGGATTCGGCAAGGGCGGGCTCGACCTCGAGCGAGCCCGGCCGGTAGCGGACCAGCCCCTCGTAAAGATTGACGAGGATCCGGAAGTCGTTCACCGCCGTTACGGTCGAAGGGTCGAGCGATTGGGGCTCGGCGACCTGCCCGATCACGAGCACGTCCTGCGGCACTTCCGCCGAATCCGGTGCGCAGGCCGTCCCGAGCGCGACCAGCAGCCCGGGAATGGCGAGGCGTGCGAGAAAACGACGGATCGTCATGCGCGGCGAGCTACTCACGCGCCCACCCTAACATTATTGGCGGGAGAGTTGCTTCGCAATGCTGGCGACGCGGCGGCCGAGGACGCGGGCGAGCGTGCGTTCGTCCTCGGAGAGGCGATCGTCCTCGCGGTTCCAGGTGACGTGGCTGGCGCCGTAGGGCGAGCCGCCGGTGGTGGTGCCGGAGAGGGTGGGCTCGGTGTAGGGGACGCCGACGATGAGCATGCCGTGGTGCAGCAGCGGCAGCGCCATCGTCAGCAGGGTGGTCTCCTGGCCGCCGTGCAAGGTGGAGGTGGAGGTGAAGCAGCCGGCCGGTTTACCGGCGAGGGTGCCGCCCAGCCATTCGCTGGCGGTGCCGTCGAGGAAGTACTTGAGCGGCGCGGCCATGTTGCCGAAGCGGGTCGGGCTGCCGATGAGGAGCCCGGCGCAGTCGGCGAGGTCCGCGCGGGTGACGTAGGGCGGCCCGGCGGCGGGCACCGGGGGATCGACCGCTTCGGTGGTGGTGGAAACGGGCGGCACGGTGCGCAGCCGCGCCGCGGCTCCGTCGATGGAATCGATGCCGCGGCAGGCTTCGCGCGCAAGCGCCTCGGTGGCGCCGTGCCGCGAATAATAGAGAACGAGGATTTCGATCACGCGGCGGAATCGGGGCCGGGCAGGAGGTCGTACACGTTCTCGGGCGGCCGGCCGATGACGGCGGCACCGTAATCCTCGTCGACGACCACGGGGCGCTGCAGGGCTTTCGGGTGCTCCGCGAGCCAGGCCGCGAGCGCCTCGTCGTCCCGTGCCAGGGTAGGGGCCGCCTGCTTGTAGACGTCCTCGTTCTCCCTTACCAGTGCGGCGACCGGTTTGCGGAGCCGGCGCGCGAGCTCGAGGATGGTGGCCTTGTCGGGGGCGGTCTTGAGGTATTCGATGATGCGCGGCTCGAACCCCTGCTCGCGCAGGATTTCGAGCGCCCTCCGGGACTTCGAACAGTGAGGATTGTGGTAAATCGTGAGATTCATGATTGGCGCTCCTTCCACTTCGCCGGCGGGCAGGTCGCGCACCCGCCAACCGGGCAGTGTCCCGGGCGGCGCGCAAAATCTCAAGCTGGCTCCCACTTTCCGGTCGAAAACCCTGATTTTGGGCTTTTTTCCATAACTTGACTGGCGGGCAGCGGGCTTGTTAGCTTTCCCGCGTGCGCACGCTTACAAACACAATAACCGGTCGTCCAACCGGAGCCTCGATGCGCAGTCTGGGAATTGCGCTACTGCTCGCTCTTGCGGCCTGCGGCAGCGGTCCGCCGGTGCAGGAAATGAGCGATGCGCGCCAGGCGATCGCCGTCGCCCGGGAAGCCGGGGCCGCGGCGCGTGCCGCCGAGGACCTGAGCGCCGCCGAGGCGTACCTCGAAAGCGCGCAAAAGAGCCTGTCCGAACGCGCCTACAACGACGCCCGGCGCGATGCGCTGAAGGCGAAGCTGAAAGCCCTGGACGCCCTGGCGGCGACGGAGAGACCGGAGCAGGAGTAGCGGCTCCGGTCCCGAGCTTCCCGGTCGATGTCCGACGATTACGAGTGCCGGCATTTCCGCATCACCGGGCACGTGCAGGGCGTGTTCTTCCGTGACAGCACGCGCCAGGTCGCGCAAAGCCTGAAAATCACGGGTTACGCGAGGAACGTTGCCGACGGCAGCGTCGAGGTGCTCGCCTGCGGCGCGGCGGAAGCGGTGGAGCGGCTCGCGGAGTGGCTGCAGTCAGGACCACCGGGCGCGCGCGTGGACAATATCGAGGCAACAGGGGTGGACGTGGCGAAGCCGCCGTCTTTCACGATCGCCTGAGACCGTCAGAGGCGAAACCACTTGGTGCGCAGCCTGTCGAGCACCTTGTTCGGATAGGCCGCGCGGCCGAGGCTGCCGTGATAACGGCCGAGCGCGCGCACCATGTCGCCGTTTTCCATGTCCATGTAGTACTTGAGGATGGTGCAGCCGAAGCGGATGTTCGTGTCGATGAAGAACAGGTTCGCGTCGGGACGGCCGATCTCGTCCAGCCAGAACGGCATCACCTGCATGAGCCCGCGCGCGCCGGCATGCGAGATCGCAAAACGGTCGAAGTTGCTCTCGATGTCGATAACGGCCAGCACGAGTTCCGGCGGCAGGCCGATACGCGTGGCCTCGAAGTGCACGTTGGTCAGGATTTCGAGGCGTTCCCTGGGGTCGGTGACCTGTTTCGCGAGGCGGCCGGACATGTCGGTGAGCCACACCTGCGCGGCGTACTTGTCATCGAAGCTGGTCGCGTCATCGGCGGCCGCCCGCAAGAGCTCGCGCAGCTCGGGATCGGAGTACTCCTGCTGCGCGAAAGCCGAGGCGCTCGCCGCCGCGAGCAGGCAGAACGCGATGACGCGCAGCATGTTCCCCCCTTGACCGTCGACAGGACCCTTACGGTAGCGCCCGCTCCCTGACCAGGGCGAGAGCCGCATCACGTTTCAGCATGCGCGACTCGGCGTCGCGGCGGTGCCGGTATTCGAGCTCGCCGGCCGCGAGCCCACGCTCGCTGATGACCAGGCGGTGCGGGATTCCGAGCAGCTCGGCATCCGCGAATTTTACCCCCGGCCGCGCGTCGCGATCGTCGAACAGGACCTCGAGCCCGCTCGCCTGCAGCTCGTCGTGCAGCGCCGCGGCGGCTTCTGCCAGCGCTTCGGACTTGTGCAGGTTGATGCCGACCAGCACGACGTCAAAGGGTGCCAGCGGCGCCGGCCAGATGATGCCGCGCTCGTCGTGGCTCTGCTCGATGGCCGCCGCAACGATGCGCGTGATGCCGATGCCGTAGCAGCCCATGACCAGCGGTCGGTCGATGCCGTCCTGGTCCTGCACCGTGGCCCCCATGGATTCGCTGTACTTCGTGCCGAGCTGGAAGATGTGGCCGACCTCGATGCCGCGTGCGATGCGCAGCGTGCCGGTGCCGCCCGGAACCGGGTCGCCCTCGACGACATTGCGGATGTCCACGGTCTCGGGCCATTCGAGATCGCGCCCGAAATTGACGCCCGTGAAATGCGCATCGGCCTCGTTCGCCCCCGTGACGAAATCGGACATGCCCCGGGTGGCGTGATCGAAATACACCGGAACGGTGAGCCCGAGGGGCCCCGCAAAGCCCGGCTCGCACCCGGTGACCCGCCGGATGGCGGCGGCATCCGCCATCTGCAGCGGCGAGGCAACTCCCGGAAGCTTCGCGGCCTTGACCGCGTTCAAGGTGTGATCGCCGCGCAGCACGAGCGCGACCGGACCGTCCTCACCGGCCACGATCAGCGTCTTCAACGTTTGTTCGGGCGCGACGCGGAGCTGTTCGCACAAGGCTTCGATGGTTTTCGTTCCCGGCGTTGCGACCTTCTGCATGGCTTTAGTCGGTGCCGCCGGCTCGCCTTCCGGCGGGACCGTTGCCGCGGATTCGACGTTGGCGGCGTAGCTGTCGTCGTCGCTGTAGGCGAGTGAGTCCTCGCCCGAGTCGGCGATGACGTGAAACTCCTGCGACCGGTTGCCGCCGATCTCGCCGCTATCCGCATCGACGACACGGAATTCGAGCCCCAGCCGGGTGAAGATCGCGCTGTAGGCGTCGTACATGCGGCGGTAGCCTTCTTCCAGCGAGGCCTGGTCGAGGTGGAAGGAGTACGCGTCCTTCATGATGAATTCCCGCGAGCGCATGACGCCGAAGCGCGGCCGGATCTCGTCGCGGAACTTCACCTGGACCTGGTAGTAGTTGACGGGGAGCTGCTTGTAGCTCTTCAGGTCGCGCCGCACGATGTCGGTGATGACCTCCTCGTGCGTCGGCCCGAAGCAGTACTCGCGATCATGCCGGTCGGTCATCCTGAGGAGCAGCGGGCCGTACACGTCCCAGCGGCCGGACTCCTGCCAGAGCTCGGCGGGCTGCACGGCCGGCATCAGCACTTCGAGGGCACCCGCCCGGTTCATCTCCTCGCGCACGATCGTCTCGACTTTCTTCAACACGCGCACGCCGAGCGGCATCCAGGTGAATAGCCCGGCCGCGAGCCGGCGGATCATGCCGGCGCGCAGCATGAGCTGGTGGCTGACGATCTCGGCTTCCGCCGGCACTTCCTTCAGCGTCGTCAGGCCGAATTCGCTGTATCGCATGGGTTCCTCGGGGCTACGGGCAGGCGGCGTATTCTACATGGCGGGTGCCGGACGCGGCACCCGGACGCCCGATTAGCTAAGATACGGCCCGGCTTTCGAGGGACGCATTTGATCGACAGGAGCAAGAGTTTTATCGCCGGGGAAGGCGCACCCGTGCTGCTGGGCTTGAGTGCGCTCGTCGCTGTCCTGTGGTATCTCGGCGCTCACGGCTACGCGCTGCTCGCCGCGGCACTGCTCGCCTGCGGGTTCGCATTGTTCCGCGATCCGCGCCGCGAGATCGCCACGGCACCGCTTGGCATCGTGAGTCCGGTGGACGGCCGGGTCGTGCAGGCGCTCAGCACGGACGACGGCGTGCTTGGCCACGCGGTGCATCGCATTGTGATTCGCGTGAACCCCTTCGGCACCTACACCGCGCGTTGCCCGGTCGAGGGCAAGGTCATGGACCTGCACGGCGAGCGGCCGGGCGGCGAGGCGGTGCGCGAGGTCGGCGGCCTGTGGCTGCACACGGACGAGGGCGAGGACGTGCTGCTGCAGTTCCGCGGTCACCGCTTCGGCCTCGTGCCCGATGCGATTGTGGGCTATGGTTCGCGGGTGGGGCAGGGCCAGCGCTGCGCGTACCTGCGGTGGACGCGCTTCGCCGACCTCGAGGTCCCGGCTGCCGGCCGCATTGCGGTCAGCGAGGGCCAGGCAGTGACGGCGGGCAGCGACGTGCTGGCGCACCTGCCGAGCTGACGTTCTGCGCATTCCCGGCAGGCTGCCATAACACCATGAACTCCGAACCCGGCAAAATCAGGCGCAGCGGCATCTTCCTGCTGCCGAACCTGTTCACGACGGCGGCGCTGTTCGCCGGCTTCTATTCCATCGTGGCCGCCGTCGACGGCAACTTCCAGACCGCGGGCGCGGCGATCTTCGTCGCCATGGTGCTGGATGCCCTCGACGGGCGGGTGGCGCGGCTCACCCGGACCTCGTCGCAGTTCGGCAAGGAGTACGACAGCCTGGCCGACATGGTGTCGTTCGGCCTGGCGCCGGCGATCGTCGTGTACCAATGGGGCGTCGCGCGGCTCGCCGAGTGGAACCTGGCGTGGGGACGCGTGGGTTGGCTGGTTGCGTTCCTGTTCGCGGTTACCGCGGCGCTCCGGCTGGCCCGCTTCAATTCGCAGGCGTCGAGCGCCGACAGGCGGTTCTTCGTCGGTCTGCCCAGCCCGTCGGCGGCGGGGCTCGTGGCGGCCTTCGTCTGGCTGAGCAGCAAGTTCGGCGTGTCGGGACTCGCCGGGCTGGCCGGCGCCTTCACCGTGACCGCGATCGCGGGCGCGCTCATGGTCTCGAACTTCCACTACTACAGCTTCAAGGAAGTCAATTTCGGGCGCCGCGTCCCGTTCACGTGGCTGTTGGTGATCCCGCTGATTTTCATGTTCATCTCGCTCGATCCGCCGGTGGTGTTCCTGCTGATCTTTGGCCTGTACGCGGCCTCCGGGCCCGCGTACTGGTTCTGGCGGCTGCGCCGGCGGCGCGCGCGGCATGCGCGGGAAGCGGCGGGCAGTGACGCGGACAGCCGCCGGGAACCGACCTACCCGGGCCCAGCACGCCGGGAGCATGACGATGTGGACTGACGGGCGGCGCCTCGCTTACCTCGAGGCACTCGGGATCGACGTCTACCTGCCGCGCGGAGAGGGGGCACCCGCGGCGGAAGAAGCGGCACCGGAAGCGTCGCCGGCCGGCGCCATGCCGGCCGCGGCCGCAGTCGAACCCGAGCACGCGGCGGCGCTCGGCTGGCCGGCGCTCGAGCAGGCCGTGTCGGTCTGCACCCGCTGCAGGCTGCACGAATCGCGCACGCAAACCGTATTCGGCGTCGGCAGCCGGGAGGCCGACTGGATGATTGTCGGCGAGGCGCCCGGTGCGGAGGAGGACCGGCGCGGCGAGCCGTTCGTCGGACGTGCGGGCCAGTTGCTCGACCAGATGCTGCGCGCGGTGGGGCTTGGCCGTGATAGGGTATTCATCGCAAACATCCTGAAGTGCAGGCCGCCCGGCAATCGCGATCCGGCCGCCGACGAGGCGGCAGCGTGCCGCGGCTGGCTGGACCGGCAGATTGCGCTCATCGCGCCGCGCCTGATCCTGGCCGTCGGGCGCATCGCCGCGCAGCAGCTCCTGGGGAGCGACGCGCCGCTCGGCCGGCTGCGCGGGCAGGTGCACACGTTGAGGAACACGGAGATCCCGGTGATCGTGACCTATCACCCTGCGTACCTGTTGCGCAGCCCGACCCAGAAGCGCAAAGCCTGGGCCGACCTCTGCCTCGCGCGGCGGGAGGCGGCGGCACGCTCGACATGATTCGCCCGATGCAGCAAGTCCCCGTCAGCACGCGCACGATGGCGCATGACGATTTGCCGCTGGTGTCGGACATCGAGCGGCGCTCGTATGATTATCCCTGGAGCCACGGGGTGTTCCGCGACTGCCTGCTCGCGGGGTACACCTGCCTCGTGCTCGAGCGGGACGGGGTTGTGACGGGGTATGCGATTCTCTCGATCGCGGCGGGCGAGGCGCACGTGCTCAACCTGTGCGTCGACCCCGGCTACCGCAACCAGGGCTTCGGCGACCGCCTGCTCGACGACGTCCTGAAGCGCGCGCGGCAGGCCGGCGTGCAGGAAGTATTTCTCGAGGTCCGGCCGTCGAACGTGAACGCGCTGGCGTTGTACCGGAAAAAGGGCTTCCGGCAGGTCGGCACGCGGCGCGCCTATTACCAGGCGAAGGACGGGCGCGAGGACGCCGAGATCCTGTCGCTGGTCTTGAAGCCGAACTGACGCGCCTATATCTTCCCGGCCCCTCCGGTCCATACGACAGGTGCCGTTCTTTCGACCGTTTCCCTGAAAAGGTAGAAAAAGAAGGCTCGGCACCGGCGGGGCGCGGCACCGGCGGAATCGCAGGCACAAGGAAACTCATGGCAGCACCGGAACAAACCATCGATCGCAGCGCAAACGCACTGGCCGCGGAAATCGGCCGGCGGCGCACGTTCGCGATCATCTCCCACCCGGACGCCGGCAAGACGACGCTGACGGAAAAGCTGCTGCTGTACGGCGGCGCGATCCAGCTCGCCGGCGCGGTCAAGGGGCGCAAGGCACGGCGACACGCCACTTCCGACTGGATGCGTCTGGAGCAGGAGCGCGGTATCTCCGTGACTTCGTCCGTCATGCAGTTTCCCTATCGCGACCGCATGGTGAACCTGCTCGATACCCCGGGCCACGAGGATTTCTCCGAGGACACCTACCGCACGCTCACTGCCGTCGATTCGGCGCTGATGGTGATCGACTGTGCGAAGGGTGTCGAGCAGCGCACCATCAAGCTGATGGAAGTGTGCCGGCTGCGCGACACGCCGATCATCACGTTCATCAACAAGCTCGATCGCGAGGGCCGGGAGCCGATCGACCTCCTGGACGAAATCGAATCCGTGCTCGGCATCCAGTGCTCGCCCGTGACCTGGCCGATCGGCATGGGCCGGCGGCTGAAAGGCGTGTACCACCTGCTGCAGGACAGGATCTACCTGTATTCCAGCGTCGGGCACGAAAAGGCGTCGACGATCCGCACGATCGACGGTTTGGGATCGGCGGAGGCGGAAGCGGTGCTCGGCGAAACCATCGCGGGCTACCGCGAGGAAATCGAGCTGGTCAAGGGTGCGTGCCCGGCGCGCAGCGTTGAAGATTACCTGGCCGGGCGCCAGACGCCCGTGTTCTTCGGCTCGGCCATCAGCAACTTCGGCGTCAAGGAACTGCTGGACGAGTTCGTGGAGCATGCGCCGCCGCCGCGGCCGCGTGCCACGGAGGAGCGTGAGGTTGCGCCCGGCGAAACCGCGCTCACCGGGTTCGTGTTCAAGATCCAGGCGAACATGGATCCGGGACATCGCGACCGGATCGCGTTCATGCGGCTCTGCTCCGGCGAGTACCGCAAGGGCATGAAAGTCACGCAGGTGCGCACGGGTAAGGTCCTGAAGATCGCGGACGCCATCACCTTCATGGCCGCGGACCGGCAGCACACCGAGTCGGCCTATGCAGGCGACATCATCGGTTTGCACAACCACGGCACGATCAACATCGGCGACAGCTTTTCCGAAGGCGAAAGCCTGCGCTTCGCGGGTGTGCCGAGCTTCGCGCCCGAAATCTTCCGGCGCGCGATCCTGAAGGACCCGCTGCGCCTGAAGGCACTGCAGAAAGGGCTCGCGCAGTTGTGCGAGGAAGGGGCGACGCAGCTCTTCAGGCCGCTTCGCAACAACGACCTGATCCTCGGAGCCGTCGGACCGCTGCAGTTCGACGTTGTCGCACATCGCCTGCGCGACGAATACAACGTGGACTGCCAGTTCGAAGCGGTCAACGTCGCGACCGCGCGCTGGGTCGAGAGCAGCGATGCGAAGAAGCTCGAGGAGTTCCGCCGCAAGGCGCACGAGCACCTCGCGCTGGACCACAGCGAGAGCCTGGTCTACATCGCCCCGAGCCGCGTGAACCTGAACCTCACGGAAGAGCGCTGGCCGGAGATCGCGTTTCGCGAGACGCGCGAGCTCTAGGGAGTGGCAACCTGCCTCAGCGCGTTCCGCGGAAGTCGCTGACCGCCTCGCGCAACGCCCCGATCTGCCCGTGCGCCGCGGGGCCGTACCGCGCGGCAAGGTAGAGCGCCGTTATCCTGTCCGCGTCGTGCGATGAGGCGGCGCCCGTGCTCGCCAGCCGGCCTGCGTATGCACGCGGGCTTTCGCCGCGAGCCGGGCGCAGTCCGGCCTTGCGCGTGAAGCGGCGATAAAGCCGCGCGGCCGTATCCTTGCGCGGCGGCCGGTAACGCCTCAGCAACAGCAGGCTGACGGCAGCCACGAGCAGCGCGAGGACAGCCGTCAGCGCGAGCATCATTTTGCGCCAGTCGGGGCGATCCATGCCGAGGGCTTGCAGGAACGAGCTCTGTTTCTCCGGGCCGTAGCCGAGCACCCAGTCGTTCCAGCGCACGTTGAAGGCGTCCCATGTCAGCACGAGCCGGTGCAGCAGCCGGGACGGCGCATGGAGTCCCCAGTTCGCGCCGATGCCGGCCAGTGCGGCGCCCGACATGCCGGCCTCGATGCGCCCGGGTGCCACCGCGGCCGTCGGGTCGACACGCGACCAGCCGCGCCCCTCCAGCCACACTTCGGTCCACGCGTGCGCATCGGACTGGCGCACGATCATGTACTGCCCCATCGGGTTGATCTCGCCGCCCTGGTAGCCGAGCACGACGCGCGCGGGCAATCCCGCCGCGCGCATCATCACGGCGAACGCCGACGCGTAGTGCTCGCAGAATCCGCGGCGCGTCTCGAACAGGAACTCGTCCACCGGGTCGGCGCCGAGCGGCGGCGGCTCCAGCGTGTAGTGGTAGGGTTCGTCGTGGAACTTCTGCAGCACGTCCTCGATGAACCGGCGGTCGCTGCCCGCGGCCAGGTGCATCCGGCGCGCCAGCGCCGCGGTACGCGGGTTGCGGCCTTGCGGCAGGTGCAGGTACATGGCCTTTATCCGCTCGGGGAGCAACGCGTCGATGCGGTACTGCAGGTACGACACCGCGCTGTACACCACCCGTTGGTCGATCGGCTGCACGCTGGCCACCTGGTGCTGGCGGCCCATGAAGCTTTTCTCGAGGCTCACGCCGTAGGGGATGTCGAGGGCAAAGAGCCACTGCTGTTGCGTGGGCTCCATCGTGACCTGGTAACGCACCGGTTCGCCGTAGACTTCCAACCGGTCACCGGCATCGGGCGCGGGACCGGGATCGATGCCGCTCCAGCTCCGGCCGTTGAAGCGGTGCAGCACGAGGCCGCGCCAGTAGCGCTGGCTCGGCGCGGGCGGCGGGGTCTCGAACTGGACGCGAAACGCGACGGCATCCGACAGGGTCAGGCTGCTGATGTCCCCGGGACTCATGGTGTCGCTGAGCCCGGCGGTGGCGCGGCTCGTGTCGATCGGCACCTCCCAGAAGGGCGCGGCGATACGCGGGAAGAAAATCCACATGGCGAGTGCGAGCGGCGCGGCATACAGGAGCAGCCGGCCGGCCGCCCCGAAGCTCGCGCGGGCAGGCTCGCTTTCCGCACCGGATATGCGCAACCACGCCGTCATGGTCAGGCCGAGGCCCGCGACCAGGTACGGCAGCGACCATACGTACTGCTCGCGCAGCAGCGACGCCATGACGAGGAAGATCGAGATGAAGAGCAGCACGAACTGGTCGCGCCGCTGCCGAGTTTCGAGAAGCTTCAGCGCCGCCATGACGGCCAGGAGCGCGGTGCCGGGGCCGACTCCGCTGATCGTGTAGTCGAACGAGGCAAACACGCCGATGAAACACGTGAGCGAGAGCACGACGCGCGCCCAGGTCGGCGGCAGCCGCCAGCGCCTGCGTTCCATCTGCCAGCGCGCGGCCGCGCAGGCGAAGAACGCGGCGGTAATCCAGGCGGGCAGGAACTGCACGTGCGGCGCGATCGCGAAGGCCAGCGCCGCCAGCGTCCAGGGGAGGCTGGCGAGCAACGAGCCGTCCGTGCCGGCGCGCCGCCTCACGTTCGCATCCCTGCGGTTTCAAACAGCGCCAGCGCTTCGAGGCAGCGATGGCGGTGGGCATCGCCGTGCGCCGGTGGAAATACCTTGCCCGGCAGGCGCAGCCCGTAGTCGCGGTGTGTACGGTCCGCGTCCACGATCCAGCGCGCCAGCACCGACAACCGTTCCTCGGCTCCGCCGAGCGGCACCGCGTCAAAGTCGAACCACTGGCTGCTGGTGTCCGCGCCCGCGAACTGCTTCGACAGCAACTCGCCGCTGCGGGCGTACGCCTTCCACGCGACGTGGCGGGGCGAATCGCCGTCGTGGAATTGCCGGAAGCCGGCGAAATCCTCCTCACCCCGGGCATCATGCTGCCGGTGGCCGTGCGCGCTCTGCGTGGCGGGCGGTCGCGGCGCGTCCCTGGCCGGTGCGGGGTACACGAGCCCCTCCAGGTCCATGTGCAGCCAGGACCATGCGCGGAACAGCTCGAACGGATAGCGCGTGCGTATGCCGAACCGCTCCAGCCGCAGGCGCCCGCGCCGCTCCGTCGCCAGCGCCAGCGTAAACACGCGGCTCTCGCCCGGTGCGAGATCGGCTGTTTCCGACCGAACGCCATCCGTCGAGAGTTGCAAATCGTGCCGCGGACTCTTCGCATTGTTCGTGATCGCGATACGGAAATCGATCGACTCTCCCGCGAACACCGGGTCGACTCCCGCAAACCCGATCTCCAGGTCCACCAGGTTCCGCTGGCACTGGTGCATGGCCACCAGGCCGAGGCCGGCCAGCAGGAACGTCAGCAGGAACGACAGGTTGTTGTTGTAGTTCATCGAGCCGAGCAGCATCGCGAAGGTCATCAGCGCGTAGACGAGGCCGACACCGGTCGGGAGGATGTAGATGCGGCCCGGGCGGAGGCGCGTCAGGGCGTCGTCGGGGCCCTGCCGTTTGCGGGCCCAGCGCGCCGCGCGGCCGCTGAATGCGGTACGGATCGGGGAGAGGTTCAGCAGCTTTGCCGGCATGGTGCGCTAGTGTGCCGCATTATCGACCCGCATTTTTGGCGCGGTGAGTGGCGGAGTCGGTGGGGCGTGGCCGGAGGGCGGGGGTGGTGGAGCCGATGCTCGGGGGCCACGGCTCCGCTCCCACCACCGTGCTACGGGGAGTAGCCAGCCGGGGCGCGC
>CBFGSB010000014.1:0-31350 GCA_965651325.1 uncultured Chromatiales bacterium | reverse complement strand
AAAGCGGAGAATTGCGCGGCTTCTCCAGAGCGGAGAGCACTCACCGACAGTTGCGGCTTACCCCCGTTCCGGATTCGTTATAGTTGGCCACTCGTTGAGACCGAGGTCCCATCCGGATCCTGAGGCCCCCGATGCACAAACCCAAAGACCCTCTCCTCCTCGCAGCGATCGTTGTGACGGCTCTGTATATCGGCGGCGGCGGCGCGGCAAAGTTGGCGGGCATCCCCTATTTTCACAGCAGCTTCCCGCAACTAGGGCTTCCCGGCTGGTTCGGCTACGTCATCGGCGCATGCGAAGTGATCGGCAGCATCGCACTCTTCCCGCGGTCGTCGAGCGCACTGGCGGCCGCCGGATTGTTCGTGATTATGGCCGGTGCCACCTACTATCACGCTACATTCACGCCAATCGTGCAAGCCGCGCCCGCGTTCATCCTCGCGCTGCTTTGTATCTACATCTTTATCAAACGCCGCGGTGCACGAGCCGCTGATCCTGTTGCGTCATGACAGCGGCACTGCTGCCATCGCAACGCGACCTGTTCGACCTGCCGGCCGACGTAACCTTCCTGAACTGCGCGAACATTTCACCGCAGCTCAAGACCGTCACCGAAGCAGGTCTCGAGGCCGTGAAGCGGAAGGCAAGGCCCTGGGGCGTGAGTGGCGCCGAGTGGCTCGGCGGCGTGGAACCGCTGCGCGCGGCCGTCGCGAAGCTCATGGGCGCGGATGCCGAAGGCATTGCTCTCGTGCCGTCGGCGAGCTACGGCATTGCGGTTGCGGCGGCCAACCTGCCGCTGCAGAAGGGCCAGAATACGGTGGTCCTGGATGGACAGTTTCCATCGAACGTCTACGCGTGGCGGGAACTGGCGCGGGTGCACGACGCCGAGCTGAGAGTGGCGAGAAAAGCGCCGCCGGACGCATGGACGGAGGCCGTCCTGGACGCGATCGACGACCACACGGCGATCGTTGCCGTGCCGAACTGCCATTGGACGGATGGCGCGTTCGTCGACCTCGCGCGCGTGGGGGCGCGTGCGCGTTCCGTGGGCGCAGCGCTGGTGGTGGACGCCAGCCAGTCGCTCGGCGCGTTGCCCCTGGACGTGGCGTCCGTGCAGCCGGACTTCGTCGTGTCGGTCGGCTACAAGTGGCAGCTCGGGCCGTACAGCCTCGGTTACCTCTATGCGGCTCCGAAATGGAGGGACTCGGGCAAGCCGCTGGAGCAGTCCTGGATGACTCGCGCCGGGGCCGAAGACTTTTCCGCGCTGGTTGACTACGTGGACGACTACCGGCCGGGTGCCCGCCGCTTCGATATGGGAGAGTTTTCGCAGTTCGTGCTTGCGCCGATGGCACTGGCGGCGGTGACGCAACTCCTCGAATGGGGCGTCGCGCGGGTGCAGGCGACGCTGCGGCAATTGACGGATGCCATCGCCGACGGGGCCGGCACGATGGGCTGCGAAGTGCTGGCGGCCGACCGGCGCGTGGGCCATTTGGTCGGCATCCGCTTCCCGGGTGGCATTCCCCCGGGGACGCCGCGCCGACTGGAAGAGGCCCGGGTGTTGGTGAGCGTGCGCGGCAATGCGATCCGCGTTTCGCCGCACGTCTACAACGGCGAAGGGGACGTGGCGCGGCTGCTGTCAGTGCTGCAGGAGTGCGCCGGCCTGTAATTCCTACAACGCCCGAGTGATCGTTTCGATCCGGTAAGCCATGGCGTTCAGGAGCTCCGCCGCGACGGCGATCTGCGGCTCGACCTCGTCGTATTGGCGCTGCTCGATCGCTTCGCGCACGCCGGGCAGCGTCTTGACGCCGTAGCCGGTATAAAAGCCGGGCGCATAGATATGGTGCTTGTACCAGGGCCGCCCTTCGAGGCCTTCCTCGCGTGTCAGCACGCGCTCGCTCGTGTACAGCAGGCGGTTGATCTCCGGTGAGCCCTCGGCATCTTCGGACTTTTCCTTGTAAGCGTCCGCCGCCTTTTGCAGCCGGTCCAGGGCGTTCTTCAATGGCGCGAAGCTGAAATGCGGCACGGGAGCCTGCCGCGGTGGCGGCCCCAGCGCCTGTTGCGGGTCCAGCGCCAGCTTGTAGGCGCCAGCCTCGATCAGCTCGTTGGTGCGCTCGGTTTCGTTACGCATTTTGGTCGCCAGCTCTTCGAGCTCCGAAACGTAGAGCTCGACGTTGTCGGCGAAGCCGGTGAACTCAAAGGGCAGCAGCGGCGCATTCGCGAGCCGCAGCGTCGCGCGACCCATCACCTCGGCCAGCGCGACGCCGTACTCGAGCCCGGGGTCGCGCCATGTCATGTAGTGCTGGTAGGTGTCGTACAGCGTGTGATAGCTGCCGCCGTCGCCCTCGCCGCCAAAGCCGACATTCGCGGAGGCGATTCCAAGATGCTGCAGGAACGGCGTGTAATCGGAGCCGGAGCCGAGCGGGTAGATACGCAGGTCCGCGCGCTTCGCCTCCTCGCGATCCTTGTCGTCTTCGGCGTGTACCTGCATCGCGGCGCGCAGCCGCTCCTTGATCGCCTGGCCGGTCTGCGGATCCGGCACCTCCGCCATGACCTGGTTGAAGAAACGTTCCAGTGTGTGGCTGCCGCCGATGCCGATGAAGCCGCGCGCGTTGCTGTCGGTGTTGAGATAGGCAACGGCGTGTTCCTGCAGTGCCTCCGCGTGGTCTTCCGCCCATTCCGTGGAGCCGATCAGGCCCGGCTCCTCGGCATCCCACGCGGCAAAGACGATGGTGCGGGCCGGCCGCTCGCCGGCCTCTGCAAGACGCGCGATGGCGCGCGCCTCCGCGAGCAGCGCCACCATGCCGGACGACGGATCGGCCGCGCCGGCGTTCCAGGCGTCATGGTGGTTGCCGCGGATCACCCACTCTTCCGGGTACTCCGAACCTTCCAACCGCGCAATGACGTTGTAGGCCGTGATCCGGTCCCAGTTGAACTCCGCCTTGAGGCGCACGCGCGCGGGTCCGGGACCAAGGTGATAGGTAAACGGCAGGGCACCGCGCCAGTCGTCCGGCGCGACCGGGCCATCCAACGCTTCGAGCAACGGCAGCGCGTCCTTCCAGGAGATCGGCAGCACCGGGATTTCAGTGATCGTCGGCGCCTCGTCGATGGCCAGCCGGTCCGCATCGGGCGTCGCGCCGACGCCGGGCGTCAGCACGTCGCCGGGATAGGTCGGCATGTCCATGACCGAGCCGCGCTGCACGGCGGTCGGGTGCTTGAACGGTCCTGTTGGGTAAGTGTCGCCGACCCCGTAGCCGTCGTCGGCCGGGTCCGAGTAGATCAGCGTGCCGACGGCACCGTGCTCCGCGGCGAGCTTCGGCTTGATGCCGCGCCAGGACATGCCGTACTTCGCGATCGCGATCTTGCCCTGCACGTCGATGCCATAGCGCTCGAGCATCTCGTAATCGTCCGGCAGGCCATAGTTGACGAACACCAGCTCACCCTCGACTTCGCCGTCGACGGAGAATGCGTTATAGGGCGGCAGCAGGTGCTCGCGCACCGAGGTGCCGGGGTCTTCCGGCAGGGACGCCTCCGTCAGCGACGCCGTGTACCGCGTCGGGGCGACAAGCTCTACCTCGCGCACCCTTGGCGTCGGCAGGAGAATCTCGTACTCCGCAATCTCGACGTCGTAGCCCCAGTCCTCGAACAGCGACGCGATGAACTCCGCGTTCTCGCGGCTGGCGACGGAGCCGGCATGGTGCGGCTTTGCGGACAGGCGCTTGAGCCAGCGGTTGAGATCGTCGGCCTCGAGATCGGCGTCCAGCCTGGCTTCGAGGGCGCGCTGTTGCGCGCTGCCTTCTGTATCGAAGCCGAGGAGAGTATCCCCCGATGTGAGCGCTGGCAGAGCGAGAAGCGGCAGTGCGAAGAGCAGGAGTTTCATTCTTATTCTTCCGGAACGCGTTTTATTCGGGACCCCTATGGGGCAGTTATCAGGTCACGGAACTCGCGCAGCTTTTGTTTGACGACGACCGCGTTTTCGCTGCCGATGCGGATAAGCGCCTTCTGGCCGCTCGACAGTTGCTCGAGCTCGGGATCGGCATACTCGTACAGCACATGCGGGCGCACGAGCTCGACCGGGCCTTCGATTTCCGGCGTCGCCAGGAGGTGATCGATCACCTCGACGACGCGGTCGTTGAAATAGGCGTCCGGGTAGCCGAGGTCGGTATAGGCTTTCTGCAGCAACGGGTAAAAGCGCTGGTAAAGCTCCACCATCTGCTCCGGATCGGTGTTCGCAAGCATGGCTACGAGCGCGTCGTAGCGCTCGTAATTCGCCGGATCGATGGTGAAGCGGCCGTTCCCCTCCGCGCTTTCGTCCTGCTGCACGACCGTGAACTGGCCCTCGACCGTGCCGAGTGGCTTGATCCTGTCCGCGAGCTTTTCGCGCGGCAGGTTGTCGACGGTAGCGACCAGCCGCTCGATGAGACGCGTGTCGACGAGTTGCTCTTCCAGTGCGTTGCCGAACAGGTCGGTCAGCGCCATCTCAAAATACTCGTCGCTTTCGTCGAGCGGCGGCAGCGGCTGCAGTTCGGGGCGTTCGGCGGCCGGTGCGGGCTGCGGCAGGGGGTATGCCGGCTCAGTGGACTCCTCCGCTGGCCCCGGTGCGGGCGCTTCCTGCACCGGTGCTTTCGCGGGCGGCTGCGGCGCCCGGCTCTGGTACCAGTAGAACCACAAGGCCGCCGCGACGCCGATCGCCAGCACGACCGGCACGATCCACTGTACGGAATCCCTGCGCATCCCCGCATTTTAGCAAGCTTTGTTATTCTGGGCTTCACGCCCTTTCGGACACCTGGCCAATGAAAATCTCACTGCTGTCTGCGCTCGCCTGCCTGTCGCTCGCCCTGGCCCACCAGGAGGCGCACGCTGCCGCCGGACTCGACGAGCTCGCGCGGGAGTACCTGTTCCTCGAGCTCGCCATGGGGCAACACGATTCCAATCACGTCGACGCCTACTTCGGCCCGGAAGAAATCCGGCGGGCGGCGGAGGAAACCGCACTGCCGCTTCCCGAGATCGACGCGCGTGCCCACGACCTGTCGCAGCAGCTCCAGGGCCTGTCGGAAAACGCCGAAAGCGAGAGCGAGAAGGCGCGCATCGATGGCCTGCTCGGCCGGCTGCGCGCGCTGACGACGCGCATCGCCATCAACCGCGGCGAGGAGATTCCCTTCGACGAGGAAGCGCGCCGCCTGTTCGGTGTCGCCGCCCCGGATTACGACGCCGACCATTTCGCGGCCATTCTCGAGAAGATCGATGCACTGGTGCCCGGCGAAGGGCCGCTGGCCGAGCGCGTTGACGCGTTTCGCAATGAGTTCGTCGTACCGGGCAAGCGGCTGGAGAAGGTGTTCGCGGCGGCGATAGCCGAATGCCGCCGGCGCACGCTCGAGCACATCGACCTGCCGGACGGCGAGTCGTTCCGGCTCGAATACGTGACGGACAAGCCGTGGACCGGCTACAACTGGTACCAGGGCGACGCGCACAGCCTCATCCAGATCAACCGCGGCCTGCCGATCTACGTCAGCCGCGCCGTGGACCTCGGCTGCCATGAAGGCTATCCCGGCCACCACACCTTCAATGCGCTGCTGGAGAAGAACCTGGTGGAAGACGCGGGCTGGATCGAATACAGCCTCTATCCTTTGTTCAGCCCGCAGTCGCTGATCGCGGAGGGCAGTGGCAACTACGGCATCGAGCTCGCGTTCCCGGGGGATGAGCGCGTGGCGTTCGAGAAGCGCGAGCTGTTCCCGCTGGCGGGGCTCGACCCGGCGAAGGCGGAGCGCTACTACGAGCTGCTGGAGCTGCTCGATCAACTCAGCTACGCCGGCAACGAAGCGGCGCGCGACTACCTGAACGGCGCGATCAGCCGCGACGAGGCGGTGGAGTGGCTCGTGGACTACACGCTGACGTCACCGGAACGCGCGCGCCAGCGGGTGGACTTCTTCGACACCTACCGCAGCTACGTCATCAATTACAACCTGGGCCAGGACCTGGTAAAGCAGTACGTCGAGCGCGGCGCCGACAATGCGGAAGAACGATGGGAGCGTTTCGAGCAACTGCTGTCGACGCCGGTGGAGCCCTCCGACCTGGCGAACTGACCTTCAGATCGTCTCCGCCCGCATCCTTAGCGATTCGAAGTCGCCCGTGGCCTCCGCCTCGAACAGCCGGTCGCGCATGACCTCGACGTGCGCATCGAGCTCCGCGACCATCGCCCGGAAACGCGGCTCGTCGCGGATGCTGTCCAGGTACGGATCGACCTCCAGCGGCCAGCCGTCGAACAGGACGGAGCCGCGAAAGCCCGCATCCACCGCCTCGCGGAACGCATTCAGCGCATCCTCGCGCCGGCCGAGCAGCGCGTAGATCTGCACGTCGCGGATGCCGAACCCGAAACTGCCGAGCCGCGGCAGCCCGCGGATCGCGTCCAGCGCCTGGTGCAGGAGCCGCGTGCCGTCCTGCGTGCGCCCTTCCCGCAGGTGTATGTACGCCAGCTTCACCGCGTTCCGTGCCGTCTGGCGATCGACGGCCGCTGCCGCATCGCCGGCAAGCAGCGGATCGGCCGCGAGCGCGTATCTACGGGCGGTCCCGAAATCGCCGGCGAGCAGCGCGGAATCCGACGCGAGGTCGTAAAGGAGATTCGGCGGCATCGCTCTCTCTTGGATCAGCCGCACGAAGTGTTTTTGCGCCTGCCGGTATTCGCCCGCGAGCAACAACCTGAACCCCGGTACGGACGGCGCGAGCAGGTGCGTTTCGGGGAAGGCATCCAACGCCGCGATAGCCCTGTCGTACTCACCCAGGTCCGCCAGGATGCCGATGTTGGTGTTCCCGCCGGCCAGCGGATCGTCGGTGAGCTCCATCGTTTTCACGTACCAGGCATAAGCCTCGTCGAGGCGCCCGAGCCCCCACAGGTGGGCGGTGATGTACTGGTGCACGACCGGCCAGTCGCCATGGATCCGCAGCGCCTCGAGCCACAGGCTCATCGCCGCGCGATCCTGGCCGCGCTTGGCGTAGATCAGGGGCAGGTTCGCATAGGGAACGCGCGCGAGCGGGTCCAGCTCCATTGCCCGCTGGTAGAGCTCGATCGCCTCGTCCAGCCGCTCCTCGTCGTTGCGCAGGGAAGCGAACCACATCCAGGCGCTGGCGTGGTTCGGATTCAGCTCGAGCGCGCGGCGAAACGCGGCTTCCGAGGCCACATTCCCGTCGCCGGTACGGTCTTCCTGCCACTGCATCTGCTTCAGGAGCCCGAGGATCGCGTACGCGTCCGCGAGGTTCGGGTCGAGCTCCAGCGCGCGGTCGAGGCTCGCCTCGGTGGCGGCAAACGCCTCGTCCACGGCTATCGCCCGGTGATTGTTCCACAGGAGCAGCACACTCTCGGCGAGCGCGGCGTGCGCCTCCGCGTAACCCGGATCGAGCGTCACGGCCTCGGTAAACTGCCGGCGCGCGTTGCGCAGCGACTCGAGCTGGCGCTGGTAGAGGTTCTGCCTGCCTTCCTTGTACAGGCGGTAGGCGCGCAGGTCCTGCGTCGGCACGGCGGTGACACGAAGCCGCTCGTCCGGGGACAGCCGGGTTTCGAGCGCGGCGGCGACCGCTTCCGAGATCTCGCTCTGGATGGCGAAGATGTTCTCGAGCGTGAGCTGCCGGTCGTAGGTCTGCGCCCAGAGATGCTCGTCGGTGGTCGCGTCGATCAACTGCAGGTTGACGCGCACGTTGTCGCCGATTGTCCGGACGGAACCCTCCAGCACCGTCTCCACGCCCAGGGCTTCGCCGATCTGGCGCACATTCAGGGTCGTGCCGCGGTATTCCATCACCGAGGTGCGCGAGATGACCTTGAGCGACTTGATGTTCGCCAGCCGCGTCAGCAGGTCATCGTGGATGCCATCGGCGAACAGCGTGTCGCCGGCCTCGCCGCCGCGGCTCTCGAACGGCAGGACGGCGATGGAGCGCGGTGCGGTGGCGGCAGGCACAGCGGGCGGGGTTTCAGTGAGATTGAGCGTGATCGAGACGGTCAGCGCGATCGCGAGCAGGGCGATGATCGCGTAGTTCAGCCGGTGCCGCGTCCGCGGTGTTTCGGGCGCGGGGCGATCCTGCGGCCGGTCGACCTTCACGCCCTCCGGCGTCCATTCGAAGATCCACGCCAGGACCACCGCGACGACGAAACCCGCGATGACGAGCACCACGTAACCCTGGAACAGCCGCTCGGAGCCGCCGAACGTGGGCAGCAGCACGGATCCGGCTTCGATCAGGATCCATGCCGAGAGCGCATAAGCGGCGGCGATGCGGTGAACATTGCGCCGCTTGAGTTCCGAGAGAAGATTGCGCATGGGTGCGGGTATATTAGGGTCCAGGCTCCCCTACCGGGCAGGAACCATTCTATGACGGAACGTGATGCACTGCTTCAGAATGCGGCACAGCAGGCCAGGCGCTACCTCGAAGGCGTGAATGACCGTCCGGTCGGCGCGACGGTCGCCGAGGGCGAACTGCGGCGCCGGCTCGGCGGGCCGCTCGCGGAAGCCGGCCGGGACGCCGTGGAGGTGATCGACGAGCTGGCCGCGGCCGCGTGCGACGGCACCGTCGCCACCCAGGGAGGGCGCTTTTTCGGCTTCGTGGTGGGCAGCAGCCTGCCGGTGGCGACCGCGGCGGACTTCCTCGTGTCCGGCTGGGACCAGAATTCCGGGCTGCACATCCTCTCGCCCCTGAACGCAGCCGTCGAACAGGTGGCCAGCGACTGGATCCGGGAGATCGTGGGGCTGCCGGATTCCTGGACCGCCGGCTACGTCACCGGCGGCTCCATGGCCAACTTCACGGCGCTCGCTGCCGCGCGGCGTCACACGCTGCAAGCCGCAGGCTGGGACGTGGAAGCGGACGGCCTGTACGGAGCGCCCCCGATCCGGTTCCTCGTCAACGAGGAATCGCACTACTCCATCGCCACCTCGCTCCGGATGCTGGGCCTCGGGGTCAACAGCATGCGCCGAGTGCGCGCGGACCGGCAGGGCCGGATGCGGCTGGACGATCTCAAAAGCGCGCTGCGTGAGGGTTCCGGGCCGTGCGTCATCTGCACGCAGGCCGGCAACGTCAACACCGGGGCGTTCGACCCGATTGAGGCGATCGCGGGCGAGGCGCGCGATACCGGCGCCTGGCTGCACGTCGACGGTGCGTTCGGGTTGTGGGCCGCCGCGAGCCCGGAGCTCGCGCATCTCCTCGCCGGGATAGAGCACGCCGACTCGATTTCCACCGACGCGCACAAGTGGCTCAACGTGCCCTACGACTGCGGCATCGTGCTGTGCGCGCACCCGGATGCCCACCGCGGGGCGATGACGCTCGCGGCAGCCTACATCCAGGAATCGCCGCAGGAGCGCGATCCGCGCGAGTACGTGCCGGAGGAGTCGCGGCGGGCCCGCGCCGTGCCGGTGTACGCGGTGCTGCGCACGCTCGGCCGTTCGGGGTTGCGCGAGCTGGTCGAGCGCTGCTGCCGGCACGCCCGGCGTTTCGCCGCGGGCTTGCGCGAGGGCGGCTACGAAATCCTGAACGACGTCGTGCTGAACCAGGTGCTGGTGTCCTTCGGCGGGCCGGACGAGACGCGGCGGGTGATCGCCGGTATCCAGAACGACGGCACCTGCTGGTGCAGCGGCACGGAGTGGCAAGGCCGCGTCGCCATGCGCATCAGCATCTCGTCCTGGGCGACGACCGACGAGGACGTGGAACGAAGCCTGGAGGCGATGCTGCGCATCGCGGGCACCGCATGATACGCACCGTTGACGACTTCGAGGCGGAAGCGCAGGCGCTCTGCGAGGTCGCTCACCTGTTCGGCGAGCGCCAATGGTGCCTCGCCACCGGCGGCAATTTTTCGCTGCGGGCCGACGATGCGCATTTGCTGATCACGCGCTCGGGGACGGACAAGGCGCGGCTGACGGCGGACGGCCTGATGCTCTGCGACCTGGACGGCGTTCCCGTCGACCGCCGCCTGCGGCCTTCGGCAGAAACCGCGCTGCACGTCGCCGTCTACGCGCTGGACGACGCCGCGGGCGCGGTACTGCACACGCACTCGGTGACGTCGACAGTAGTCTCACGCGCGGCGACGCGGGACCTCGTCATCGAAGGCTTCGAAATGCAGAAATCGATCGAAGGCGTCGCCTCTCACGAAGAACGGATCGTCCTGCCGCTGCTGGAGAACGGCCAGGACATGGCCCGGCTCGCGTCTGTCGTGCGGGAGCGCTACGCACTCGGGCATCTCCGCGCTCACGGCTTCCTGGTGCGCGGCCACGGCCTGTATGCCTGGGGCGACGACCTCGACAGCGCGCGGCGCCACCTGGAAGGCCTCGAGTTCCTGCTCGCCTGCGTATGGCAGGAGCGGCTGCTCCAGGGAGCCGCGCCGTGACCGCTATCGCGGCCATCCTCACCGACATCGAAGGCACGACGAGCTCCATTGCCTTCGTCCACGACGTGCTGTTTCCCTATGCCGCCGAGCGCCTGCCCACATTCGTGCGTGAGCATGCGCACGAGCCGGCGGTCGCCAGGCTGCTCGAGGACGTTCGCGCGGACGCGGGCGAGCCGCAGGCGGACCGCGAACGAGTGACCCAGATCCTGCTGCAGTGGATCGCGGAAGACCGCAAGGCGACGCCGCTCAAGGCACTGCAGGGGCTCGTGTGGGAGCACGGCTATCGCAACGGCGACTTCACCGGTCACGTCTATGCCGACACCGCGCCTGCCTTCCGCCGCTGGCGCGAACGCGGCGCGGCGATTTACATCTATTCCAGCGGCTCGGTGAAGGCGCAGCAGCTCCTGTTCGGCCACAGCGACGCCGGCGACCTCAGGCCGTTCATTGCGGGCTATTTCGACACCACTATCGGGCACAAGCGCGAAGCAGGTTCCTACCGCGCGATCGCGAGGCATATCGGCCTGGCCGCGGAGTCCATCCTGTTCCTGTCGGATGTGACGGAAGAGCTGGATGCGGCCGCGGCCGCCGGCATGCGGACGCTGCAGCTTGCGCGCGAGGAGGCCGTCCCCGAGGGACGTCATCCCGTTGCGCGCGATTTCACCGGCATCCTGATTTGAGTAGAATCGAACGAGCATGAGCACACTCACCGTTTACACCGAATCCGACCCCGCGACGCCGCTCGTCGAAACGAGCGACTTCGGCCGCATTGCCGACGAGCTCGGGGCGGCGGGCATTCGCTTCGAACGCTGGCGCGCCGGTCGCATGCTCGCCGACGATGCCGACAGTGACACCATCATCGAGGCCTACCGCGATGAGATCGACCGGCTGGTCACCGAGCGCGGCTACCAGGCGTACGACGTCGTCAGCATGAGCCCCGAGCATCCGGAGAAGGACGCGTTTCGCCGCAAGTTCCTGGAAGAGCACACGCACAGCGAGGACGAGGTGCGGTTCTTCGTGCGCGGGCAGGGCCTGTTCGTCATCCACAAGGACGGCAAGGTGTATTCGATGCTGTGCGAACAGGACGACCTGATCTCCGTGCCGGCCAACACGCGCCACTGGTTCGACATGGGACCGCGGCCGCGCTTCACCGCGATCCGGCTGTTCAACAACCCGGAAGGCTGGGTGGCGCAGTTCACCGGGGACAAGATCGCGAGCCGCTTTCCGCTGCTCGAGAACTGATCGGTTCTCGCGTTACAGGTAGGATTTCTCCGGCAGGTTCCTTATCGGCGGGTTCCATGTGTTGCTGCCCGGCACCCGGCGTCCCCACACGTCCCCGCGATAGCCCGGCAGCAGGTGCCTCGTCACCAGCCGTTGCACGAGGTTGATGCGCGGCAGCAGCCCATGCATGCCGCCCACCTCCACCAGCAGCTTGTCGCGCAGCTCGAAGAAGTTCAGGTCGTCCTCGGTCACGCACACCAGCTTCGATGCCGGCAGGAACGGCGGCAGGGCGCCCGCCAGCGGCACGGTGCCGTCACCGGTGCGGTGCGACCGGGGATCGAGCGCGCCCAGCTCGTTCACGAACTGCCCGTCGTCGATGACGTAACGCGGCCCGCGCCGGCTGTCGTCGAAGCTGAGTTGCAGGCGGGTCCTCTGGCCGACGCCGGCGATGACCAGCCAGTCGGACTGCGCCATGCCGGCCTGCGAGGACTTGAATCCGGTAACGGTTTCGCGGTGCTTGCGCGCCCAATCGAGCAGGTCGCCGAGCAGTTGCTTCGCCTTGGCGCCCCGGTCACGCGCGCGTGTACCGACCGAGTAGAGCCGCACGAACTCGGCCAGGCTCTCGAGCACGCTGCCCTGGATATTTGCCGGATCGAAGGCGTCGACGTCACGGCCCGCCCGATCGACTATCGCGCCGGTGTAACTCGGGAAGAGCTGGTACAGCGCTGGCGTAACGCGGGCGGTTTCCCGCTCGCGTTCTTTCGGCTCGCCGCCGGTCAACAAGCTTAGCCCGGTGGCGATCTTCACGATCGCCTCGACCGATCCCAGGTAGGGTGTGCCGATGGTCACGACCTTGCCCACGTCGGCGCGCCGGCCGAACTGCGCGAGGTACTCGCAGATGACAAGGCCGCCCATCGAATGCCCGACGAGGTCGACCTTCAGCTCGCTGCCGTTCCCGTAATGCTTCAGCAGGCGCGTGCGGGCGAGAACCTCTTCGACGAACGACCTGAGGCGCACGGCCGTGAGGGCCACGTCCATGCGCCAGTCGTAGGGAAAGGCGAAGACCGGCGTGGGTTGGTCGGCTTGCTGGGACAGCTCGTGGCGCAGTGCCTTGACGAGATCGTCGTAGACCGGGAAGACCCGGCCCGCCACGACCTGCGCGGGCTCGATGGCGTCGTAGCGGAGATCGTCGGGGTGCAGTGCGACGCGCGCGTACTCCCTGTTGAAGACCATCGACCAGATCTCGTCCGCATTGATCGGGTATTGGTCGACCAGCGTGGTCGCGGTGATCCCGGGGAGGACGATGACCGGATTCTGTAGGGGCATGCGTTGTCCCGCAGCTGGCAAGACGCGGCAACGAGTAATAGCATGCTACAGCGCGGCCCCGCAACGCCGCCGCGGTCAACAACAACGAGAAGGAGAGACGGCCATGGCCAGAACGTCGGGAAGATCCGGGACTCGCGCGCGCCGCCTGCGCGAGCTCGCCTTCGACGCGTGGAGCTCGGACGGGCTGACCGGAACCGACGAGACCGGCATTCTCCAGAAAATCGACAACGACGACATCGAGAACGTCCGGGTGAAGAAGTTCTCCGTGTGGAAGAACGTTGCCCTGGGTGCCGCCATCTTCGGCGTCGCGGCTGTCCTGGCAGTTGACGATACGGTCGATGCTATCGAGGGCGTGTTCGAGGACCTCACCGACGGCGAGTAGAACCCGGTCAGGACAGGATCAACCTGCCCTCCTCGTTCATATCGAGCGTCTTGTCGGCGCAGAAGTCCGCGTACACCTCCGGCACGGCGAGCACCGTCCGGCCTTCGTAGTCGTAGGTGGTATCGTCGGGCTCCGGCGACTGCAGGGCGAGCGACAGGTTGGCATCCTCGCCGCGCACGATGCGCAGGCAGCGCTCGCCGCTTTCGGATTCGCCCGCTTTCGCGAGTGCGCGGTCGAATTGCTTCAGTACGGTCTCGGTTACCGTCAACATAATTCCTCCTCGAGGGCTTTTAGAATCGCCGGCGCGTTGCGGCGGTGAATGGAGTAGCGGATTACGCGGCCCGGCGCGACGACTTGCTGCCAGGCTCGCGCCGTTCGATGAGCGCCTCGTGCAGCGCAATGATCGCTTTCTCGAAGTCCTCTTCCGCCAGGATGAACAGGATGTCCACGTTGCGGATGAGCTGGTGCAGTCCCAGCACCTCTATACCGGCGCCGGCGAGCGCGCCCACCGCGCTGGCCGTCAGGCCCGCCACGTCGAGATCGCTGCCGATGGCCGTGACTATGGCCACCTTGCGTACTGAAATACGCGACGATTCGAACGTCTTCTGCAGGTCGTTGCTGACGCGGCGTACCGCGCGCAGGGAACCGGCAAGGTAGTGCACGATGGTATTCGCATTCGATGTCTTGGTCACAACCCGGACGCGGTGTTTCTTGAGCGTCTCGAGAATCGCGGCGTCGTAGCCTTTTACGCCCACCATGTCCTGCTCGAAGAACTCGAGCGCAAACACGCTTCTCATGCCGGTTATGATCTCGGCGCGCGGTGTCCGCGAGACGTAGTCGCCGCAAATTTCCGAGCCTGCGTCCCCCGGGTCGAAGGTGTTGCGGATGCGCAGCGGGATATCTGCCTGCCGCAACCCCTTGGCCGCACCCGGATGGATCGCTTCCATGCCCATGTTCGAGAGCTGGTCGGCGACATCGTAGTTCGTGCGGTCGATCTTCTTCACGCGATCCACGCCGACCAGCTTCGGATCGGCGCTCGACAGGTGAAATTCCTTGTGGATGATCGCTTCGCGCGCCTGCGTCAGCACCGCGATGCGGGAGAACGTCACCTCGCTGTAGCCTCGCCCGAATTTTTCGATGACGCCGCCTTCGAAATGCGCGTAGCCGGTGACGATCGGCAGCATGCGATCGAGCTCGAGCTGCGGAATGGCGCTCAGGATCTTCTCGTCGAGCGTCGGGTACGACTCGTCACGCCAACCGGTGAGGTCGACGAACACCGCATCAACGCCGTGCTGCCGCAGCAGGAGCGTGGTGTTGTGCGCGCTGTGCGCCTCGCCGAGCCCGGCCAGCATCTCGCGGACGGTGTTCAAATGTTCGTTCAGGTTGAAGTGGCCGTAGGAGCAGAGCCGATGCAGGTCGAGCAAACAGCTCCGCACGCCTTCTATGCGCTCGCGCACGAACCGGTCGGCGGTGCGGCAATCGGGATGCTCGCCGAAAATCTCGGCGTTGATGCGCCGCATTTGGTTGCCGACTTCGCTGATGGCATCGCCCCAGTCCCATTCCGATTCGGAATCCGCGAACAGGGCGTGCACGCCGGGTTTACCGGTCTTCTTGTTCTCTAGCAGCATGTCGGTGATACCGGCATAGGCCGAGACGACGAAGATCCGGTTGTACAACTCGCTGCCGCGGCGATCGCCCAGCAGGATGTTGCCCAGCATGCATTCCGTGTCGGAGATTGACGTGCCGCCGATCTTCTCGACGGTGTGACGCGCGCGCGTGGAGTTACTCATGCAGCCTCTCAAGCCGCGTTCGACAGCAGCGGGCCCGCGACGGGGCGAACCGCGGTTATCGACTGGCGCGTGGCGATGAACTCCGGGCGCGGTGTCGCCGGTCCGAAGGGTGCTTCCACTGCGTTCGATACCGCGTTGTAGACGATGAACGCGTTGCTGCGCGGAAACGGAGTGATGTTGCTGGCGGAACCGTGCATCGTGTTGCAGTCGAACAGGATCACCGTGCCGGGTGGCCCGACCGGCGCTTCGATGCCACCGTTTTGCGCCAGGAAAGTCAGCGATTCGTCGTCCGGCACGCCGTATTCCTGCTTGCGGAGCGACTGCTTGTAATGCTCATCCGGGGTCTCCCCGACGCAGGCGACGAAGTGCCGGTGCGAGCCGGGCATCAGCATCAGCGGCCCATTGTGCGGGGTGTTTTCCGTCAAGAGCACCGTCATCGACAGCGCTCGCATGCGCGGCATGCCGTCCTCGACGTGCCAGGTCTCGAAATCCGAATGCCAGTAGAACTCCTTGCCCTGGAAGCCGGGCTTGTAGTTCATGCGCGTCTGGTGCAGGTACACGTCGTCGTCGAGCAGGAAACGTGCGATGTCCGCCAGCCGCGTATCGGCCGCGAGGCGGCCGAATACCGCGCTCTGCGCATGCACTTTGAAGACCGAACGCACGGCGCCGGAACTCGGCTCGGCAATCACCGTGTCGGGATCGAGCGTGGCGCGGCGCGAGGTACGCAGGGCGTCGGCGTCCGCGCAAAGCGTCTCGATTTCCCGCGGATCGAACAGATCCGCGAGAACCAGGAAGCCGTCGCGCGCGAAACGCTGCGTCTGCTCTTCCGTAAGCGGGGCTTTGGGCGTCCAGTCGCCATACACCACGTCGTCTCGGCGCTGCAGAATGCGCGGCTCGTCGTGCACGCGCGAGGGATAAAGGTCTTCGCGGCTCATGTCGCTGGTCATGCCGGGATCGCCTCCGCCTCCAACGGGTAGGCGCCGCTCTGGTCGTGCACCTCCAGCCCGCTCAGCGGCGGGTTGAAAACGCAGGCCATAGTCATTTCCGTCGACGCGCGCAGCACGTGCCGGTCGTTCTTGTCCAGCGCGTACATGACACCGGGACGGATGGGGTGCACCTCTCCGGTCGCGACGTCCTCGACCGAACCCTCGCCCGCCACGCAATAGACGGATTCGAGGTGATTCTGGTAGTGCATCGGCAACTCGGCGCCTTCGTGAATGGTGGTGATGTGAAAGGAAAAGCCCATGCGATCGCCTTTCAACAGCAGGCGCACGCTGTTCCAGCCGTCGCTGTGCACGTTGCGGCGCGTGTCCTTTTCCTTTGCAAGGTCTCGAACGATCATCTCTTCATTCCTCTCATTCAGGCCGCGGCGCGCTCGCTCTTTTCCAGCACGGCGCGCACGGCGTCTCCCAGTATGGACAGCCCCCTCTCGAGCTCTTCGTCCTCGATCGTGAGCGCGATCAGGCACTTGACGACCTCGTCGTTCGGCCCGCTCGTCTCGATCACGAGGCCGCGTTCGAAAGCGGCTTGCACGATCTCGGCGGCGATCTCGCCGGAGGGCATTTCGAGGCCGCGCATCATGCCGCGGCCCTTCACGGTGAGGCGGTGCGGCCGCGCCTGCCGCGCGATCTCGTTCAGGCGGCGCGCGAGCAACTCACTCTTGTCGAAGATCGCCGCCTCGAAGGCGCTGTCGCGCCAGAAGGTTTCCAGGGCGGCGCGCGCCGTGACGAACGCGTGGCAGTTGCCGCGGAACGTGCCGTTGTGCTCGCCGGGCAACCAGCGGTCGAACTGGCGATCGATCAGGACCAGCGCCAGCGGCAGCCCGTAGCCAGAGACGGACTTCGCCATGGTGACGATGTCCGGCCGCACGCCGGCGGGCTCGAAGCTGAAGAAGGTGCCGGTGCGCCCGGCTCCTGCCTGGATGTCGTCCACGATGAACAGCGCACCGTGCTTGCGCGCGATCGCGGCAATCGCCTGCAGCCATTCGTAGCCGGCTACGTTGATGCCGCCCTCGCCCTGCACCGTCTCGACGATCACGGCCGCCGGCGCGTCGACGCCGCTGGACGGGTCCGAGAGCACCTTGTCGAGATAGTCCGCGGTGTCGATACCCGGACCGAGGTAGCCGTCGAACGGCATGCGCGTGACCCCGTCCAGCCGGGTGCCGGCGCCGTCGCGGTGGTGCTGGTTGCCCGTGCAGGCGAGCGCGCCCAGGGTCACGCCGTGAAACCCGTTGGTGAAGGCTATGACGTTGTGGCGGCCGGTGACCTTGCGCGCCAGCTTGAGCGCCGCCTCGACGGCGTTAGCACCGGTCGGCCCCGGGAACTGCACCACGAAATCGAGATTGCGCGGCTTCAGGATCGTCTCGAAAAACTCGACCAGGAAGCGTTCCTTGGCTTTCGAGTACATGTCGAGGCTGTGCGTCAGCCCGTCGCTCTCGATGTAGTCGAGGAGCGCGCGCTTCAGCGCCGGGTGATTGTGCCCGTAGTTCAGCGTGGAGCAGCCCATCAGGAAATCCAGGTACTCCGAGCCGTCGCGCGCGCGAAGCGTCGAGCCGCGGGCCTGGTCGAAGATCGCCGGGAAGCTGCGCGAGTAGCTGCGAACCTGTGACTCGAGCAGCTCGAAAGTTTCAATAGCGGGTTCTCCAGTCTTACTGTCTGTTGCAGTCATGTGTTCCTCTTGCTTGATTTCGAAAACCGGGGCAGTCAGGCCGCGGAGGAGATGCGCCGCTGCGCCTCCGGAATCGGGCCGATCACGATCAGGCGTTCGCTGTCGTGGCGACCGCGGAAGTGGGTCTCCTTCTCGAAGCCGGGCTGCTCCCGCAGCGGGGCATTCGCGCGGCGCGCGACCGAGCGGAACAGGGCGCGTGAAGCGTCGTTGTCCGGCGTGACGGTCGTCTTGACGAAGCGGACCGGCCGTTCCGCCGCGCGCCCGAGCAGCGCCATGAGCAGCTTGCCGGCGAGACCGGTACCGCGCGCATCCGCATGCACCGCCACCTGCCAGACGAACAGGGTGGACGGCTCCGCGGGCGGACGGTAGGCGGAAATCCAGCCCAGCAGCCGCTCGCCCTGCTCTGCCAGGATGCAGGTGTCCGCAAAGTGCGTGCATTGCAGCAGGTTGCAGTACATGGAGTTCCGGTCGAGCGGGGGGGAGGCGGCCACCAGGCCGTGCACGCGCGCGGCGTCCATTGCCCGGGGAGGCCTGAACGTGAGAGTGGCGGAGCGCTCCGGGGCATCTCCCGGTGCGCGTTTGTCTCGTGGAGTGTGTATCATGGAATATTTTGTTAGTCTAACTAAATACTCCGGACGTTGAAACCCCAATCCACGATATTGGCCAAAAAACCACGCAAAACCTGTTTGGTTCTCGAAGTATATAGGGACACTGCCGTCCCTGCTCAATGGCGGACGGCGCGAATTTCTGCCACAAAGCCGTGACGACGATTACAGGCAACCGGACCATGGAAGAACGCTCGGAGACCGCCCTGGTCGCGCTGCGGCGCATCCTGCGCGCGACCGAACTGAACTCGAAGCGGCTGGCGAGCCGGACGGGGCTCACCACGTCGCAGTTCATCCTCCTGCAGCAGGTGGTGCGCGAGGGCAAGGTATCGCCGAGCACGCTCGCGCGCTCGGCGCGCCTCACGCAGGCGACGGTGACGTCCCTGGTCGACAAGCTGGAACGGGGGCAGTTCGTCACGCGCCGCCGCGACACCGAGGACCGGCGCCGCATCTGGATCGAGCCCACGGCCGCCGGCCGGCAGGCGGTGGCGGACTCGCCGGATGTGCTGCACGATCGTTTCCGGGCGCGCTTTCGCGAGCTCGAAGACTGGGAGCAGGCTCTGGTGATCACGGCGCTCGAGCGGGTCTCCGCGCTGCTGGACGCGGACGCGATCGACGCCTCGCCGGTGCTGGACATCGGCGACCTCGATCGCCTGCTGAACGCTTAGGGAGCCTCCGTATAAAGTGATCGCGCGGCCGGAGCCGTCCGTCCGTGGCACGATCATTGCACCACGATGCGCATCACCCACCTCGGAGTTGAGCCACCATGGCGGAGGACCACGCAGGGGAATTCCTCGAGATCCTCGAATCCTTCGACCACGCGATGCTCGTGACCCAGCGGGGCTCCGAGCTGCGCTCGCGGCCCATGGCCATTGCCGATCGCACCGGGGAAGGCCGCGTCTGGTTCATCACCAGCGTCGACAGCGCGAAGCTCCAGGAAATCACCGATTACCCGGACGTCAACGTCGCCATGCAGGCGGGCTCGACGTTCCTCTCCATCTCGGGCACGGTGCGCGCCACGCGCGACCCGGAACGGATCGACGAGCTGTGGAACGACATCCAGGAGCTGTGGTTCCCCAAGGGCAGGAACGATCCCACGCTGGTCCTGCTGGAAGTGGTGCCGACCTTCGCGGAGTACTGGGACCGCTCAGGCGTCGAGGCGGTCAGGTTCATGTTCGACGCCGCGACAGCCATGATCACGGGCCGGACGCTCGGGAACGACCAGGGCAAGCACGCGAAACTCAGGTTTCCCGACAGGGCGTCCTAGCGTCCGCGGGGAGCCAAGGTTATTGCGGGTCGCTGTACTGCTTCAGGCGGTTGTACAAGGTTTTCAGGCTGATCTTGAGCGTGTCGGCGGCCTTCTTCTTGTCGCCGTCGTAGTGCTCGAGGGTCGAGAGGATCGCGCGCCGCTCCACTTCCGACAGCGGCGTCCCCACGTTGACGCGGATGTAGTCCTCGTTGCCCGGGCCGGCCGACGAGACCCTTCCCGGCAGGTCCTCGAGCTTGATCGTCGCCCCGGCGAGCAGGTGACTATGGCGCACGGCGTCCTTCAGCTCGCGCACATTGCCCGGCCAGTCGTGCGCTCGCAGCGCATCGCGCGCGTCGTCCTCGAATTCCTTTTCGGCGCCGGTCTCGGCGTTGTATTCCCGCAAGAAATGCTCGGCCAGCGTGACGATATCCTCGCCGCGCTCCTTCAGTGTCGGAACGCGGATACGAACCTGCGCGAGGCGGCGGTACAGGTCGGCGTTCAGGCGCCCGCGATCCACAGCCTCCTCGGGGTCCATGCTGGTGGCGGTGATGATCCGGGCATCGCCGGCAGGGCCCCGGCGCCCGCCCGAGGCGCCGTTGCCTTCCAGCACCTGCAGCAACCGCGCCTGCAAGCCGGCATTCATCTCGGTGATGTCGTCCAGGAACAGCGTGCCGCCCGACGCGCGCTGCAGGTAGCCTGCGCGATCGCGCGCACCGCCCGGGAAGCTCCTGTCGGCCCCGAACAGCTCGCTCTCGAGCAATTCCGGCGCGAGGGCACCGCAGAAGAGGGGCACGAAGCCGTGTTTCGCGCGCGGACTCAACAGGTGAATCGTACGGGCAACGCGTTCCTTGCCGGAGCCGCTCTCACCCGTCAGGAACACGGAGGCGTCACCCGGCGCGCACTCGCGGATAGCCTCGAACAGGCGCCGCATCGGCTTCGAGTCCCCGACCAGCAACCCGAGGCCCTCATCGGGTGCGTTATTCGGCAGGGGCGGACGCCCCTTGTCGTCGTAGTGCGTAGCCGCGTTCCTTTGCACAATCAATCCTCGAATTCGCGCTTGAACAATTCGTGGAGTCGCGACAGCTCGGCAACGGGGTTCGGATGATCGTCCACGCGCAGATCCACGTTGACTGACGTGCACTTGCTGTCAGCGTGCGCCACTACACTGATGGCCGCCGCCTGCCGACCGCGTCGGTCGCCGCCGCTTGCTTCGCCGGCCTGCAGGGCGGCCAGCAGGCGCGCGGCGAACTCGGCATCCGCTGCCTGCTCAAAGGCTTCGATCATGCGATCCACGACGGCGGGCGTGGCGAGATAATTGCCGGCGGCGACACAGCCGACCCCGAATGCGTGGTGACACGCGGGCGCGCAGTCACTACCGGTCCAGCCCCCCTGGCGGCCGGTGATGTCGATAGCGATGAGCTGGCGGGAATCGGCGGCAGCGCCGTCGGAGTCGAGGACCCTGGCTAACGCTTCGTGCGGCGCTTCGCCGTTTTCCATCTTGTCAAGCACCCGGTGCCCCAGCGCGACATGGGCATGGTGCTGCGTGTTCACGACACCGACACCCGTCCTTGAATAGGTGACTGTTCCGCCGACCGCGATCGAGCGACTGGCGACGGCGGATCCGCAAAAACCCGCGTCGCGATCGTTCGCGACGATTGAGAATGTCATCGTCGTGATTCTGCGTGCTGCAGACCCTCCATCCTGGCGGTGGTTTGCGGGCGTCACTGCTGTTCGCGGCTGCAACAAGCGTGCCAACGGCCCGCGCAGATGCGCCAATCCCGCGCTGCAACAATGCGCATTCGAGCCGTGTGCCGGCTTGTAAGTTTTGCAACCCGGGCTGAAAAACTTGCCTGTGGCCGCGCGGCATTCATGCTCGTGGGGGCGCTTCTTCAGCGGCGCTTCGCAGTGCTCTTGCGCCTTCTGCTCCTGCCCCGTACGTTGAGGGGTACCGGCATGTGCTTGCGTATCGGTGTGGCGGTGGGCCGGCCGATGTAATAACCCTGCGCGTAATCGATGCCGAGCTTGCCGAGGAGCGCAAACGCCGCGCTGCTCTGCACGTACTCCGCTACCGTTTCGATGCCGGCCTCCCGCCCGATCTCGCCGATCAGGCGCACCATCTTCTGGTCCACCGGGTTGTCCACGATGTTGCGGATGAAGGTGCCGTCGATCTTGATGATGTCGACCGGCAGCTTCTGCAGGTAACTGAACGAGCTGTAGCCGGTGCCGAAGTCGTCGAGCGCGAGCCGGCAGCCCAGCTCGCGCAGCCCGGCGATCTGCTTCTCGACGTGCGGCTGGTGCCGCACGGCCAGGCTTTCCGTGATCTCGAACGTAAGGCAGTCGGCGGGCACGCCGTGCCGGTTGAGCTGCGAGCGCACCCAGGCGACCAGGTTTTCCGCCTCGAAGGCATTCGCCGAGAGATTGAGCGCAAAGCGCAGGTCGGGCGTGTCGACCCGGTAGCGCGCCAACTCGCTGATCGTTGCTTCCACGACCCAGGTGTCGATCTCGGCCATCAGGCCGAAGCGCACGGCCGCCGGCAGGAACGCTTCCGGCGCAATCAGCCGCCCGTTGTCGCTCTTCATCCTGAGCAGCACTTCGTGATGGCTGGTCAGGCCGGTGTCCACCCGGACGATCGGCTGGTAGCGAAGCTGGAAACCGTCATTGTCGATAACCGAGCGCAGTTTGCTGACCCAGTTGACGTCGGCCACCATCTGCTCCGCTTCGCGCCCGGACATGCTGTGGAACGCCAGGCGGTTACGGCCCGACGCCTTGGCCTCACGACAGGCGATGTCGGCCTGCGCGATCAGCTCGTCATGATCGAGCCGGTCCGAAGCGATCATGGCGATGCCGATACTGCAGTGCACGTGAAAGACGTTGTCGTCCTCCACGTGCGCGACGCGGCGCATGTCCTCGAGGATGGATTCCGAAAGGGCGCGAGCACCGCGCCGGGACACATCCCTCGCGAGCACCACGAACTCGTCGCCGCCAAAGCGCCCCACGATCCCGCGTTCCCCGACCGAACGCGCGAGCTGGTCCGCGACCTTGCGGATCAGCCGGTCGCCGGCCGGGTGGCCGCAGGTATCGTTGACGTACTTGAACTGGTCGAGATCGATGAACAGCAGCGCGCCCGTCCTCTTGCCCGTCGCGACCTTGAGGATCTCCTTCTTCAGCTCCTCCGCGAAGCGGCGGCGATTGAAGAGCCCGGTCAGCGCGTCGTGATTGGCGAGCCGGGACAGCTTCTCGTTTCGCTCGCCGAGCGCCGAGGCAGTCGACTCGAGCGCCTCGACGATCTCGGAGATCTCGCGGTGCTGCGCCGGCTTGAATTCAACCGACAGGTTGCCTTTCGCAAGCTCCGCGATGGGCTGCTGCAGGTCGGAAATAGCCATGAGGGCGCGCTGCAGCGTTCGGCGGCCGAGAAAACCGGAGATAACGAGGAGGACCAGGAGCACCGAGGTCGCAATCTTGATGTTGGCGACGAGACGGTCGTGAAAGAAGCTGAAATCGAGCTCGAGCTCGACGAAGCCGGCGAGGTCGCGTTCGCTGTCGGCCGCCGCAGCCACCGGATCGAAGTTGAAAAGCCCGTCCCCGGCGATCGCCTCGGTCCAGATCGGCGCCAGGATGCGGAAGCTGCGCACGTCGAAAATGCTGCTGTCGATCAGGTACGGCTTGTCGGTGCCGACCAGCGCGGACAATTCCTCGAGCTGGTCGCCGCTTAGTGGACGCAGGGACGGAGGCTCGCTTTCGGCATTGTCGATCGAATAAAGCGTGGACCCGTCCTCGAAGTAATAGGTGACGCGATTGATCTCCGGATATTTCGCGATGAAGCTCTCGAGACGCAGGATCACTTCCTCGTCGTTCAGCAGGTACAGCGGCGCCCCCAGCTCGTTCAACTCCTCCGTCCACTGCAGCGCCCAGCGGCTGTAGTTGTCCTGCAGCACCCACTGGCCGCCCCAGTAGAGGCCCGCAATCGCCAGCGTGCCGATAACGGCGGTTATCATGATCTGCAGCGACAGGATTTCGTGGATCAGCACGCGCTTGCCGGCGCGCGGCGCGCGCGCCCGCCGGGCGGCGTGGCGTGCCGCCATGAGGCGCAGCCGGGCCGCGATGCGCGGCCGGCGCCTTGCGAACCGGACTGTCCTCGCCACGAGCCGGAACGGCAGGCCGCAGAGCGCCGCCACCGACCGGGTAAGCCTGGCAGCTATCCGGCGCGCGGCAGCGGCGCACCGACGCGCGACGGATTGGACACGGGCATTCACGGAATGCCCTTAGCCGCGGTGGCGCTCGGCGAGCGCACGTCGAGTTGATGCAGGGGCGTCCGCAGCGGGATTGTATCCAGCTCGCCGGCGATGATGCGGTCCGCGACTTCAAGGGCGGTAGCCGCGATATCGGCATCGACGGTAGCGACGCTCAGGCTGGCGCCGAGCTCCAGCAGCTTGGGGTTGAATACGGCGACCTGCACGCCGTGCCGGCTCGCATAGTTCAGCATCTCTTTCAGGATCGCGACGCTCAGTACCCGGTTGTCGGGAAACAGCCAGAAGCCGTCGATGTCCGGCGCCATGCGGTTGAACATGTACAGCGTCTCGCGATCCGAGGTCGCCGTGCGCAGGTGCAGCGCGATGCCGTTCTCGGCCGCTGCCACCCGGGCTTCGGCGACGAGGTCGTCATGGCCTTCGCCGAGAATGGCGCCGATCGATGCGAGCCCCGGGTTGAGCTGCTTCCAGGCGCGCACCTGCGGCGACAGCGGCGGAATCGACGCAATGCGCCTGGCGGGCGCCGAGCTCGCTGCCACGGGGATGTTGAAAACCTGGCAGAACACAACCGGCAGCGGCGATAGCGACAGCGCCTGCTCGGCGGCGTGCCGACCGATCGCAATCACGACCTTCGCATCGGAGTCCGCGATTCCCGCGAAGACTTCCCGAGGCGACAGACTCTTGTCCGCCAGGTTGTACAGCAGGTAGCGCTCCAACAAGCGCCCGAGCTCCACCGCCACCTGTTCGTAGGCGGGTGAGCGGTCGCTCAGGACGATTGCGATGCGGCCGGGCTCGGGTTCCGCCATCGGGAGCGGCTCCGGCGCGGGTTCCGGTACCGCCTCCGGCTCGGCGACCACCGACGGCGGCGGGGCGGGTTCCGCTACGGGTTCCTCCGGCACGCGCACCGGCTGCGGCTCGGGCGCCGGCTCCGGCGGCTTCTCCAGCGACGCGCAGCCCGACGCGAGCAAAACGAAGCAACAACACAGCAGCCAGGGCATGCTCCGGCCGCGGCGCGTTGCCGGGCGGAAGCACACGTTGGCAGTTGCGGATTCGGTTCGCATTCCGGGAGCGCGATTCTCGCGGGGAACGGACCGGTCACGATACCGGGTGACCGCGTTCGGGTCCGGAAACTGCGTCTCAAATCCCGCACGCCGCCGCGGTCCTTTCGCGGCAACGGCCGTACCCGTTGGCGCTACGCAACGCCCTGGTTCTTAACATATTCCGAACCGGCAGCCGCATACGGTGGCCGCAGTTGACACCCCGCTCGGGACTGTGGAACGCTGGGCTCGTTGAAAAAGGCACCGCTGCCGAAAGGCAGCCTCGCAAAGCCACCGGTCTACGGTTTCACAAGAACTACGACGGCGGGGTTACCAGCATGAGCTTTCTCTTGAGCATCACACCGTGGCCGGTCGTATCGGCACTTCTCTGGATAGTGCTGATCGTCACGGCGCTTTACTTCGCGCGCCCTACTGCCCATCGGGTGATCCGCGCCGCGGCCGGCGCACTGCACCGGAGCCTGCGGCTGGCATCGCAAGCGGTCGGCAAGACCGAAGACAGGCTGCGCACGCGCAACCGGGAAGTGCTGCTCGCGGCCGGCCGCGAAGCCAAGGAACGAGTGATCGAGCGCGAGTTCGACCGGGTCAGCGAATCGGTCCGGAAAGACCTGTCGAACTACGCCGCGCTGCACCGTTCGCTATCGGACTCCATCGACCGGATCGAGACCGACCACCAGGATGCGGTCGAGGTGCCGCCGGACCCGCCGGGCTGGGTAAAGGCAGTCGAAGCCGTGGCCAAGATCGATTCGCGCGAAGGCCGCGTCGGCATCGGCAACGTGCTGGGCGACATTCACAAGTCTTTGGTCAAGGCGCACCAGGAGGCGATGGCCGCCTACCGCGAAGCGAGCGCCAAACGACACACGCTGCTGCACCGCATGCGTCCGGAGTGGCGGCAGATCCAGCAGACGCTCGGTCACGTGCAAAAGAGCGTGGACAGCCTGCTCGACCGCTCTGTCGCCATCGATCGGCACATGCAGGAATACGAGGACATCGTGACCGGGCAGGATCGCGCGGTATCGGTGCTGTCATCGTCCTCGCTGGTGTACTTCTTCGTCTCGGCGCTGGTGCTGGCAGTAGCCGTCGGCGGGGCCACGATCAACTTCTCGCTCATCGCCCGGCCGATGGCGGAGATGGTCGGCGGCACCAGCCTGATCGGCGGCGTGCGCACGGCAGACATCGCGGCACTCGTCATCATCATGGTCGAGATCTCCATGGGCCTGTTCCTGATGGAGTCGCTCCGGATTACGCGCCTGTTCCCCGTGATCGGCGCACTGCCGGACAAGATACGCGTCCGCATGGTCTGGATCACATTCACGATCCTGTTCCTGCTCGCGAGCGTCGAGGCTGGTCTCGCTTACATGCGCGAGGTGCTGCTACACGACGAGCTCGCGACCAACGCGCTGCTGCGCGGCGACGAGGCCGCCACGCTCAGCGGCCAGTACCTTTGGATCACGACCGCGGCGCAGATGGGCATGGGCTTCATCCTGCCCTTCGCCCTGACCTTCGTGGCAATCCCGCTCGAGACTTTCGTGCATTCGCTGCGCACGGTCGTCGGGCTGGTGGGCATCGCGCTACTGCGCATTACGGCGCTACTGCTGCGATTGCTGGGCAATGCTTTCCGTTACCTCGGAACACTCGCGGAGCAACTTTATGACCTGCCGCTCTTCATTCCGCTGTGGCTGGAGGCGAAGAACGGCAGCGCGGGCAAGGCCGGGGGACCGGCGCTGCGGAGGGCAGGCACATGAACGGCTCCTTGCAAGGCAAACTGGCCGCCGGATTCTGCGCGATGGCGGCGGTCCTCGTCGCCTGCTCACCGGCGCAGCAGGGCAACACGGGTGTCTACATGCTACTCGACACCTCGGGCACCTATGCCCGGGAACTGGATAAGGCCGAGCAGATCATCCGGCACACGCTGTCGCGCCTGGAGGCATCGGACTCTTTCGCCGTGGCGCGGATCGATACCGGCAGCTTCAGCGAAAAAGACATCGTCGCAAAAACCTCGTTCGACGACCGGCCGAGCACGATCAACCGGCAGAAGCGCTTGTTCGCGGAGCAAGTCAGCGAGTTCGTCGACTCGGTGCACTCGGCGCCCTATACCGACATCACGGGCGGGTTGCTGCAGGCGGTGGAGTTCCTGAACGAGAAAGGGACGGCGCGCAAGACCGTCCTGATCTTCTCCGACCTGCAGGAAGACCTGCAGGACGGCTACGTCCGTGACATCGAGTTCGAGCTCGATGGCTTCGAGGTCATCGCGCTCAACGTCACCAAGCTGCGCTCCGACAACCTCGATCCGAGGGAGTACCTCACGCGGCTGCAGAGCTGGCAGCAGCGGGTGGAGAAATCCGGCGGCGAGTGGCGCGTCATCAACGACCTCGACAGCCTGGAAGGATTGCTCTGACCGACAGGTGCCGACCGGCACCTGGACCAGGACACTAGCGCCCCATCGTGACGCGGTCGCGGCCTCCGCGCTTGCTTTCGTAGAGCGCCTTGTCGGCCCGGGCCACCAGTTGCTCGGTGGTCAGGGTTTCGCCGCGCTCACGGAGCGCCGCGCCGACGCTGATCGTGGCCGGCAGGGGCTCCCCTCCCGTGTGGATGGCGAGGTTGCGCATGCCGTTGCAGATGCGGTCGGCAATGGCCATGCAACCTCTTTCGTCGACGTCGTGCACGATCACGAGGAACTCCTCGCCTCCGTAACGGCAGACGATATCCTGCGGCCGCACCGAAGCAACGATCCCGCCGGCCATTCTGCGCAGCACCTGGTCGCCAACCTGGTGCCCGAAATGGTCGTTGACCTGTTTGAAGTTGTCGATGTCAGCGAGGCAGATGCCGAGCGTATGGTCGTGCCGCAGCGCGTCCTGCAGCGCCGCATCCAGCAGCTCGGTCCCGCCGCGGCGATTCCAGAGGCGCGTCAGCGGGTCGAACATCGCCTGCCGCCGCGCACGGCCGAGCTTCGAGACCAGCGCCGTTTGCGCATTGCTCAGCTCGACCGAGAACAGCTCGCGCTGGGCCATGTCCGCGAGATCCCCAAGGATCGTCCCGAAATTCGCGTCCGGCTTGCGCGGCTTCATGTCCATGACACAGAACGTGCCGACCGTCTTCTTGTCGGAGTTTTTCAAAGGTGCGCCCGCGTAGAACCGGATGTGCGGTTTCCCGCGGACGAGCGGATTCTCCGCCAGGTAAAGATCCTCGAACGTATCCCCCGAGATGACGGTGCGTCCATCCTTCAGCACTTCGCCGCACAGGCTTTTCTCGAGCGGCAGCTCGCTCACCTGCAGCCCGGCCACCGACTTGAACCACTGGCGGCCGTCCTCCACGACCGTTATCGCGGCGATCGGGACGGCAAGCGCGCGGCGCGCCAGCCGCGTGATGCGCTCGAAGCGTTCTTCGAGCGGCGTATAGAATGGATCGAGGGAGTGCAGGCTGGCGATCTTGAGCGTCGCGGTACTCGCGACGGTACGGCTGAGCGTCGTATCGTCTTCAGAGCCGTTCACGGTTAGCTTCTCGTTTTCAGGGTCGCCGGCGCCGCCGCGCGACTGTCGTCGAAGCGCACTGAAAAGTCACCAAGAAACAAACGGTTGCTCCGCATGATGGTGAATGTCATATGGTGAACGCCGACCAGTCGAAGGTCAAATATCGCCTCCGGGAAAGTGGCACGATCGTGCCAGTTTTGCCGTGCGCAAAGTCACGTCCGCGTAGCTTCAGGCGTTAACTGGAAGTTCGCAAAAAGCCGGGGATTTGCGTGATCCCGGACACAATAATTAAAAAGGCTGGATGCACCGCACGGTCGGATGGTATTTTTTTCTGTTCCCCTTCGCGAATAACGCACACGAAATCCGGGAGCGGGAGCCGTATTTTTTGTCATTTTCGACTCAATAGTGGCACGCGGTTCGGGCGGCACCGGCGGCATTCGGTCATCGACGCGGTCCGGATTGCGCGGACCGGGCGTGCACTATCGTGCTGTAAGCTAACACCATGACCGATCCACTCGAGCAAAGTGCACTCCGGTATCACCGCCAGCCGCCGGCCGGCAAGCTGGCAGTGACACCGACGAAGCCACTTGCCAACAACCTGGATCTCGCCCTCGCGTATTCTCCTGGCGTGGCGTGGCCCTGCCTGGCGATCAAGGACGACCCGCGCGAGGCCGCCAACTACACCACGCGCGCGAACCTCGTGGCGGTCGTTTCGAACGGCACCGCGGTGCTGGGCCTCGGCGCGATCGGCCCGCTCGCGGCCAAGCCCGTCATGGAAGGCAAGGCCGTGCTGTTCAAGAAGTTCGCCGGCATCGACGTGTTCGACCTCGAGATCGCCGAGCAGGATCCGGCGAAGCTCATCGACATCGTGGCGAGCCTCGAGCCGACGTTCGGCGGCGTCAACCTCGAAGACATCAAGTCGCCCGAGTGCTTCGAGATCGAGCAGGAGCTCTGCCGGCGCATGCGCATTCCCGTTTTCCACGACGACCAGCACGGCACGGCAATCGTGTCGTCGGCGGCGATCAGGAACGGATTGAGGCTCGCGGAAAAGGAATTGGCCGATATCAAGCTGGTGTCGACCGGCGGCGGCGCCGCGGGACTGGCCTGCCTGGACCTGCTCGTGGGCCTCGGGCTGAAGCAGGAGAACATCACGCTGGTCGACCTCGACGGCGTCGTGTACGCCGGCCGCAGGCAAGGCATGAATCCCTACAAGGCGCGCTACGCGCGCGAGACGTCGCTGCGGACGCTCGACGAAGCGATCGAGGGCGCCGACGTTTTTCTCGGCTTGTCGGCGCCCGACGTGCTGAGCCCCGAAATGGTGGCCCGGATGGCACCCAGGCCCCTCATCCTCGCGCTCGCCAACCCGCACCCGGAGATCACCCCGGAAGCGGCGCTGGCCGCTCGCGAGGACGCGATCATCGCCACCGGGCGCTCCGATTACCCGAACCAGGTGAACAACGTCCTGTGCTTCCCGTTCCTGTTCCGCGGCGCGCTCGACGTCGGCGCGACCACCATCAACGAGGCCATGAAGCTCGCCTGTGTCGAAGCGATCGCCGACCTGGCGCTACGCGAGTCGACGGACGTGGTGGAAAACGCGTACCAGGGCCGCGCCCTGCGGTTCGGCGCGGATTACCTGATCCCGAAGCCGTTTGATCCGCGCCTGATGGTGGAAGTCTCGAGCGCGGTGGCCGCCGCGGCCATGGAGTCGGGCGTCGCCGAGCGGCCGATCGCGGACATGGAAGCCTATCGCCGGCAGCTCCGGGCGTTCAGCTACCGCACGTCGATGTTCATGCAACCCATCATCGACATCGCGCGGCGCAGCCACGAGCGGCTTGCCTATGCCGAGGGTGAAAACGAGGTCGTGCTCCGGACCGTGCAGTCAGTGGTCGACGAAGGCATCGCCGTCCCGATCGTCATCGGCCGCGCGGACGTGGTCGCCAGCAAGATATCAAGGCTCGGCCTGCGCATCGTGCCGGGCGCCGATTTCGAGCTGGTCGACCCGCAGGATGATCCGCGCTACCGCGACTACTGGCAGTTCTACCACGCACTCGTCTGCCGCCGTGGCGTCTCCGTCGACGCCGCGAAAGAAGCCATGCGCACCAACAACACCGTGATCGCCGCGTGCATGGTCGCGAAAAACGAGGCCGATGCCATGATCTGCGGTACCGTTGGCCGCTTCGACCGGCACCTCCGGCACATCATCGAGATCATCGGCCCCGACCGCCCCGGTCACCGCATCTCGTCCATGGCCGTGCTGATATTGCCGCAGGGGCCGCTGTTCATCGCCGATACCCACGTCGAGGTGGACCCGTCCCCCGAGCAGCTCGTCAACACCACGCTCGCCTGCGCCGCCCGCATCCGCGACTTCGGGCTCAGCCCGAAAGTCGCCCTCCTCTCCCACTCCAACTTCGGCACCTCGCGAGCCGCCAGCGCGCGCAAAATGCGCCAGGCCGTGCGCCTGCTGCAGGAAGCCGCGCCCGACCTCGAGCTCGACGGCGAGATGCACGCCACGTCCGCCATGGACGAAGCGCTCCGCAACACCATCAACCCGCTGTCGACCTTGAGCGGCGCCGCCAACCTCCTGATCATGCCCAATCTCGACAGCGCCAACATTGCCATGGAGCTCATCCGCAGCGTCAACAGCGCTCTCATGATCGGCCCCATCCTCTCCGGCAGCGCCATGCCGGCCCACATCGTCACACCCTCCTCCACCGCGCGCGGCATCTTCAACATGAGCGCCCTCGCCGTCGCCGACGCCTGGCGCCTCCGCACCGCCACCGCACCCGCTGCCGAGACCTGAATCCCCGCAACTTGTGCCAGCCAGCGCCTGACCTGAGTGGTGCGGGGGGTTGAGCCTGAGTGGTGCCGGAGTTTGCGGCTGAGCAAGGCGTAGCCGCGACCGGGGGGAGGGGCCTTCGGCGCCGGCCACAAGCACGTCCCTGTGGGCCTGCGGGCTCGGCATCCCTGCCTCGCACGCCGCCGAAGACCCCTCCCCCCGG